>JBBITL010000020.1:0-48287 GCA_037440765.1 Solibacteraceae bacterium
GCGGCCACTTCCCGCCGGCCCCAGTGCGCCGGAGCGGGATTTTTTCACGGACCCTCACGGTTGCGGTTCGGCGCTGGCGGCCAGCAGAGCCATGGCGCGGTCGATCGGCAGCCGGACGGTACCCTTTTCCCGGTCCATGTGCCCGTAGGTGTTCAGTTCCTCGTCTTCCCGGCTCCGGAGGTTGACCAGCAGCTCCGGCTCGGGCTCCAGGGCCCGGCTCTCCAGCTCGCGGTCGTAGAAGAACTGGAGTCCTATGATGGCGGCCACCAGCAGGACAATTGTCACCGCACCCGCGAGCACTATGGCGGGAACGCCCGGCTCGCTGCGATCGACGTCACGCTCGGGTTGTCTGCCGTGAGTCATCAAGGGCGTCCTTATTCGGTCTGATGACGGAGCGCCTGGCTGAGTCGCACGTCTCCAATCGGAATCAACGCCCGCCCCTTCAGCCTGCTCCAGAACACCAGCCCGCAGGCGCTGCCCACCGCTGCGAAAGTCGCCAGGTCCAGCCAGTGAAGGTCAAACCTGTGATGCCCGGCCGTGGGCATCACCACCCAGTGCAGGTCGACGTAGTGCATCACCAGCAGAAGCAGGGAGACTGACCCAAGCAACGGAAGGCTCCGCTTGGCCGCCCTGGCGATCAGTAACAGGAAGGGGATGATGAAATTCCCTAATAGCAGAGACGCGCTGACCCAGCCCCAACCGCCTTCCAGCCTGTGGCGGAACCAGACGGTCTCCTCGGGCAGGTTGGCGTACCAGATGAGCAGGTACTGCGAGAAGCCGATGTAGGCCCAGAACACGACCAGCGCGAACAACCACCGCCCCAGGTCGTGGTAGTGCTCGACGTGGATGGCTTCCACCAGCAGCCCGCCCCGCCGGAAGGCCAGGCAGGTCACGATCAGCGCCGCCAGGAAGGCCAGCCCGCCGCCCGCGAAAATGTAAACCCCGAAGATGGTGGAATACCAGTGCGGCTCCAGAGACATCAGCCAGTCCACCGCCGCCATGGTGACGGTGATCATCAGGAGAGCCAGTCCCGGAGCGCTCCAGGCGACAGTCTTGCGGACGGTCTCCTCGGAGCCATTCCGGTCATCGGCCACGGAAATCCGGTAGAGACCCACCGCCAGCACGCCCCATACCAGGAAATAGGCCGCCGCTCGCGCCAGAAAGAACGTCCGGTTGAAGAACACCATCTTGACCTGGAGCACCGGATCATCGGAGAAGAACTCCGGCCTGGCCCACTCGTAGAGCCTGGGCAGGCCGGCGACCACCGGCAGAAACAACAGCGGCATCAGCGGGAGCGTGACGGCTATGTTCTCCATCAAGCGACGGACCGTAACGTTCCAGGCGGCCCCGCTCACATGCCAGACGGTGAGGAAGAAGGCGGCGCCCAGCGCGATGGTCAGGAAGTACGCGAAGTTCACCAGGTAGGACGCGTGGAACTGCTCCTGGTTCGTGACGTAACCGGCGGCGCACGCGCTCCACGAAACGGCAGCCAGCGCCAGCAGCAGCACCTGCCCCCGGCGCCAGGCTGCTCCGCTGATGTGGACGTCGCGGTGTTCCATGCGCTCACCTCACGGACGTACGCAGCTCCGGCGGCACGTCCGCCATTGTTCCCTCCCTCGCCCGCTGCAACGCCCTCGCGTAGGCCACCACCGCCCAGAGGTCCCTGGCTGGAGCCTGGAAGCGATAGCCTGGCATGGTGCGGCGGCCGCCGCTCGCCACGCTGAACAGTTCGCCGTCGCTCATCTTCCTGATCCGCCCGTCGAGCAGGTTAACAGGCTGCCAGGCCGGCACTCGCAGCGGGACGATGCCCCGTCCGCTGCCCGTGCGGTCGTGGCAAACCGCGCAGTAGATGTCGTAGCGCTCGCGCCCACGCGCGAGCAGAGCGGCGTCCAGGGGCAGAGGGTTCCGGCCCGCGAACACGCCGGCCGAGACGCCGGTCTCGAACACTTCGTCCTCCCTGAGCTGGCCCACCGCGACCGTGCCCGGCGCCTCCAGGCGGCTGGCGCGGCCGTCGCTGAAAAACGGACTGGCCGCCTGGGGCTTGTACCTGGGCTGGCGATCCATGTCGGAGAAGAGCTCTATCGGCGGCTTGCGCGTGGTTACACCACCGCAGCCCGACAGGGCGGCGAGCGCGAGCAAGACCGTCAGCCAGCGGAGCTTCATGCGGCCCTCTCCTCCACCACCTCGGTGCGCACCGCGCCGAGCGAGGCCAGTCGCTCACGGCAGGCGGCGGCGTCGAACTTCGGGTCACGGCTCTCGATCAGGAGCACGAAGCCGTCGTCGGTGACGCGGCGGAACAACTCCGAGCTGAAGACGGGATGTGAAAGCCGCGGCAGGCCGTTGGCCGCCAGCATCCCGCCGACGGCGGCGAACGAGGCCAGCAGCACGGTCAGCTCGAAGGTGATCGGGATAGAGAACTCGAAGGCGAACAGCGGCTTGCCGCCGATCACCAGCGGGTAGTCCACCGCGCCCGTCCACCATTGAAGCAGCAACGCCAGCGCCGCTCCAGCCAGCCCGGCGCCGAAGACAACGTAGCCCAGGGGCGACCGGCTGAGGCCGAGCGCCTTGTCCAGTCCATGCACCGGGAACGGGGTGAACGCATCCATCCTCGTGTAGCCGTCGCCGGCGAGCGCGCGGGCGGCCGCCAGCAGTGACTCGGGCGAATCGAACTGCCCGGCTGCTCCGTGGATACGGCCGGGCCCGTTCATGCCTTAGCCTCCCCGTGAGTCTTCCCGCCGGCCACCACGCCCTTCACCTCGGCCATGGCGATCATGGGCAGGAACCTGACGAACAGCAGGAACAGGGTCAGGAACAGGCCGATGCTGCCGGCGAAGGTGAGGATGTCCACCGGAGTCGGGCGGAAGTAGCCCCAGCTTGACGGCAGGTAGTCGCGGTGCAGCGAGGTGACGATGATGACGAATCTCTCGAACCACATCCCGACGTTGATCAGGATTGACACCACAAACATCAGAGGGATGCAGTTGCGGGCCCGCTTCAGCCAGAACACCTGCGGCACGATCACGTTGCAGGTGAACATGATCCACACCGCCCAGGCGTAAGGGCCCACGGCCCGGTTCACGAAAACAAAACGCTCGTAAGGGTTGCCGCTGAAGAAAGCCGTAAAGAACTCCACCGCGTAGGCGTAGCCCACTATCATGCCGGTGGCCAGCATCACCTTGCACATGTTGTCCAGGTGCTTCATGGTCACCAGGTTCTCCAGGCGATAGACGCGCCGCGCCAGGATCATCAGCGTCACCACCATGGCGAAGCCGGAGAAGATGGCGCCGGCGACGAAGTAGGGCGGGAAGATGGTGGTGTGCCAGCCGGGAATCACCGACACGGCGAAGTCGAAGCTCACGATGGAGTGGACCGAGATGACCAGGGGCGTCGAAAGCCCCGCGAGCAGCAGGTAGGCCATCTCGTAGTGACGCCAGTGACGCGCCGAACCCCGCCAGCCGAGCGAAAGGACGCCGTAGACGACCTGGCGGATGCGGGTGCTGGCGCGATCCCTCAGCGTGGCCAGGTCCGGTATCAAGCCCACGTACCAGAACAGCGCCGACACCGTGGCGTACGTGCTCACCGCGAACACGTCCCAAAGCAGCGGGCTGCGGAAGTTCGGCCACATGGCGAGGTCGGCGTTGGGAAACGGCAGAAGCCAGTAGGCGCGCCACGGGCGGCCCACGTGGAACAGGGGAAAAATACCCGCGCACATCACTGCGAACAGGGTCATGGCCTCGGCGGCGCGGTTGATCGACGTTCTCCAGCGCTGGCGCAGCAGGAAAAGAATCGCGGAGATCAGCGTGCCGGCGTGGCCGATTCCGATCCAGAAAACGAAGTTGGTTATGTCCCAGGCCCAGCCCACCGGCTGGTTGTTGCCCCACACGCCGACCCCGGTCGTCACAAGGTGGGCCAGCATGGCGCCCAGCACCAGGGTCAAGGCGGCGCTGATGCCGAACGCCACGTACCAGGCGCGCGGAGGCTTGCGCTCAACTATGCCGCTGACGGCGGCCGTGATGTCCCCGAGAGCCGGTTTTCCCAATATGAGGGCGCCGTTGATCCCGCTCATCTATGCCAGCTCCGGGTTGGGGTTGCGCAGCCTGGCCAGGTAGGTCGTGCGCGGTTTGGTGTTCAGTTCCTCGAGCAGGCCGTAGCCGCGGTTGTGATTCCGCAGGCCCGCCACGCGGCTGGCCGGATCGTTGATGTCGCCGAAGACGATGGCCCCGGCCGGGCACGCCTGCTGGCAGGCGGTCTGGATCTCGCCGTCGCCGATGGCGCGGCGCCCCTCCCGCCTGGCCTTGATCTTCTTCTCCTCTATGCGCTGCACGCAGTAGGTGCATTTCTCCATCACCCCGCGCATGCGGACTGTGACGTCGGGGTTGAAGACCATCTTGCCGGCTTCGGAAAGTCCCTTGTGGAAATCCAGGAAGTTGAAGCGCCGCACCTTGTAAGGGCAGTTGTTGGAGCAATAGCGCGTTCCCACGCAGCGGTTGTAGGCCATGTCGTTCAGGCCCTCCGGGCTGTGGGTGGTGGCCGCCACCGGGCACACGTTCTCGCAGGGGGCGTTCTCGCACTGCTGGCACGTTACAGGCTGGACGGCCGCTCCGGGGTCCTCGGGCGATCCCTGGTAGTAGCGGTCGACGCGAATCCAGTGCATCTGGCGTCCGCGCAACACCTGCTGTTTGCCCACGATGGGAATGTTGTTCTCGGCCTGGCAGGCCAGCACGCAGGCGTTACATCCCACGCAGGCGCTGAGGTCTATGGCCATGCCCCACTGGTTGCCCCGGTCGTAGGACGGCTCCTTATGGAGCGAGAACGGCTCCAGGTGGGGCTTGGAGTGAGCGACGAACTTCGGGTCCTTGCGATACTCCTCCAGCGTCGCGGCCAGGATCAGCGGCCGGCCCTCCATGTTGTGGTGGTTCTGGGTGAGCGCCAGGCGCGCTGTCCGGCCTGTCCTGCGGAGTTCCAGGCCCGCGGCGGACCACAGGGCATCGGTGGTGCGAAGCAGGAAGGCGTTGAAACCGACGTTCCGTCCCACGCGGCCGCACATGGCGCGCCCGTAGCCAAGCGGCACCGAGACGCAGTCATCGGCATGGCCCGGCTGGACGAGCACCGGGGCGGCCACTTCGTGCCGGCCCCGGGACAACCTCACCAAGTCGCCCGTGGCCAGCCCCAGCCGGCTGGCCGTGGCCGGGCTGACCAGGGCCGCGTTGTCCCAGGTGAGGCGGGTCATCGGGTCCGGAGCCTCCTGAAGCCAGCCATTGTTGGCGTAGCGGCCGTCCCAGGTGGCCCAGCCGGGCGTGAATGCGATCTCCAGCCCCTCCGCCACAGGCGACGCCGGGTTCGACTGCAAAGCCGCCGCGACACGGCTGGCGTCGGCCGCCGGCCTGGCTTCCGGGAAGCTGGAGCCGGACACGACGCCGTCGTGCAACGCCCTGCGCCAGTTCTTCTCCGCGTCCCGCACGGGCCACCCGGCCAGCCAGTGGTTGCGAACGATGTCGTAGGCGCGCCGGTCCTTGTAGCCGGATATGACCGCCACAACTTCGGCGACGGTTCTCCCGCCGTAGAGCGGCTCTATAAGCGGCTGCTGGATGGAGGCCGTCCCGTCCAGCGCGCGGCCGTCCCCCCAGGATTCCAGGAAGTGCGCCTCAGGCAGGTGCCACTCGGCCCCGGCGGAGGTCTCGTCCTCCTCCAGGCCCAGGCGAACGTTGTAGCGCGCCTTCCGCATGAGCCCCTGAAAGCCCATGTCAGCGGGAGCAGTGAAGGCCGGGTTCCCGCCCAGCACGACCAGCGTTTCCACCTGCCCCGCTGCCAACTCGGCGGCCAGCGACTGCAAGGACCGGATCTGAAGCCGCGCATCATCACGCGGGGCACGGGAGCAGGTTACCGTGACGCCCGTGTTTCCGAGTGCCTGGTTGAGCAGGTGGGCCAGCGCGTGAACCTCGGCCGGCTGCCGCGGCCCAGCCAACACCAGCGACCGGCCGCGACTGGCCTTCAGGTCGCGCGCCAGAGCGTCCAGGAACCTGTTCGGGGAGGGAGCGGGCCCCTCCAGAGCGCCCAGCGCCCGCGCCAGGTCCTCGCCGAACCGGCGCACTTCGCTCGGGCGCAGCCGCAGGCGGTGGTCGGCGGCGGCTCCGGTCATCGAGAAGCGGCTCTCGACCGCGTAGAGCCGGTTCATCGGCTCCCGCGGGGAGTCCGCGGTCCTCCTCCGCGAGAACTGGCGTATCCACCCGAGCGACAGGGCATCCAGCCCCAGGAAATCGTGGTCCAGCGAGACAACCATGTCCGCCTTGTCGAAGTGAAAGCGGACGACGTGGGGCGCGCCATAGGCGATCTCGGACCCTGCCAGCGCCTGGTCCTGGTTCAGCGGCTCGTACTCAATCCAGCGGGCCCCGGGGAAACGCGTGAGCGCGTGCCGCCGCACGGCCTCGAGCGACGGCGAGCAGGCCGTCTCGCTCAGGAAGCGTATCCGGGCGCCGTCCCCAACCCGCGCCGCGGCGAAGTGCTGCGCGGCGAACGCCTCAAAACCGTCCCAACTGGCTGCTCTGCCCTGCCTCAGGACTCGGGTGGAGCGGTCAGGATCATACAGCGACAGCACCGCCGCCTGAGCGTGCGCGGTGGTGGCGCCGAGACTCGACGGGTGGCGCGGGTTGCCCTCGATCTTCGTTGGCCTGCCGTCGTGGCTCTCCACCAGCAGTCCGAATGAAAGGCCCCCAACGGTCATACTGGTCGCGTACCAGTTGGGGACGCCGGGCACGATAGCCTCCGAGCCGCGGCTGGAGGGCAGGATGTTCTCCACCGGCCGCCGGCACGCGGTCAGGCCCGCCAGCCCCAGCGAGGCGGCCATCAGTCGGAGCATCCGCCGGCGCGAGCCCTGACCGGCGAGCTCCGGCGCGCCCTGGGGGAACTCCCGGCGCAGCCACTCCTGAAACCGCGGAGTCCCGGCCAGTTGCTCCAGGCTGCGCCAGTACTGCCTGCCCGTCTTCACCGGTGGCACCCTGAACAGTTGACCGGCGGGGCGATGTTGTTGGCGGCCACCAGCCCCCGGCCCAGCTCCAGCGGGTCCCGGTCCGGCCGCCAGCCGAGGCGGGTGACGTATTCCCTCGGCCGGATACGCGCGGCGGGATTGCGGTGACAGTCCAGGCACCAGGCCATGTTCAGAGGCTCGACGGCCTTGACCTCGATCATCTGGTCCGCCCGCCCGTGACAACTGACGCAGCTCACGCCGGCGGCCAGGTGAGCGCTGTGATTGAAGAACACGAAGTCCGGAAGCCGGTGTACCCGGACCCAGGGGATCGGTTTGCCAGTGGCGTAGCTCTCCCGTACCGGCGCCAGGGCGAGGCTCTCGCTTCGCACCCGCTGGTGGCAGTTCATGCAGGTTTCTGTGGACGGGACGGCGGCCATGGCGGCCGTCTCCACGCTGGTGTGGCAATACCGGCAGTCCATGCCGAGGTCGCCCGCATGCAGCTTATGGCTGTAAGGTACCGGCTGGACAGGGGTGTAGCCGACTTCGGTCTGGCGGGGATGGAAGATCCAGGATGCCAGGCCTGCAGCGCCCGCCGCAAGTAACAGCAGGGCGGCGATCACCACGCGCAGCAACCTGTCCGCAGACTCAGTGAAGATCGGAGCCATCACTTATCGAACCACCTGACCGTGCCGAGCAGGGGCGCACATGCCGCGCGGTCCGGTGCAGGCAGGCTGGCGACCATGCTGATACCGATCAACAGCAGTGATGATATCAGAATCCGGCCGCCGGCCAACACTGGGAGGCGACGCTCAGCCGCGCTGTCCCCGGCGCCGTCTCTTCGCCCAGCCCAGCTTGTTCTGCTGGCGGGCCCTTCCAATTGCCAGGGCGTCTTCCGGGACTTCCTTGGTAACGACCGATGCCGCTCCCACGTAGCTGCCGGCGCCAATGGCGACCGGCGCCACCAGCGTTGAGTTGCTGCCGACGAAGGCCCCGTCCCCGATGCTGGTCTGGTGCTTGTGTGCCCCGTCATAGTTGCAGGTGATGGCGCCGGCGCCGATGTTGACCTGGCTGCCGATCACGGCGTCCCCCAGGTAGGCAAGGTGCATGGCTTTCGATCCCGCGCCCAGGCGGGCCTTCTTCATTTCCACGAAGTTGCCGGCCCGCGCGCCGGCCTCCAGGTGGTTGCCCGGCCTGAGGCGGGCGAAGGGCCCCACTTGAACGTCCTCATCCAGCCGGGATTCGGCAACCAGGGTGAGGGGCGCCACGACCACGCGGTCGGCGAGCGTCGAATCCTGGATTATGGAGCAGGCGCCTATCCGGCAGTCCTCCCCGATCCTGGTGTCTCCCAGGATTTGAACGAACGGTCCCACGGCGGTGTCGCGTCCGATCCGGACCTGGCAATCGATGGTGACGGTTTCGGGCCGGTCTATGGACACGCCGTCCAGCATCAGACGGCGAACCGTCCTCTCTCTGAGCACGCGGTCGGCTTCCGCCAGTTCAACCCGGGTGTTGATTCCGAGCAACTCCCGGGCGTCGGGATGGGATACGGCTTCCACCCCCAGTCCGGCCCGCCGGAACACGGAAACGATGTCGGTCAGGTAGAACTCCCCGGCGGGATTCTCCGGCCGGATCTCGCCGAGGTGCGTCCACAGCAACTCGCCGCGGAAGCAGTAGATTCCTGCGTTGACCTCGCGGACGGCGAGTTGATCCGGCGTGGCGGCCTTCTGCTCGACGACGGCCTCGACGCCCCCGCCGGGGCCCCTCAGGACACGGCCGTACCCGGTGGGGTCTTCCGGTTCGGCCGTCAGCAGCGTCACGGCGGCGGTGCTGCCGCGCTGGTGCGCGACGAGTTTCGCCATGGTCCCGGCGCCGAGCAGGGGGCAGTCCCCATACAGCACCACCACCAGCGAGTCCCCGTCCCCCACAGCCTCCCGGCAGACCTGGACCGCATGCGCGGTGCCTTTCTGCTCGGGCTGTTCGACGAAGCGGACTCCGCTGCCGCCGACGGTCTCCTTCACGCGCTCGGCCTGGTGGCCGACCACCACGATGATGCGCTCGGCCGGTGTCAGCGCCGCCGCGGTTGCGACCACGTGCTCGATCAGCGTCCGCCCGCCGGCCTTGTGCAGGACCTTGGCCCGCTTGGACTTCATGCGGGTCCCCAGGCCGGCTGCCAGGATCAGCACGTTCACCGGAATGTCCATAGAGCTATTGTGACTCAGCCGGCCGCGCGCCGCCGCCTGGCGCGGCTCGCGGCGGCCAGTTCGATGACGATTCCCGCCAGGGCCACCGGATCGTGACGCACCTTGGCCTCCTTGCCGGCCAGGTCCGCCTCCACCACCCGCAGGCCCATGGCCCTGATCGAGTCCACGTCGCTGGGGACGGGCTGCGCCCTCTGCCGGGCGTATTTCCGCTTCATCGCCGCGCTGATGGGCCGGGTGTTCACCACGACACAATCCAGCAGGTTGTGCCCGCCGTGCTCCAGTATGGCCCGTACGTGGTCCGAAGCCGTGAAACCGATGGTCTCGCCGGGCTGCCACATCAGGTTCGCCACGTAGGCCTTGGTAGCCGGGCTCTTGCGCATGGCGGCGGGAATCCCCTCCACCAGCAGGTTGGGGATCACGCTGGTGTACAGCGAGCCTGGGCCCAGCGTGATCAGGTCGGCCCTGGCGATGGCATCCAGCGCCTCGCGCAGCGGCCGGCTGCCGCCGGGGCGGAGGGCGACGCTGCGGATGCGAATCCGGCTCTTGCTGATCGAGGTTTCGCCGACGACTCTGCTCCCGTCGGCCAGCGTAGCCTCCAGCGACACGTTCGCTGCCGTGGACGGGTAGATGCGTCCGGCGATCGCCAGCACTTCGGAGGACACCCTGACGGCGTGAGCGAAATCGCCCGTGACGTGGGACAGCGCCGTGAGAAACAGGTTGCCGAAGCTGTGACCCCTCAGTCCCCGGCCACCCGGGAACCGGTACTGGAAAAGCCGGGACAGCAGCGCCTCGTCTTCCGAAAGCGCCACCATACAGTTGCGTATGTCGCCGGGGGGCAGGACCGCGAAGTCGCGGCGGAGCCGGCCCGAGCTTCCGCCGTCGTCGGTGACCGTCACCACGGCCGTCACGTCCACGGCGGGCGGCGCCCAGGGGGCGGAAGCCACGGCATAGGTGCGCAGTCCGCGCAGCAGGGTCGCAAGTCCGGTCCCGCCGCCCGTGGCGACAATATTCAGCGGCCTTTCGGTGGAAAGCCCGCCCGCGGACTGTGCGCGCCTGGAAGGCTTCATCGCCTCAGCCGGATTGGTCCTGATCGGTCCGCAACAGGCCGGCCAGCGGTGGCTGCCGGATCAACCCGGCGAAATCCGGGTCGCTGCGGGCCTGAGCGCGCACGCGCGGCTCAAGTTCGATGGCCCGCTTCAGGCTCTCACCAGCCCCGTACACGTCGCCCCGCAAGCCCTGCGCCAGGGCCAACACATAGTAGATGTATTCGCGGGCCGGATCCAGCTTGAGCGCCTCGCGCAAGTGCCGCTCGGCCGTCTCCAGGTCCCGCCGGTTGAGGAGCGCCACCCCAAGGTTGTAGTGTTCCTCGGCCGTGGAAGCGGCGGGCTCCCCGCGGCTCAGCCGCTGCTCGCACATGCGGGCGTGCGTGCGCGCGGCATGAGCCACTTCGCTCGCCGGCCCCCCGGCGGCCTTCCCGAACAACTCACGCGCCCGGGCGAAGTCGGCCTGCCGGAACAACTCGATGGCCTTGCCAAAAAGCTCGGCCTGCTGCTCCCGGGTCATGGCGGCTGGCGGCGGCGCCGCCGGCGCGGGAGCCGCTTCCCGGGGCGCAGCAGAGCTCTTTTTTGCAGCGGTGGTCTTTGCGGAGCGTGGCGCTGTCTTCTTCATGAGAATGACCGTACGCGGGAGGCCGCGGAATCCACCTTCCCTAACAAGTAAAGGTTCTAACAAATGGTGGAGCCTTCCGCAAGGGGCTGCGCTCCGCGGGCTTACAATCTGGAGAATGCCATTGTGGTCGCCAGAGGTGATCGACGCGGACGGCTCCCTGGACGCCAGGGCCGGGGCGGTGGCAAACATCCCCGCCATCTTCGCGGTCCACACCCGGGAAGGGACCCCTTACCTGGGACGCACCGCGGCGCTGCGGCGGCGCCTGCTGCGGCTGCTCGGGCCCAGAAGCGCGCCTTCGAGGATGCTGAGCCTGCGCGAGGTCGTCTCTCGCGTGGAGTACCAGGCCACGGCGTCGCGGCTCGAATCCAGCCTCCTGTTCCTGGAGGCCGCCGAGACGCACTATCCCGGCACATACCGTTCCCTCATGCGGCTGCGGATGCCCACTTACCTGAAAGTCGGGCTATCCAACGCATTTCCACGCTGCTGCCTCTCAACGCGCCTGGCCGGATCGCGAGGGGTGTGGTGCGGGCCTTTCCGCTCGCGCGCCTCCGCCGGCCAGTTTCTGGATGGTCTATCCGGCCTCTTCCAGGTGCGCCGCTGCCAGGAGGATCTTGAGCCCGCCCCCGGCCACCCAGGCTGCGTCTACGGGGAGATGAACATGTGCCTGCGTCCCTGCCAGCAGGTGGTGGGGCCAGAGGAGTACGCCAGCGAGGTTGGACGCCTGACCCAGTTCCTGTCGACCGGCGGGCGCTCCCTCGCCGACGCGGTCTCTAGCGCCCGCGACAGCCTGAGCCGGGAATTGCGCTTCGAAGAGGCGGGGCGCCTGCACAAGCAATTGGAGAGCATCCGGCAGGTGGCCCGGCAGCGGGACGAACTGGCCCGTGACATCGACCTTCTGGACGGCGTCGCGGTCACCGCATCGGTCGAGGAGGGCTGCGTCGAGCTGTGGTTCATGCTCGCGGGCTGCTGGCTCGCGCCGGCGCGCTTCCGGGTGGAGGCGGCCGGCGACAGGGTGGTTTCACTCGACCGTCGTCTGCGAGAGATCACGGCCGGACTGCGCCGGTCCGAACCGAGCGCGCGCCGGCGCCAGGATCACCTGGCCGTGCTGGCGCGCTGGTACTACTCCAGCTACCGCGACGGCGAGTGGCTGGCGTTCAGCGGCTTGGCCGACGTCCCCTATCGCAAACTGGTCCCCGCTATTTCGCGCGTGGCGGCCCGTGAGGCGTAGCCGCCGCCCCCCCCTCCTAATCCCGGCAGCAGTCGGCGCAAAGCTCGTCCAGGGGCCTGCCGATTGCCTGCACAAGATCCTGGATGGTGTTGTATTGGAGACCCTCCACCCCCAGGAACCTGACTCGTTGCTCAAGGTCCGGAATGCGGCTGGCCAAAACCTCTCCCTTGCGCGTGGTCTTCCCCCACTGGCAGTGGGAGCGAAGCTCGGGATAGGAGACGCGGAAGTGGATCTCCTTAACCCCGGTCTGCCGCAGCTTGGGCACCAGGTCCGTCTGCGTCTGGGTCCCCCGGACGATGGAGTCGTCGCATACGACGATGACCTTGCCCGCGCAGTCCTCGCCGCTGGCCAGCATCTTGATGCGGGCCTCGCGGTCGCGCTTCTCCTTGGTCTGCGGGATGAAACTCCGGCCGGCGTAGGGGTACTTCATCAGCAGTTCGTCGTAAAGCGGGACCTTCGAGATCCTGCCGGCCATCATCTGCCGGCAGAACTCCTGGTGGTACCCGACGGCGTGGAACCTGCCCGAGTCAGGGACGGGGATCACCACGTCCGGGATGAACCCGGCTTCAATGTCGCGGGCGGCGAGGCAAGCCCCAAGGCGCTTGCGCACCACCGAGTCCGGCAATCCCTCGAAGGCGTTGTTCGGGAAACCGGTGTAGGCCCAGTAGAAGCTGCACACCTGCGCCTGGCTCTGCGGCATGCGGCCCCTGGTCTCCAGGCGGCCGTCCTTCATCAGGACGATTTCCCCGGGCTCGACATCCCGCACGCGCTCGAAGCCGAGGTTCCGGAAGCCGCCCGACTCGGTGGCCGCCACCACCGCGCCATCCTTCGCGCCCAGCACCAGGGGCCAGCGCCCGCTCGGGCAGCGCGCCGCATATATCCCTTCCGCCGACAGGATCAGCAGGCTGAAGGCCCCCTGAAGCTCCCGGGTCATCTTCTGGAGGCCGTCGACCACATCGCCGCCCTGGGCGACCAGGTTCGTCATCACTTCGATGTCGTCGCCGCGCGTGAACGTGTGAGCTGAGCGCTTGAAGCGCTCCGTCAATTCCGCCAGGTTGGTGACGCTTCCGCTGAAACAGCAGGCCAGCGCGCCCAGCCGGGACTCGGTGAAATGAGGCTCCCGCACTCCTCCGCAGTATCCGATTGCCTCGGTCCCGCACATGCCGTCCATGTCCCGGGCGAAGCTGGGCCGGAACAGGCCGCGGTGCGTCCGGATCTGGAAGTTCCCGTCCCGGAAGGCCGACAGGCCGCAGTAGGCCTCGCCGAGATGCTGATGGTAGAAGGTCCCCCAGAACAGGTCCTGCGTGAAATCCGCCCGGTACCGGGCGGGGTCTATGCTCAATGCGAACAATCCTGCCATTTACAAAAAGCTCCGGAATGAGGCAGCATAACGCGGTTCAGACACCCGGCGCCAGAGCCGCTCAGGGCTCTTCCAGCATCCCCAGCAGCCGGTCTCGGAGTTGCCTGGCGCCGGAATCGTCCGGGCTGATCACGAGCACCGTGTCGTCGCCGGCGACCGTGCCCACCACCTGCGGCCACGCCTGGCGGTCAAGCGCCGCGGCCAGAGTGCTGGCGTTGGCGGGCGAGGTCTTCAGCACCACCAGGTTGCGCGCCACGCGCACATCCATGAGGAAGGCCGCCGTCACGGAGGCGAAATCCGGCCCGCCCGTTTCGCGCAGCATCTGGCGGTAGCCGTCGGTGGTCTTCACCAGGCCAAGCTCGCGGATGTCCCGGGAGAGCGTCACCTGCGCCGCGGCGATCCCCAGCTCCTTCAGTGCCCGCCCCAGCTCCTCCTGCGTGTGGATGGCGCCGGCGCGGATCAGGTTCAGAATCTGTCCCTGGCGGTAGCTCTTGTTCATCGACTCAAAGAGACAAGGCGCGCCTCCGCCTCCTGGAGCGCCCTGGCCACGGCCCGGGGTGCGGTCCCTCCCGGCAACTCCCTTGTCTTCATGCCCTCCAAAGGCCGCAGGAACCGAGCCATCTCGGGCGTGAATTCGGGCGCGAAGGAAGCCAGGGCTTCAGGCGTCCAGTCCGCGGGGCGCTTGCCAGCCTTGACGCTTTCCAGCACCAGACGTCCGACAACCTGGTGCGCCGCATGAAACGGCACCCCGGCGCGCGACAGCTCCTCGGCCAGGTCGGTCGCCACAACCCAGCTCTCCTCGGCGGCGGCGGCGGGACGCTCGGGTTTCAAGCGGACCGACCCGGCCACCGCCCGCGCCATTTGCAGCGACCCGGCCAGTTGATCGGCGGCCTCAAACAGAGGCTCCTTGTCCTCCTGCATGTCGCGGTTGTAGGTGAGCGGCAGGCCTTTCATCGTCACGAACAGAGAGTTGTAGGCGCCCAGGACGCGGCCGCACTTGCCGCGGATCAGCTCGAGCGAATCCGGGTTCTTCTTCTGCGGCATGAGACTCGACCCGCTGGCGACCTCGTCGCCCAGCTCCAGCCAGCCGAACTCTTCGCTCGAGTAAAGGATCCAGTCCTCGGCCAGCCGGCTCAGGTGCAGCATGGCGAGCGCGGCGGCGTGCAGGAAGTCGAGCGCGAAGTCGCGGTCGGCCGAGGCGTCCATGCTGTTGCGCGTGATGCCCTCGAAGCCCAGATCGCGCGCCATCTCCTCCCGGTCAAGCGGAAAGCCGCTCCCGGCCAGCGCGCCGGAGCCGAGCGGCAACTGGTTGGCCGCGCGGCGCGCCGCTGCCAGCCGCTCCCAGTCGCGGGCGAACATCTCGAAGAAGGCCAGCAGGTAGTGCGGCCATAGCACGGCCTGCGCCCGGCGCAGGTGCGTGAAGCCGGGCAGGACCGCGTCCGGATAGCGGCGCGCCAGCGCCACCAGGTCGCCCATCAGCCCGGCCAGCACCGGCCGGATGGAGTCGATTGTGTCGCGGAGCCAGAGCCGCGTATCGAGCGAGACCTGCTCGTTGCGGCTGCGGCCGGTGTGGATCTTGCCGGCCAGCGCGCCGGCCCGCTCCTTGAGCTTGCGGATGACCAGCGTGTGTACGTCTTCGTCCGTGGCCCCGTCCCAGAAGCCAGGCTGGCGCGAGTCCTCCAGTATGCGGCCGAAAGCCTCCACGATGGCCGCCCGCTCTTCCGCCGCCAAAATGCCGGCGCGCTCAAGCGCCCGGGCGAATGCCATGGAGCCGCGGATATCCGCGTCCAGCAGGCGCCGGTCGAAGGCAAGCGAGTTCGAAAACTTCTCGAACACTTCCGATGGACCGCGCTCGAAACGCCCGCCCCAGAGTCTCATGACGTCATTTGTTCCTGGTGACCGCCGCCCGGATCTGAATGGGCAGCCCGATCAGGTTGATGAAGCCGAGCGCGTCCTTCTGCTCGTAGCCCGCGCCCATGGTGAAGCTGGCGATGTCCAGCGAGTAGAGCGAATAGGGCGACTTCCGGCTGACAGGCTCGATGTTGCCCTTGTAAAGGCGCAGCGTCACCTCGCCGGTGGTGGTGCTGCTGGTGGTCTCAAAGAACGCGTCCAGGGCTTCGCGCAGCGGCGTGAACCAGTAGCCGTTGTACACCATCTCGGCGTAGTCCACGGCGAGCTTCTGCTTGTAGTGCAGTGTGTTCCGGTCCAGCGTGAGGGCTTCCAGTTCCCTGTGCGCCGCCATGATCAGACTGCCGCCCGGAGTCTCGTAGCAGCCCCGGCTCTTCATGCCGACAAAGCGGTTCTCCACCAGGTCGATGCGCCCGACGCCGTGGTCCCCGCCGATCCTGTTCAGCGTCTCCAGCAGCCCGGCTCCTGAGATGTGCCGCTGGCCGTTGACCGAAACCGGCCGGCCCGCCTCGAAACCGATGGTGACCTCGGCGGGCTGCCCCGGCGCCTCCCGGGGGCTCCGGGTGAGCATCCAGATCTCGTCGGGAGCGGCGTTGGCCGGGTCCTCCAGGGCGCCGCCCTCGTGCGAGATGTGCCAGATGTTCCGGTCGCGGCTGTATATCTTGGTTGTGGACGCCGCCACCGGAACGTTGTGCCGGGCGGCGTAGGCCAGCGCGTCCTCACGGCTCCGGATATCCCACTCGCGCCACGGCGCGATCACCGTGAGCTGCGGCGCCAGGGCTTTGTAGGTCAGCTCGAAGCGCACCTGGTCGTTGCCCTTGCCGGTGCAGCCGTGCGCGACGGCGTCGCAGCCGGTGGCGAGGGCGACCTCCACCTGCCGCTTGGCCAGCAGCGGCCGCGCCACCGACGTCCCCAGCAGGTACTTGTGCTCGTAGACGGCGCCGGCGCGCACCAGCCGCCACAGGTACTCGGTGACGAACTCCTCGCGCATGTCCTCGACGTGGACCTCCGAGGCGCCGGTCTTCAGCGCCTTCTGCTCGAGGCCCGCCAGTTCGTCCGCGCCCTGGCCGATGTCTCCGCACACGGCCACGACCTCGCACTGGTAGTTCTCCTTCAGCCATGGAATGATGACCGACGTATCCAGCCCGCCCGAGTAGGCGAGTGCGACCTTCCTGGGTTTCTGCATATCTCCGCTCCTGGCCCGTTCCCTGACGGTCGCGGTTCGGTGGGTCGCACGGAACCGCGAGCGTGAGCGAGCGGGCTCTGCGTGCTCCTATAACAGCATCAGCAGCAGCGCTTTCTGCGCGTAAAGGCGGTTCTCCGCCTGGTCGAACACCACCGACTGCGCCGACTCCATCACCTCGTCGGTGACCTCCTCGCCGCGCCTGGCCGGCAGGCAGTGCATGAACAGGGCCCCCGGCCTGGCCAGGGACATCAGCTTCGCGCTCACCTGGTACGACTCGAATGCCTTCAATCGCTCCGGCTGCTGGCCTTCCTGGCCCATGCTGGCCCACACGTCGGTGTATACGGCGTCGGCGCCGGCCACGGCCTCCTCGGGACGGTTGGTGATGCAGACCGGAGCGCCCGGTTCCTTGGCCCGCGCGACGATCTCCGGGCGCGGTTCGTAGCCCGGCGGCGTGGCCACCGCCACGCCCACACCCAGACGGGTCGCCGTCAGAAGCAGGGAGTGCGCGACGTTGTTGCCATCGCCCACATAGGCCAGCTTCAGCCCTTTCATCTGCTCGAAGCGCTCCTTGAGCGTCAGCACGTCGGCCAGCGCCTGGCAGGGATGGTACACGTTGCTCAGCGCGTTGATGACCGGAACCGTGCTCCAGCGCGCCAGTTCGTCAATGGTGGCCTGCAAATACGTCCGCGCCACGACGCAGTCTGTCCAGCGGTCCAGGTTTCGCGCAACGTCCTTGACCGGCTCACGGCCCCCGACCGGTCCCTCGCTGAAGACGGAGTCGCCGCCCAACTGCTTGATCGCCACCTCGAAGGTCAGCCTGGTGCGCAGGGAGGGCTTCTCGAACAGCAGGGACACGCAGCGGCCCTCCAGGGCCTCGACGTAGGCCCGCGGGTTGCGCTTCACGGCGAGCGCCAGATCGAGAAACCGGTCGAGCTCTCCCGCCGAAAGGTCCAGGTCGCAAGTCAGGCCCCTGACTGGATTTTTATTCACAACATTGAATAATCACACAGCGTCCAGCGCGCGGTCAAGTCTTCGCCTCGCGGCACGCTACACTGGCAGGCAGTGCGGGGGATCTTCCAGAACAGAAGCGCGCCGGCGGCAGCGGAAGCGGCGGAATTGCCTGGGGTGAGGGAGTGTCTGCGCTGGTTCACTGAGCGGAAGCAGTGGATCACTGAGCAGCAGATTCGGATCAGCCGGATCCCCGCTCCGACCTTCTTCGAGCAGGAGCGGGCCGCATGGCTGGCCGGGCGGTTGCGCCAGCTGGGCTGCCAGGTCCGGCTGGACGGAGCCGGCAATGTGGTGGCCAGGCCCAGGAAGGCCTCCCTGGAGCCTTGCATCGTCCTGTCGGCTCACCTGGACACGGTGCTGGCGCCCCGCGGCCCCGAGGATATCGTCGTGGGGCCCGACGGGAGGCTGCGCGGCCCCGGCGTGTCGGACAACGGCGCCGGCCTGGCGGCGCTTGTGGCAGTCGCCGCGGCCCTGGATGCCGCGCCCCCTCTGGAAGACCTTCATTGCGGCCTGGTCCTGCTCGCCAACGTGTGCGAGGAGGGCGAGGGCAACCTCAGCGGCATGCGGCACTTCTGCGACTCCTCGCCGGAGGGGCATAGCGCGCGCGCGTTTCTGGTGCTGGACGGACCCGCCGCCGATCACATAACGTGCTCGGGGCTGGAGAGCCGGCGGTTCGAGGTGGCCTTCACCGGAACAGGCGGCCACAGTTGGAGCGATTTCGGCACCGGCAACCCGGTGCATGCCCTCACCCGCGCCATCGCCCTGTTCCTGGAGAGAGCCTCGGCGCAGTGTGCGCCACCCTCCAGGTCTTCGTTCAACTTCGGCATCATCGAGGGCGGCTCCAATGTGAACGCCATTCCGCTGTCGGCCCGCGCCAAGGTGGATCTGCGTTCGGAGACCAGCCAGGACGTCGAGCGGCTGGCGGCGTTACTGGCAACGGCGGTGGAGCATGGCGCCGAGCTGGAGAACGCCGCCTCCACCGGCGGCAAGGTTACGGCTGCCCGAAAGTTGATAGGCTCGCGTCCCGGCGGGAGCCTGCATCCAGGCGCCGTCATCCTGACCCATCTGCGGGCCGTGGACGGCTATCTCGGCCTGCGGGCCCGGAACAACTCCGCCTCCACCGACGCGAACATTCCACTTTCCAGGGGCTTGCAGGCTCTGTCGATCGGCGCCGGCGGCGCCGGCGGAGGCGCGCACACACCCGAGGAGTGGTTCCACCCCGGCGGGCGCGATCTGGGCCTCAAGCGGATCATGCTGGCCCTCGCCCTGCTTATGCGGGACGCCTCTCTGGCCTTGTGAACGCGACCGGACACACTCCCCGGTGGCGCGCGGAACTGGCCCTGCTGGCCGTGGTGGCCATCTGGGGCGCCACCTTCGTCATGGTCAAAGAGGCGCTGGCCGACGCCTCCACACTGCTGTTTCTGGCGCTGCGCTTCAGCCTGGCCGCGGCGGCGCTGGGGCTGGTCTTCCTGCGCTGCTTCGGCCGGGCCGTCCAGGTGAGGCGCTCACTGGCAGCCGGCGCGCTGGCGGGCATCTGTCTGTTTCTGGGTTACTTCTTCCAGACCGCGGGTCTGCGCCACACCACCCCCTCGAAATCGGCGTTTATCACGGCTCTTTCGATCGTGATGGTGCCTTTGCTGGTTTCGTTCGTCCATAAGAGTGTGCCCCACGCCGCGGAACTGGCGGGGGTAGCGCTGGCCACCGCCGGCCTGGGATTGATGACGCTCGAAAGACAGAGCCTTGCCTTGAATCGCGGGGATCTGCTCACCATGTTGTGCGCCGCGGCATTCGCGCTGCACATAATGGTGCTGGGCCACTACTCCGGCAAGGTGAGCGTGGAGCTGATGAGCCTGGGCCAGGTGGCCACGACGGCGCTGGTAGCGTCGGGCGCCTTCTGGTGGGCGGAGGTTCCCCGCGTTCGCTGGAGCCCTGAGCTGGTTGCGGCGCTGGCGGTGACCGGACTGCTGGCGACCGCCCTGGCCTTCACCGTGCAGACCTGGGCACAGCGGCACACCAGCCCGACCAGGACGGCGCTGATCATCGCCGCCGAGCCCGTCTTCGCATGGGTGGCTTCTCTGCTGGCCGCGGCGGAGGCCTTCTCGGCGCGCGGCCTGGCGGGCGGCCTGCTGATCCTGGGCGGAGTGGTCCTGGCGGAGCTGAAACCGTCCTGGGCGCGCGGGCATCCATTGAGGTAGAGACGTTGCTGGCCGTGCCTTATAATTGAGTCGAACACAGTATTTAGAGGTGAATCCCATGAGCATGTTGGGGGCTGTACGCAGGCAGAAGCTGTTGTCGTTCACGCTGTTGCTTTTTACCCTGTCGCTGGGGATCCTGATCGGGACCCTCCTGCGGACTGGCGTGAGCGCCCAGGGGCAGGGCGCAGCCGACGCGACGCCGCTGTCGGTTCCGAGCGCCGTCCAACTGTCCAACGAATTCACCCAGCTCGCCAAGAAGCTCGAACCGTCGGTCGTGAACATCACCACGGACTACAACGTCCGCCAGCAGACCTCCCGCAACCGGAGGCAGCAAACGCCGCCGCCCGGCCAGGAGGATCAGTTCGATTTCTTCCGGCGCTTTTTCGGTCCGTTCGAGTTCGACATGCCGGCTCCCAGGCGCAGCTCCGGCACGGGCTCGGGCGTGGTGGTGGACCCCAACGGGTACATACTGACCAACAACCACGTGGTGGACCAGGCGGACAGGATCAAGGTTAGGCTCACCGGAGACAGCACTGAATACGTAGCGAAGCTGATCGGCACGGACAGGGAGACGGACCTGGCGGTGATCAAGATCGACGCTCCCAGGAAGCTCACGCCCGCGAAGATCGGCAACTCGGACGCGGTTCAGGTGGGTGACTGGGCGGTGGCGATTGGCTCGCCCTTCGGACTGGAGACGACCGTGACGGCCGGCATCATCAGCGCCAAGGAGCGCGATTTCCCCGGCCAGCAGTTCCAGCACTTCCTGCAAACCGACGCCGCCATCAATCCCGGCAACAGCGGCGGTCCGCTGCTCAACATACGCGGCGAGGTCATCGGCGTTAACACGGCGATCGCCACCTCCAGCACCGGGTACCAGGGAATCGGGTTCGCGCTCCCCATCAACACCGCCGTCCAGGTCTACAACCAGATCATCAAGACGGGCCGGGTGACGCGCGGATCCATCGGGGTGAGCCTTCAGACTCAAGGCGCCGAGGAGCTCATCAAGGCCTACGGCGGCACCAAAGGAGCATTCGTCACCAACGTCACGGCCGGAAGCCCCGCCGAGAAGGCCGGCCTGAAGGAAAGGGACATCATCGTCTCGTTCAACGGCAGGCCGCTCGCCAGCGGTGACGAACTGGTTAACTCGGTGGCCGATGCTAAGGTGGGCTCGCAGGCCACCCTGGGCGTCATCCGCGACCGCAAGAACATGGAAGTCCTCGTCACTATCGCCGACCGCACGGAAGTCTACGCCAGCGATCCGCGCATCGTGGGACCGCGCCCTGACCGGCAGGGGCAGCCCGAGGCGGCCGGCATGCGCTTCGGCTTCTCGGTTGAGGGGCTATCGGCGGCGGACCGGTCGGCCGCGGGCCTGGACGGCAAGGCGGGCGTGCGAATCGCCTCGGTGGAGCCGGCTTCCTTCGCCGACGACATCGGTCTCCAGGCGGGCGACGTGCTTACGGAAATCAACGGCCAGACAATCACGTCGGTGGAGGATATCCGCCGTGTCCAGGCGGCGCTGAAACCGGGAGACTCGGCAGCCTTCCGGGTGTTGCGGTCCCCGGGCCAGGCCCTGCCGGGCGCTCCCCGTCAGCGGTCTCAGTGGGTCGCCGTCTACGTGGCCGGGACGCTTCCGGCCCAGTTCTAGACATGGCGCCGCTGAGCCTGAACAGCATGGCATTACTTCTGTTGCTCGCCGCGGGCGCCGCCGCGCAGACAGCGAAGACGGCTCCCAAGCAGCCGCCTGCGGCTGAGAAGAAAGCTGTGACCGCCAGGCCGCCGGCTGCGGCGGCCAAGCAGGCCACCGCCAAGAAGACCACGGTCAGGAAGACCACGGCAAGGAAACAGGCGGTCCGCCCGCGCGCCCAGCAGAAGCCAGCGCCGGAGCGCTACGCCGAGATCCAGCAGGCGCTCATCGGACGGGGTTTTCTCAACAGCCCGGCCGACGGCAAGTGGAACGACAGCTCCGCCGTCGCGCTCAAGAAGTTCCAGGAGAGCCAGAAACTGGCCGCCACGGGCAGGATAGACGCGCTCTCGCTGATCCGCCTGGGCCTTGGGCCCAAGACCAACGCGGGCCTGCCCCCCTCCGAACCTGAACCCAAACCCTGAAAGGCTGGCCTGACGATCCGCCGGGTATACTGGAGGGTCTGAGCGGATCATGCCGTCCCGGAAGACCGTACTCTACCAAGACGCTGGCGTCAGCATAAACGAAGCGGATCGCGCCGTCGCCCATATACGAAAACTGGCGCGAGCCACGTTCAATTCCGGCGTCCTGACCGACATCGGGAGCTTCGGCGCCGGCTTCCGGCTGTCCGGCTGGAAGGCGCCTGTCCTGGTGAGCAGCGCCGACGGCGTGGGCACCAAGCTCAAGCTGGCCTTCCTTACCGGCCGCCACGAGACCGTCGGGGAGGACCTGGTCAACCACTGCGTCAACGACATCGCCGTCCAGGGAGCGGTCCCGCTGTTCTTCCTGGACTACTTCGCGGCGGGCAAACTGGACGCCGCGGTCGCCGCCGCGGTGGTTAGCGGGCTGGCGCGCGGATGCGCGGCCAACGGCTGCGCGCTGATCGGCGGAGAGACCGCGGAAATGCCCGGCTTCTACGCGCCGGGCGAGTACGACTTGGCGGGCTTCATCGTCGGCGCCGTCGAGCGCAGGCGGCTGCTTACCGGCTCCTCCGTCCGGGCCGGAGATGCGCTGGTCGGCCTGCCCTCCACGGGCCTGCACACCAACGGATACTCGCTCGCGCGCAAGCTGCTGTTCGAGGTGGCTGGATACGGGCCGGACTCGTTCGTCGCCGCCCTTGGCTGCACCGTGGCCGACGAACTGCTGAAGGTCCATCGAAGCTACCTCTCCGCGATTCAGTCGCTGCATGCCAAGGGGCTGCTGGCAGGCGCGGCGCACATCACCGGGGGCGGCATCTCGGACAACACGCCGCGCATTCTGCCCGAGGGTCTGGCGGCGGAGATACACGCGGCCTCCTGGCGGATTCCCGCCGTGTTCGAGCTGCTCAGGCGCCTGGGCAACCTCCCCAACGGCGACTACCGCCGGACCTTCAATCTTGGCATCGGCATGATCCTCGCCATTCCGCAGCGGAAGCTGGACCGCGCGGTGAGACTGCTGCACCGGATGGGAGAACAGTACTTCCCGATCGGCCGGGTGATCCGGCTGCCGCGGGGCGCCAGATCGAGGGTGATCTACAAATGAAGCGACTCGGTATTCTGCTCTCGGGCCGTGGGTCGAATTTCGAGGCCATCGCCGCCAATGTAGCTGCGGGCCGCATCGACGCCATGATCGCCGGGGTGATTTCCAACCGGCCGGAGGCGCGCGGGCTGGAGACGGCACGTGCGCTGGGCCTCAACGCCGTCTGCATCCCGTCCAAGGGAATGGAACGCGAGGCCTACGACCGCCTGGTGGTGGCCGAACTGAACAGGCACGAAGTGGACCTGGTGTGCCTGGCCGGCTTCATGCGGCTGCTGAGCGCGTACTTCGTGCGCCAGTTCCCGCTCCGCATCCTGAACATACACCCGGCCCTGCTGCCTTCGTTCCCGGGCCTCGACCCGCAGAGACAGGCCCTGGAGCACGGCGTGAAGATCTCCGGCTGCACCGTGCACTTCGTGGACGAGAACCTGGACTCGGGGCCGATCCTGATTCAGGCCGCCGTCCCGGTGCTCGACGACGACACCGCCGACACGCTCTCCGCCAGGATTCTCAAAGAGGAGCATCGCATCTACAGCGAAGCCATCCGCCTGGTGCTCAGCGGCCGGTTCCGCGTGGAGGGCCGGCGGGTGATCTCTACCGCGTAGCCGCCCCCGCAGGCTGCTACTCTGCCAGAAGTTCGTTCAGCTTCGCCATGACCGCGAAGGCGTCGGCAACGTAAAGTACGTCGGCCTTGCCCTGCGCCCACCCGCAGTTCGGATCCAGGTTCACCGCGCGGCGCTCGCTGATGAACCGCCAGCCCACCACGTGCGGCTCTTCTCCGTGGCAGCAGGTGGCCAGACCCTTGGGGTGCCGCGGTGTCGAGCCGGTCTGCCCGACTTGGTTGAGATGCGTCAGGAAGGGCAGCACGGCCTGGCCCTCCGAGCCCAGGTCCACCAGAGACTTGCTGCTGCCGAGCGAGGCCCGCGAGCGGCGCAGGAAATCCAGGATCAGCGCTCCCGCCTCTTCGGCGTGCGTTTTCCCGTCGGGCTGCTTCTTGGTCCAGCCGGCGCCGGCGACGAACAGCAGGTCCGCGTCGGGCCGTATGGTCTGCTCGCCCGCCTGCGGAGCCCGGTACTCGATGAACTCGGTGCGCGCGGATGCGCCTGAGGCGACTGCTTCGACCTGGACGGCGCCGGCCTCGCCCGCCCACGGCTCGAAACACCCCGCATCCACGAGGATGAACCACGGGCGCGCGCTGCGCTCGAGCACGGCTTCCATCCGCTGCCGGTAATACCAGCGGCTTACTGCGAGCTTTCCCGCCGCCACGCTGATGCCCGTCACGTGGGTATCCACGCACCCACCCACGCGCTCGGCCACGCCCGCCAGGCAGCGGGCGAAACGCGAAGTGGCCGGCGCCACCACGATGCCCGCCCCGGCGGCCCTGGCGAGCGCCTCGGCGGCGGCCGCGTCGGTCGAGTACCTCGGCTGGCTGAACTCCGGGCCCTCCACCCCCAGAAAGCGTCCCGCTCCGCAGTCTGCCGCCTGGCTGGCGGCGGCCTCCACCCGGGCGCCGCTCAGGCCGAGCGTCAGCCCGGCGCCCGCCAGACCCTGCTGGACCATCCGGCCCGCGGCGATCGCCTCTCGCGCCGGCTTCGCCAGCGACCCGTCTTCTTCCACATGCGCAAGAACCAGAATCGTCTCCATGGCCATCCTCACTTGTTCCGAATCCAGGCGGCTATCTGGCCGGCGACCTCTTCGGCCGGAAGGTCCTTGACGACCCTGGTCTCCCGGCGCTGGCTCGGCACCTTCACGCTCCTGTAGCTCAGGCCCTCGGCCCCGAGCCTGACCGGTCTGGCGCGCTGAAGCGCGGGCATGATGGCCCGCATGTTGGCCATCCCCACCTGCGGGTTGTTGGGCGGCTCCGGCAGGTTTCCGGTGGCCCACCCGAGCAATGCCGGGGGGCCCTGGCAGCGGGAGACCTGGTGCCTGCCGCCCTCCACGCGTTCCAAAACTCGGAACGAGCCACTTTCGTCCACCTGCAACTCGTCGACTCCCTGGAACTGGTCCGTGATGCCCAGGCGCTCGCCCACCATCTGCATGGTCGCGCCCGCGCCGCGCGAGGCCGATTCCCACCCTCCGAATACCAGCAGGCGGCCCTTGTCAAGCCCGGCTATGCCCTGGATGGCTTCGGCCAGCGCCGCCGCCACTTCCGAGGCGTCCGTGAACCCGCCGGAGGGGCCGTCCAGCGCGACCAGCTCGAAGGGGACCTTCTGCGCCACGGTCATCATCACCTGCTGGAGCTTGGCCTTGGGGCTCAGGCTCACCAGCCACACCTTGCTGCCCGGCGAGTTCCTGGCCAGGTTGGCCGCCTCGTAGAGCGCGTGGGCAGCCCACGGGTCGAGCACCGCGGGCAGCATCATCTCGTTCTTAAGGGATGGGATCGGGGCGCCCGCCACCGGTTCCAGCGTCTGGAGCGGGTCCGGGACGATGCTCCCACACACCACAATCTGGAAGCTCTGCATCCCCCCAGTATATGCGGGCTGACCCGCCGGACTCGGAGCAAGCCCTCAGAGCCGCGCCTCGTGCGCCAGCTATTGCGGCCACCGGAGATGGACCCCTACCGGTTGCGCCCACCTAGCAGATAGAAAGCAAAACACTTCCCTGTAAAAAAAACTTGCATCGGCTGGCGTTCTGTTTCATAATCATTCTGGTCAGTTTTGGATCAATGTGGGCTTAAATGGGTGAAACCACTGCAATCCGGATAGTTGCCCCCCCCAACGGCTCCCATTCGGCCAAGATCGACGACAAGGGCCGGCTCAAGCTGCCCGCCAAGCTCCAGGAGTATTTCCTCGGCCTCGGCGAGAAGACGGTATTCATCACCAGCCTGGATCGCGCCACAGCCAGGATATACAGCCACTCGACCTGGGAGGAGAACAAGGCATTCCTCGCCGGCTTCAAGGACGACCCTGAGTGGGCCGAGGACGTGCTGTTCGTCGCGAACCACTTCGGAGCCGACTCGGAAATGGACGAACAGGGGCGCGTGCTGATCCCCCAGAGGCTGAGGACCCTGCTGGCGCTGGAGGGCGAGTCCGTTCACCTGGAGTGCTTCCCCGGTGTGGTCTACGTCTACACGATGGCCAACTACGAGGAGCGCATGGGGCGCGCCCTCAGCGGGCTGGCCGACAAGGTCCGCTCCCTGCGCCAGAAGGGCTTGAAGTGATGCTCTATGCACTACCCGGTCATGCGCGAGGAAGTGCTCCAGTACCTGGCCATACAGCCGGAGGGAACCTACCTGGACGCTACAGCCGGGCTGGGAGGGCACACGGCAGCCATCGCCGGGAGGCTGACCTCCGGCATCGTGATTGCCTGCGACAGGGACCGGGAGTCGCTGGAAATCGCCCGGCGCAACGCGGCGCCCTGGGCCGGCCGCGTCCGCTTCGAACAGGCGAGGTTTTCAGAGCTGCGCTCGGTGCTGGACCGGGCGGGAGTGGACCGGGTGGACGGCCTGCTGGCCGACCTGGGCGCCAGCCGGTTTCAGCTTACGGACGCCGCCCGAGGGTTTTCGTTCCAGTCCGACGGCCCCCTGGACATGCGCATGAGCCGCAGCCAGGAGACAACCGCTGCGGACATTGTCAATACGGCCGCCGAAAAGGCGTTGGCCGACCTGATCTTTCAGTTCGGCCAGGAAAGGAGGGCGCGGAAGATTGCCAGAGCCATCGTTCGGGCGCGGCCGATTCAAAGCACACTGCACTTGGCCAGAGTAGTGGAGCGGGCCGCGCCCCGAACGGGTCGTCTTCACCCGGCGACTCAGACGTTCATGAGTCTGCGCATAGCGGTGAACCAGGAGGCGGAGGAACTGGACAGGTTATTGGAACTGGCGCCGGAGCTTGTCAGGGCGAACCGGCCGATTGTCATCATATCGTTCATGTCACTTGAGGACACCAAGGTAAAGAGGGCATTCCAAGGTTTGGCGCGGAGCGGCCGCGCGAAGATACTGACCAAGCACGTGGTCCGGCCGTCGGAGGCGGAACTGCGCGAGAACGCGGCGTCGCGCAGCGGCCGGCTGAGGGCACTGTTAGTCGTGTAGCTGGGAGCGAGCTATGGCGAGTCAGGCGAGTTCTTTCGACCATGAATCACGCACCGGGCGGAGCGGCACGGCGCATCCGGCGGGAGCAGTGAGGCAGGCAGCTTCCTGCCGGCTGCCTCCGCTGCCGAACGAGGAGATATACCTCTACCGGAAGCCCATCGACAATTCCGGCGTCGTCCGGCAGTCCGACCCCGCGGCGCGCGGGCGGTGCTGGCGCTGGGTGGCGACCGCCACGGCTATCACAATCGTGCTGGCGGCCATGCTGTGGCCAGGCGCTCACGCGCTGCTGGCCGGCTACCGGATTGAGTCTCTGAAAGCCACCCAGCAACTGCTGCGGGCGGAACTGGCGTCCCTGGAATTGGAAGAGGCGCGCCTGCTCAGCCCCGAAAAGCTGGATGAGATGGCCAGGGAGCAGCAGTTGATTGACCCGGCTCCCGACCAGGTCGTGCAGCTTGCCCCCGCGGCGGACGGGTCACTGGCGCGGAACCTGAAGTCCAGGTAAGAGGGCGGGTGGCTGTGGAGGGCACGCATGCCGGACGCGCGGGAGAAACGGTCCAGGACACGAGCCACAGCGCTGGCGGTGGTGCTGGCCGCCTGGTTCGCCGTGATCGCCGGCCGCCTGCTACAGTTGCAGGTCTTCCAGCATAGCCACTACCGCGGGCTGTCCGACAGGCGCACAACCGGCGTGGTGGAGATCCGCGCGCGCCGCGGGACCATCTTCGACCGCGCCGGCCGCCCGCTGGCCCTGAGCCTGCCGGCCGACAGCGTGGCCGTCAATCCGAGGCTCGCCCCCGAGCCCCAGATCACGGCCGGGTTCCTGGCTCCGGTTCTAGGGCTGAACCAGCGGGAACTGGAAGAGAAACTGGAAGCCGCGGCTCGCCAGCGGCGCGGGTTCCTCTGGATAAAGCGCAGGGTCAGCTTCGCCGAGTCCGACAGGCTGCGCCGTCTCGGGTTATGGTGGGTGGAACTGCGTCCGGATAACCTGCGCGCCTACCCCAAGGGGATCCTGGCGGCGCACATCCTGGGCGGGGTGGATTTCGAGGAACGCGGCAACGCCGGCATCGAGCAGGGCTTCGAGGAGGAGTTGCGCGGCAGGCCCGGCGCGGCGCGCGTGGTCCGCGACGTGGAGCGCCGCGGCGTGGATTCGCGCACGGACGTCCCGGCGCAGCCAGGCACGAACATCACCCTCACCATCGACGAGCGTATCCAGCACGTCGCTGAGCGGGAACTGGCCAGAGCGGCTCAACTGCACAACAGCCGGTCCGGCAGCGTGGTGGTGATGGACCCCAACAACGGCGACATCCTGGCCCTGGCCAGCTACCCCCCGTATGATCCGAACCTGCCGATGAGGTCCGCGACGGACGTGGAAAAGCGCGCCAACCACGCCCTCTCGGTGCCCTTCGAGCCGGGTTCCGTCTTCAAGGTGATCACGGTTGCGGCCGCCATGGAGGCGACGCGACTAACCCCCGATACGATGATCGACTGCGGCGGAGGCCGGATCAACCTGTTTGGCCGCGTCATCCGCGACCACCAGCCCTACGGCGTCCTGCCCGTCTCCGGCGTGCTCGCCAAGAGCAGCAACATCGGCTCGATCCAGATCGGGCTCGCCGTCGGCGAGCGCAATCTGCTGAACTACGTGCGGCGCTTCGGGTTCGGCCGCTCCACGGGGATACCTCTGCCTGGAGAATCCGCCGGGAAGGTGCGGGACCTGGAGGATTGGGGCCGCACCTCGATAGGAAGCGTGGCCATGGGCCACGAGATCAGCGCGACCAGCGTGCAACTGGCGCAGGCGACTGCGGCTATCGCTAACGGCGGACTATTGGTCAAGCCCCGGCTGGTGCTGAGCAGGCAGCGTCCGGGAGAGCAGGCCGAGGTGATGCCGGCGCCAACCCCGGTCTCCATCATCCGCCCGGAGACGGCCATCACCGTGCGCCGGATGATGGAAGGCGTGGTGCTCAACGGAACCGGCAAGCTGGCCAGGCTGGACGGCTACACGGCCGGCGGCAAGACCGGTTCGGCGCAGATCTACGACCCGAAGTGCCGCTGCTACCTGCACGTCTACAATTCCTCGTTCGCGGGTTTCGCCCCGGTGGCCAACCCCGCCGTGGTGGTGGTGGTCACCATCAACGGCGCGCCGGTTTTCGGCGGGGCACTGGCGGCGCCGGTTTTCCGCGACGTGGCGATGGCCGCGCTGCGGGCACGCAATGTTCCCAGGGATCTTCCCGACAATCCTCCCCCTCGGGAAGGTGCGCCGGCCGATCTGGCAGACCTGGCGATTGCCGACCTGGGGTCCCCGGCGGCGCTGCTCCCGGCGCCGGGGACCCCGGAGCGCGAAGGGCCGTCGCGGGACCTCTGGGGTCCGCGGGTGCCGGACTTCTACGGCAAGACGATGCGGGCCGTGCTGGAGGAGACCGCCGAGCTGGGCCTTGCGGTCGAGGTGACCGGCAGCGGCGTGGCGCGCGCGCAAGCCCCCATCGCCGGCAGCATCCTTCCGCACGGGGGCCGCGTGCGGGTTGTTTTCGCTCGATAGGGATAATGACGCTTAACGACATTCTGTCAGGGGTGAAGCTGAGGAGGGCCATCCCCCGGCGCGCGGCAGCGCTCCAGGTGAAGAGCGTGGAGTACGATTCGCGCCAGGTTGGGGAAGGCTGCCTGTTCTTCGCCTTTCGGGGCCGGCACGCCGACGGCCGGCAATACGCGGCGGAGGCGGCAAAGCGCGGCGCCGTGGCCGTTGCGAGCGAACTTGGCGAGGCCTGCCCGCTGGAGGTTCCGTGGATCGAGGTGGAGCACGGGCGGCAGGCCTTGGCGCTGGCCTCCCGGAATCTGTACGGCCCGCTGGACGAGCGGCTTCTGCTCACCGGAATCACCGGCACCAACGGGAAGACCACGGTCGCCTGGATTGCCGACTCCATCCTGCGCGCGGCCGGCAAGACCACGGCGCTCGTGGGGACGATCCAGTACCGGGTGGCGGGCGAGGTCCGCGCCGCTCCTAACACCACTCCGGAGTCGCTGGACCTGTACCGGATGCTGGCTGAGCTGGACGCGCGGCGGGGTTCGCATGTCACAATGGAGGTTTCATCCCACGCCCTGGCCCTGGCGCGGGTGTACGGTATCCGATTCCACAGCGCCGTCTTCACGAACTTCAGCCGGGACCATCTGGATTTCCACGGAACCATGGAAGAGTACTTCGCAGCCAAGCAGCTTCTGTTCACCGGCAGCGGCGCGCCGCCGCCGCGCTGGGCGGCCGTGAACATGGACGACCCACACGGCCGGCGGCTGCGCATAGGCTCCTCCACGACGCTGCTCCGCTACGGGCTGGAACACCAGGCCGACGTCAGCGCGGAGAACATCTCGGCCACGGCCGGGGGCCTGCGCTTCGACCTCCGCGTTCCCGGCCGCACGGTGGCCGTGCGTTCCGCGCTGGCCGGCAGGATCAACGTGCACAACATTCTGGCCGCGGCGGCGGCGGCCGTAACGCATGGACTGGACGCCGACGTCATTGCGGAAGGCGTGGGCCGGTGCAGCGCCGTGCCGGGCAGGTTCGAGCGCGTGGACCGGGGCCAGCCCTTCGCAGTCGTCGTGGACTACGCGCACACCGACGACGCCCTGCGGAACGTGATCCGGGCGGCGCGCGATCTCTCCCCCCGGCGGCTCATTACGGTGTTCGGCTGCGGAGGGGACCGCGATCGCGACAAGCGTCCGCTGATGGGGGCGGCCGCCGCCGAACTCAGCGACCTGGTGATCCTGACCTCCGACAACCCCCGGTCGGAGGACCCGCTGGCCATCATGAACGACGCGATGGTGGGACTTCAGCGCCACGACACGCCCCGCGCGGCCGAGCCCGACCGGCGCGCCGCCATTCGCAAGGCGATCGAGGAGGCGGGTCCAGGGGACCTGGTGCTCATCGCCGGCAAGGGCCACGAGACCTGCCAGATTCTGAAGGACGGCCCAGTTCACTTCGACGACCGCGAGGTCGCGGCCGAGATCCTTCAGAGCCTCGGTTACGGGAGGGAGACGAAGTGAATTTTCCTCTTTCGGCCGTCGCTGCCGCGCTCGGGCTTTCGCGGGCGTTGCTGCCGCACAGCCAGGTCACCGGCTGGAGCGTGGATTCCCGCACCATCGCTCCCGGAGACTTGTACTTCGCCATAGCGGGCCCGAACCATGACGGTCACGACTTCGTGCGGGACGCGCTGGCCAAGGGAGCGGCGGCGGCCATCGTCGAGCGGCCCGTAGCGGCGGAGGGCGTCACGTTCGAGGTCGCCGACACGCTCGCGGCGCTCGGAGCCCTGGCCCGCTGGGCGCGGGCGCAATGGAAGGGGCGAGTGGTGGGCGTCACGGGCAGCGCCGGCAAGACCACCACCAAGGAGATCATCGCGCGGTTGCTGGCCTCGCGCATGGAGGTGGGCAAGTCCGCCGGCAACCTCAACAACCACATCGGGCTGCCCCTGTCGCTTCTCCGCCTGCCGGCGGATGCGCCGGCCGCCGTGCTGGAGATGGGGATGAACCATGCCGGAGAGATACGGCGGCTGGCCAGCATCGCCGCTCCCGATATCGGCGTGGTTACCAACGTGGGCCACGCTCACGTGGAGAACTTCGACTCGATCGAGGGCGTGGCGCTGGCCAAGCGCGAGCTGATCGAGTCACTCTCCCCGGAGGGCGTGGCGGTGCTGAACGCCGATGACGCCAGGGTGTCGCGGTTCCGGCTGGTCAACGCCGGCCGTTCGATCACCTTCGGCCTGACGGCGGGCGCCGATGTCAGGGCCGAGGATGTGGAAGGGCGTCCGGGGGGAGTGCGGTTTCGGGTGGGCGAAGCACGCTTCGATTGCCCGCTGGCGGGGACCCACAATGTGCTGAACGTGCTGGCCGGGCTGGCCGTGGCGGGGCTGTTCGGCATCGAGCCGCGCGAGCTGGCCGGAGCCGTGTCGTTGCTGGAGCCAGGCGAGAGGCGGGGCCGGAGGCTGGTCCACGGCGGCGTAACGGTGCTGGATGACTGCTACAACGCCAACCCGGAGGCGGTTCACCGGATGCTGGACCTGCTGGCGGCCGAGCCCGCCGGGCGAAGGCTGGCCGTGCTCGGAGAAATGCTCGAGCTGGGGGAGATGTCCAGGACCCTGCACCGCGAGGCGGGCCGGTACGCCGCCGCGCTCGGCATCGACGCGCTGGTCGCAATCCGCGGCGCGGCGGCCGAGATCATCGCGGGCGCGGTTGAAGCCGGCATGCCGAAAGACGCGGTGTTCTACTTCGACGAGCCCGCGCAGGCAGGCGAGTTTATCGCCGCGCTGGCCCGCGCGGGCGATGCGGTTCTCTTCAAAGGCTCGCGCGGAACCCGCGTCGAGCTGGCGCTGGAAAGGTTCATGAGTTAGTAGCGATGCTCTACTGGCTGCTCTACGAGGTGCTGCACCCCAACGTCCTCTCGTTTCCCCTTTTCGGGTATGTGACGGTCAGGACGGCGTTCGCGGGCATCACCGCCATGCTGGTGTCGCTGGCGCTTGGTCCGTGGATGATCGGCAAGCTCCGGCGGCTCCAGATCGGCCAGCACATACGCGAGGAGGGGCCGCAGTCTCACCAGCGGAAGGCGGGGACGCCGACCATGGGCGGCGTGCTGATCATCGTTTCGATCGTGGTGCCGACGCTGCTGTGGGCGAACCTGCGCAACCCCCATGTGTGGGTTGCGCTGTTCGGCCTGGTGAGCTTCGGCGCCATAGGTTTCTGGGACGACTACGCCAAGGTGCGGAAGCAGCGGAACCTGGGACTGACTGGACGCAGGAAGTTCCTGTTGCAGGTGCTGGCCGCGCTGATGGTGGGGTTGCTGCTGCTAGGCCTTCACGCCACCGGACACTACTCGACCACCATGAACGTGCCGTTCTTCAAGCAATTGCAGCCGGACATGCTGGTGGACGCCTGGCTGCAGAACCCGCTCACCTACCCCTTCGCTTTCGTTTTCTTCTTTCTGTTCCTGGTGGTGGTCGTCGTCGGGTCGGCCAACGCCGTCAATCTCACCGACGGGCTGGACGGACTGGCCATCGGCCTGATGATCATCGCCTCCGGAGCCATGACCGTGCTCACCTACATGAGCGGGCACGCGCAGTTTGCCGCCTATCTGGATCTGATCCGGCTTCCGCGCTCCGGCGAGCTGACCATCTTCTGCGGCGCCATGACCGGCGCGTCGATCGGGTTCCTCTGGTACAACGCCCACCCGGCGGAGATCTTCATGGGCGACGTGGGCTCGCTCTCGCTCGGCGGCGCCATGGCCACCGTGTCGGTGCTGATCAAGCAGGAGATCCTGCTGCTGTTCATCGCGGGCGTATACGTTCTGGAGACGCTGTCGGTAGTGCTTCAGGTTTCCAGCTACAAGCTCCGGCGGAAGCGCATATTCAAGATGGCGCCGCTGCACCATCATTTCGAGGCGCTCGGCTGGCAGGAGTCCAAGATCATCGTGCGCTTCTGGATCGCCGGGCTGGTGATGGCGCTGTTCGCGCTGACCACGCTGAAACTGAGGTGACGGCTTTGGATTTTGCGGGCGTGAGAGTCGTGGTCGTGGGGCTGGCCAGGTCGGGGCTGGCCGCCGCCGAGTTGCTCGCCTCCAAGAACGCGATGGTGACGGCCTGCGACGCCAAACCGCTGGGGGAATTGCCGGGCGCGGCTGAGGCGCTGGAGCGCCTGCGGGTGCCGTTCCGCCCGCAGTCGTGGGAAACCCTGGCGAACGCGGAGTGGATCGTCATTTCCCCGGGCGTTCCCGCGGACCTGGAGGTGCTGAACAAAGCCCGCCGGCAGGGCGTCCGCGTGATCGGAGAAGTGGAACTGGCGGGGTTCTTCCTCCAGGGCGAGACCATCGGCATCACCGGATCGAACGGCAAGACCACCACCACGGCGCTGGCCGGGCACATCCTGCGCGAGTGCGGCATCGACCACCAGGTGGGGGGAAACATCGGAACCGTCCCGGCCGCGGCCATGGCCGGCGCCTCGGCCCCCGGACGCTGGAACGTGCTCGAGTTGTCCAGCTTCCAGTTGGAGACCATCGAGCGGTTCCGGGCGAGGGTCGCAATGGTGCTTAACATCACTCCGGATCACCTGGACCGGCACTACACCTTCGAGGCGTACACGAACGCCAAGGCGCGCCTGCTGGAGACCCAGCGCGCGGGCGACTTCGCCGTCCTGAACGCGGACAACCCGGCTTCGGCCGGGTTGGCGGCGCGCGCGCGGGGCCACCTGCTGTGGTTCAGCCTCACGCGCGGGCTGGACCAGGGGATTTTTCTCGACCAGGATAGCCTGGTGCTTGAGGGGCGCCCGCTCCTTCAGGTCAGGGAGATTCCGCTGCGGGGGCGGCACAACATCGAGAACGTCATGGCGGCCTCGCTGGCCGCTCACCTGGCGGGCGCGGCCCATGAGGGCATCGCCGCCGCGATCCGGACGTTCCGCGCCGTCGAACACCGTCTCGAGTTTGTGAGGCGCGTCCGGGGAGCCGACTACTACAACGACTCAAAGGCCACCAACGTGGACTCCGCCCTCATGGCCATCGAGGCGCTGAACGGCCCGCTTTGGGTGATCCTGGGCGGCAAGGACAAGGGCGGCGACTACAGCCCGCTGGCGCCCGCGCTCGCCCGCAAGGCGCGCGGGGCGCTGCTGATCGGGGCGGCCTCCTCCAAGATCGCCGCCGCCCTGGGCGGCGCCGTGCCGCTGATCGAGTGCGGAACCATGGAGGCCGCGGTTGCGGAGGCGGCCGGGCGGGCAGCGGAGGGGGATACGGTCGTGCTGGCGCCCGCCTGCGCCAGCTTCGATCAGTTTGACGACTACGAGCACCGCGGGCGGGTGTTCAAGCAGCTTGTCGGGCGACTGGAGGAGGCATGAACAGGCCGCTCGCCCGCGCTGCCGCTCTCGCACAGAACGGCGGCCGTAAGGGAGCGGACCAGGGGAGATACAGATGGCGCAACGGATGAAACACGACGGGCTATTGTTCGGCGTCATCCTGGCCCTGGTGGCGGCCGGACTGCTGATGATGACGAGCGCCTCCTCGGTCACGGCCGACTTGAACCACGGGTCAGGCTGGCATTTCGCCTTCCGCCAGTCGCTCTGGGCGCTCGCGGCGGTGGTCGCCATGATGGTCCTGAAGAGAGTGGACTACAGGAGGTTCAACTCCGCTCCCTGGGCTTACGCCGCAATGGCCGTGATCCTCATTCTGCTGATGCTGGTTTACTTCCTGGACCCGCGCGCGCACCGCTGGTTCCGCCTGGGGCTGATGAGCTTTCAGCCTTCGGAATTCGCCAAGCCGGTTCTTGTGCTGTTCCTGGCGCACTTCGCCGCCCGCCGGGCGCAAGCCATCAACAGCCGGCGCACGCTGATTTGCGCGGCCGTGATTGTGGGACTGGTGGCCGGAATGGTGATGGTGGCTGACCTGGGCACGGCCGTGGTTATCGCAGCCGCGGCGGCGGCAGTCTTCTGGGTAGCCGGCCTGGAGTGGCGGTTCGCGGCGGTGGCCGGCGCCATCCTGGCCATAGTCGTCCTGGCCGCCATTGTGGCCAGGCCCTTCCGGATCGCGCGAGTCTTTGGTCACGCTGATCCGGAATACAAGACGCTCGACACGGCTCTGGTCCGCCACTTCGATCCGGAGGGCAAGCTCAAGGCCAAGCTCCAGCAGGCCGCCCCGACCGGAGCTGCCAGCCACCATATCAACCAGTCGCTGATCGCAGTGGGCAGCGGAGGGCCTCTGGGGGCCGGGCCGATGCGCAGCAGGCAGAAACTGCTCTACCTGCCCGAGGCGCACACCGACTTCGTCTATGCCGTGATCGCAGAGGAACTGGGATTGTGGGGCGCGCTGCTGTTCGCCGGCGGTTTTCTCATCATCGGCTGGAGGGGCATGCGGATTCATTTTCGCGCGCCCGACGATTTCGGCCGGTTTGTCGCGCTCGGGGTCACGACGCTGGTGGTGGTTCAGGCCTTCATGAACATCAGCGTCGTCCTCGGCCTGTTTCCGCCCAAGGGCATCCCTCTGCCACTGGTGAGCTACGGGGGCAGCTCCATGCTGAGCACGCTGATTTCGCTGGGCATTCTGCAAAGCGTGGGTGATCATTCCGGATGAGCCCGCCCCTGTCATTTCTTATGGCCGGAGGGGGCACCGGGGGACACGTGCTCCCGCTGGTGGCGGTGGCGCGGGAACTGAGGCGTCGCGGCCACCGGCCCTGGTTCATCGGAACGCGGCAGGGCCTGGAAGCGCGGCTGGCGCCTGAAGAGGGCTTCGACATCGAGTGGATCGAGATCGGCGGGCTGAATCGTGTCGGGCCGGGGCGCGTCCTCAGAACGCTGGCCCAGTTGCCGGCTGCTGTCGCCCGCGTGGCCGGCATGATCGGAACGCACCAGCCGGCTGCCGTGTTCAGCATGGGGGGCTATGCGGCGGGCCCTGTGATGCTGGCCGCATGGCTGCGCCGAGTCCCCATGGTTCTGATGGAACCCAACGCGGTGGCGGGGATGACCAACCGCTGGATGGGGCGGTTCGTCTCGCGGGCGCTGGTCAACTTCCCCCAGGCCGCGCGGCAGTTCCCCGCCGCGAAGACCGAACTGGCGGGGCTGCCCGTGCGCGAGGAGTTTTTCGCCATCTCGCGCATGCCGCGGGGCGAAGTCCTGTCCGTGCTCATCTCCGGCGGCAGCCAGGGATCGCGGCGCCTGAACCAGGCGGCGCGGGAAAGCTGGCCGCTTTTTCGCGATTCGGGCCTCAAGATGCGGCTGATCCACCAGAGCGGTCCGCGGGATCACGCGGAGATGGCATCGGAATTCGCCGCCAGCGGCCTGGCCGGCGAGGTGACGCCGTTCATCCGGGACATGCCCGCAGCGTTCGCCGCGGCCGACCTGGTGGTGTCCCGCTCCGGCGCGGGAGCCGTGGCGGAGCTGGCGGCGGCGTCCAAGGCCTCCATACTGGTGCCCTTCCCTTTCGCCGCCGGCCAGCACCAGTTGCGCAACGCGGACGCGCTGGCCGAGGCCGGCGCCGCCCGCCTGGTGACGGACGCGGAACTGACCGGAGAGCGCCTGTTCCGGGAGGTCACGGAACTGGCCGGGACCGAAGGCCTTCTGGAGCGGATGGGGGCGGCGGCACGCTCGTTGGCGCGGCCGGGCGCGGCCAGGCGGGCGGCCGACATCCTCGAGGAACTGGCGGCGAGGCGGGTTTCCGTTGACATCCAGGGAAAAAGCCGGAACAATACGGTATAAAAATGTTTTTTAGGCGCCAGCACCTGCACTTCACGGGGATCGGCGGGATCGGCATGAGCGGCATCGCCGAGGTGCTCTTGCACCTGGGCTACGAGGTCAGCGGCAGCGACCTCAAGCTCAGCCCGGCGACCGAGCGCCTGGAGAAACTCGGTGCGCGGATCAGCGCGGGCCACGCGGCGGCCAACGTGGCCGGGGCCAAGGCGCTGGTGGTGACCAGCGCGGCAAGCGACTCCAACCCCGAGGTCCTGGAGGCCCGGCGGCTCAAGATCCCGGTCATTCCGCGGGGCGAGATGCTGGCCGAGCTGATGCGGATCAAGTTCGGCATCGCCGTGGCGGGAAGCCACGGCAAGACGACGACGACCTCCATGGCTGCCTCCATCCTGTGCCACGCGGGCCTGGACCCGACGGTGGTGGTCGGTGGCCGGGCGGCCCTGATGGGCGGATCCAACGCGCGGGTGGGCCGCAGCGAGTTTCTGCTGGTCGAGTCCGACGAGAGCGACCGCTCGTTTCTGAAGCTGGCGCCGATTCTGGCCGTGGTCACCAACATCGACCGCGAGCACGTGGACTGTTACGAGTCGATCGAGGACACGCGCGAGGCGTTCGTCGAGTTCGTCAACAAGGTGCCGTTCTACGGCGCGGCCATCGTGTGCCTGGATGATGAACACGTCCAGAAGATCCTTCCCCGAGTGAACCGCCGCATGCTCACCTACGGCTCCGTGCCCCAGGCGGAGTTGACGGCCGCCGGCATCGAGTGCGGGCCGTCGGAGAGCACCTTCGGGCTGCGGCTGCGCGGCCGGGACCTCGGCCGGTTCCGGCTGCCCGTCGCCGGCATCCACAACGTCGTGAACGCGACGGCCGCCGCCGGGGTGGCCCTGGAGCTGGAGATTGCGCCGGAGCTGATCCGCGAGGCGCTGGCGGGGTTCGCCTCCGTGGAACGGCGCTTTCAGTTGCGCGGCCGCGAACGGGGCGTTTCCGTGGTGGACGACTACGGACATCACCCCACCGAGGTGCGCGCCACCCTGGCTGCGGCGAGGCTGGGCGGGTACCGGCGCATACACGTACTGTTCCAGCCGCACCGCTACACGCGAACCCGGCAACTGATGGAGGACTTCGCTATGTCCTTCCACCAGGCCGACACCGTGCTGGTGCTGGACATCTACGCCGCATCCGAAGCCCCGATCGAGGGAGTGACGGCGGAAACGCTGGTGGAGAGGATTCGCGGCCTCGGGCACCGCTCGGCGGAGCACGCGCCGTCCCTCGCCGGAGCGGCCGAGAGGATGGCCGCCCTGGCCAGCGAGGGCGACCTGGTGCTGACGCTCGGCGCGGGCAACGTGTGGCAGGTTGGGGACCAGGTCCTGGCGCTGCTGAGGGGAGGACGCTGAGGTGGGCAGAAAGCAGACCGGCGGCCCGCGTCCGGCGCGAGACTGGCGCCGGGGCCTCCGCTATGCGGCATACTCGGTGGCGAGCCTGGCCGCGGTGGTTGGAGCCCTGGTGGCCTACAACCGCGTGGACCAGCAACTGGCCGAAAACCCCCGCTTCCGTCTGGCGGGCTCTTTGGAGGAAGGCGGCGAAAGCGCGGCGCTCAGGATCCATGGCGCAAACTACACGCCCCGCGACCGCATCACAAGAGTCTTCGGCGACGACTTTGGCCGGAGCATCTACCTGATGCCGCTTGCCGAGCGGCGCCGCAGCCTGCTCGAGCTCGACTGGGTGAGGGACGCCACCGTCTCGCGCCTGTGGCCGGACCGGCTGCAGGTCGTAATCGTCGAGCGCAAGCCGGTTGCCTTCGTGCAACTGCCATCCGCCGGCGGCGGACCGTCCAGCCAGATAGCCCTGATCGACGAGGAGGGGGTGATCCTGGTTCCTCCGCCTCGCGCCCGCTTCACCTTGCCCGTGATCTCGGGTATCCGGCGGGAGCAGAGCCTCGAAATGCGCCGCCAGCGGGTGTCGGTGGCTCTGCAACTGGTGGAAGAACTCGGGGACCTGGCCGGCCAGCTCTCGGAGATTGACGTCGGCGATCCGGAGAACGTACGGGTCGTAAAGGCCATGGAGGGCCAGGCGGTGGCGCTCACACTGGGAAACCGCAACTTCCTGCCGCGCCTGCGGAACTTCCTCAATCATTATCCGGAGATTCACCGCCGTCTGCCCAACGCCGCGCATTTCGATCTCCGGCTCGACGACCGCATTACAGCCTCCGGGGAAGGTGGCCGCAGTGGGTAGCCGGCGATACGCCATAGGGCTGGACGCCGGCAGCGAGAGGAACCGCTGTCTGGTTGGCGTGCAGGAGAACTCCCATGTGCGGCTGCTGGGAGCGGCCGAGACCCCGTCGGCCGGCTGGTGGAGAGGGAGGATCGCTGACCAGCGGGCGCTGGCGGCGTCGCTCGAGGGCGTGGTGCGCGAGGCCGAAAAGAGCGCGGGAGTTCCGATCGGCTCCGCCGTGGCGGGGATGGGCGGTTCGACCATCGAGGGGCTGAACACGCGGGGCGTGTACCGGATGGGGCCGCAGCGAGAGATCCGCGCCGAGGACGCCCGTTACGCCGTGGAGCAGTCTCTGCGGGTCAACATGCACGCCGACCGCATGATCCTCCAGATGGCGCCGCAGGATTTTCTCATCGACGGCGAGGCCGAGGTCTGGAACCCGGTGGGAGTGCGGGGCAGCCGGCTGGAGGCGCTCGTCCACCTGGTCACGGTGTCCGCCCATGAACACCACTGCCTGCTCACGAGCCTTCACCAGGCCGGCCTGGAGGTGGAGGAGACCATCTTCGAGCCATACGCGGCCGCATACGCCGCCGTCACCGGCGAAGAACGCGCGCAGGGCGTGGCGGTGGTGGATATCGGCAAGGACTCCACCGAAGTAGTGATCTACTTCGGGGAGGCTCTGATGGCCGCGGCAAGCCTGCCGATCTGCGGCGAGCACTTCACGCGGGACGTGGCCCATCGGCTGTGCGTCTCCAATGAGCACGCCGAGAGCCTGAAGCAGGAGTGCGGCTGTGCGCTGGTGGGCCTGACGGCGGACAACAGCCTGATCGACCTGCCGGGTCTCGACGGACGGCCGTCCCGCGAAGCGCCGCGGCTGGAACTGAACCATGCGCTGGAGTCCCGCGCCGGAGAGCTTTTTCTCTACGTGCGCGGGGAGATTGTCAGGGCTGGCATGGACCAGGGTCAGTTGAACCAGGTGGTCCTCACCGGCGGCGCCGCCCGCCTCCAAGGCATGTGCGACATTGCGGAGCGCGTCCTGAACTGCCCGGCGCGCAACGGCCTGCCCGCAGGTATCGAAGGCTGGCCCGATCAGTTCGACGATCCCGCCTGGACCACGGCGGCGGGTCTGATGATGTACTCGGCAAGGCTGAAGCACAACGGCCGCGGCGAGCCCGGCAAGCGCGGGCTCTGGCACCGGCTGTTCGGCTGAGGGCAACAGCGGCACCGAATCGCGAGCGTGAGCGAGCGGAAGTATTGAGGAGGCAACATGACGCTTCTGGAAATGAACCCGGATGGACTGAAGTTCGAGATCCAGGAGGAGCCGCATTCGGGGACCCGGTTCAAGGTCGTCGGCGTGGGCGGCGGCGGCTCCAACGCCGTGGCCCGCATGATGGACGAGGGGCTGGAAGGCGTCGAGTTCTTCGTGGTCAACACCGACAGCCAGGCTCTGCGGAACTCGCCGGTGCCTAACAAGGTCCAGATAGGCGCCAAGCTGACCGGCGGATTGGGCGCAGGCGCCGATCCCGAGGTGGGAAGGAGCGCGGCCCTGGAGGACACTGCGAAGATCGTCGAGATCCTCGAGCGCACCGACATGGTGTTCGTCACCGCCGGCCTGGGCGGGGGCACGGGCACGGGCGCGGCGCCGGTGGTGGCGAGCCTCGCCAAGGAACTCGGGGCGCTGACCGTGGCGGTGGTCACCAAGCCTTTCGGTTTCGAGGGGCCTCAGCGCAGGCAACAGGCCGAGCGGGGCCTGGGCGAACTGGCCGCCACCGTGGACACGGTGATCGCCATCCCCAACGACCGTCTGCTGGCGCTGCTGCCGCGCGGGACCACCTTCTGTGAAGGCGTCCGCACCGCCGATGACGTGCTGCGCCAGGCCGTTCAGGGAATCAGCGACATCATCACGACTCCCGGCCTGATCAACCGCGACTTCTCCGACATCAAGGCCACCATGCTCGGCATGGGCTTCGCCATGATGGGGACGGCGGCGGCGTCGGGCGAGAACGCAGCGGTGGAAGCGGCGCGCCAGGCCATCACCTGTCCGCTGCTCGAGGAGGGCGGCATCACCGGTGCGCGCGGCATCCTGATCAACATAACCGGCTCAGGCAAACTGGGGCTGCACGAGGTGAACGAGGCCTGCACCCTGATAGCCGAGGCCACGCGCAACAATGATGTCCAGGTCAGCTTCGGCGTCGTCGTGGACGAAGCCATGGGTGATTCGGTGAAGGTGACGGTCATCGCCACGGGCTTCAACCGCCCTGCCGCGGCCGCCACGGGGCGGAGGGCCGCACCGCTGGCGGTGGCCGCCGAGCCGCCAGCCCGGCCGGCGCCTCCGGAACCCGAACCTGAACCGCGAGCCGCGCAACCACCCGCACCGCCGCCTGACCCGGCGCCGGCGCGCCCGTCCGCTTTCCAGGACGATCTGGACATCCCGGCCTACCAGCGCCGCGAGCGGCTGTTGTTCTGAGACGCCTCACCGCAGGCTGAGCCCGCCGTCCACGGCCAGCACCTGGCCGGTGACGAAATCGGAGGCCTTCAGGAAATAGACCACCGCATCGGCAATCTCCTCGGCCGTGCCCCCGCGGCGGGCGGGCGTGGCCTCGATCATGCCAAGGCCTTCGGCGTCAATGTCGGCGAAGGGAATCACGCCGGGCGCGACCGAGTTCACCGTGACCTGGGGCGCCAGGGCCTTGGCGAGCGCGCGCGTCATCATGATGACGCCGGCCTTGGAGGAGCAGTAGTGCGCGTAGTCTCCCCACGGCCTGATGCCCCCCAGGGAACTGATGTTGACGATGCGTCCGCCGCCGGAGCGGCGCATCCTCAACGCCGCCTCCTTGGCGCAAAAGAACGCCGCCTTCAGGTTCACGTCCACCATGCTGTCCCAATCCCGCTCGGTCATTTCAAGGGGATGGCGGCGGCTGAAGCGGGCGGCGTTGTTCACCAGGCCGTAGAGGCTGCCGGCGGACCGTTCCAGCTCGGCGAACATCCTCTCGATTTCGGAAACGCGCTCCAGGTCGGCCTTGAACAGGGGCGCGCCGCCGCACTCCCGCGCTGTCTGGCGAGCCTCTTCCTCCGAGCTGTTGTAGTGGATCGCCACATGCGCGCCTTCTTCGGCGAGCCTGAGCGCGATTCCGCGCCCGATCCTGCGGGCGGCGCCGGTGACCAGCACGAGCCTGCCGGCGAGACTAGACGGTTGGCTCTCCATGCACTTCCACCTCCTCGGGCTCCACGCCTTCCCGGGGCGGTTCCGGCAGACGCCCGGCCGCGTGAAGCCAGATCCAGAACAGCGCCGTCGAGGAGCTGAGCACGCCGGACCACAGCCCGATTGTCCGCGGGTCCACTCCCCTCGATGCCACGCCGGCCGTCATCATTGACACCATCATTGTGGACCATGTGAGGGTCTCGACGGTGGAGAATACCCGCCCGCGTAACTGGTCGGGAACATGCCGCAGCAGCTGCGCGAAATTAAGCACGCTGGATACCGCCACGCCTGCCCGCGAAATGGCGATGAACAGCAGCGCCGCCCAGTACCGCTCCATCTGGCTGAAGACGATGTAGGCCCCGCCGTGGACGATGTAGGAGACGGCGATCGTCCACTTGTATGCCGGAAAGCTGAGCCTTCGCCCGAACTTGTGCGCCAGCAGAGCGCCGGCGACCAGGCCGGCGCCGGCGAAGGCCCAGATGGTGCCGATGCCGGAGGCGCCGCGGTCGAAAACGATCTCGCCGAAAAGGCTGAACAGGATCTGCGCCGCGCCCCCGCCCGAGGCCCACCCGATGTGGATGACAGCGATGCCGGTTATCAGGGGGGTTCCGCGTATGTACCGCAAACCCTCGACGTAGTCCCGCCAGGGACGCGCCACCTCGGCCTCGGTGAGGGAACTGCGCCTGGGCCGGAATCCCGACTCCAGCCGCAGCCGGGAGATGGCCCAGGCGGAAAACAGAAACGACACCGCGTTCAACACGAAGGCGCCTTCCCATCCGAACTGGGTCACCGATATGCCCCCCAGCATCGCGCCCGCCGTCAGGGTGAGCCACTGCGTGGTCTGGGTAAGCGAGTTGGCGGTGTGCAGCTCCTCCTTGCTGGCGATAGCCGGCAGCACCGAGGCGCGGCCGCTGGTGAAGAAAGGCGAGGCGAACATCAGCAGCCCGCTGAGCAGGTACAGCAGCCCCGCGCCGCGGCGGCCGACCGTGAGAACAAAGAGCGCCGCCACGGCCGCCCGCACCAGGTCGCTGGCGATCATGACGCGCTTGCGGTCCACGCGGTCCAGCAGCACCCCGGCCAGCGGACCAGCCAGCAGCATGGGGATGGCGCGGGCCATCATGATACCCGTCACCACCAGGCCGGAGCGCGTGATCTCCATGGCCAGGCTGAAGACCGCGATGTTGTTGAAGTGATCGCCGATCTCGCTGACCACCTGCCCCAGCCAGGTGTACCTGTAGTTCCGGTTGGTTCGCAGGAGACCAAGAAAGGAAGGCGGCCGGCCGCCATCATCCAGGCTGCCGCCAGCCGTCATGGGCGGTGCTTGGCCTCGCCCCAGAGCCTGTCCATCTCCTCCAGCGTCGCCCGCTCCAGAGGCTTGCCCGCCTCGGCGAGCTTCCGCTCCAGGTAGCCGAAGCGCCCGCGGAATTTGGCGTTCGTCCCCCGCAGGGCCTGCTCGGCGTCCACTCTCAGGAGCCTGGCCAGGTTGACCAGCACGAACAGCAGGTCCCCGATCTCCTCCTGGACCTTCTCGGGAGCTCCCTCGCGCCGGGCGTCGGCAAGCTCCAGAAGTTCTTCCTTGAGCTTGGCCATCACCTGGTCAGGGTTCTCCCAGTCGAAACCCACCGAGGACGCCTTCGAGGTGAGCTGCTGTGCTTCCATCAGCGCAGGCTGAACCCGCGGCACACCGTCCAGGAGCCCCTCCCGCTGCTGGCGCAATTCGTTCTTTTCGTTCCGTTTGATCTGGTCCCAGCGCTGCTTGACCTGGTCCGGCGTCCGGGCCTCGCCCTCGGCGAACACGTGCGGGTGGCGGCGGATGAGCTTCTCAGTGATCGCGTCCAGAGAGTCGCAGATCGAAAACCGCCCCTCCTCGGACGCCATCTGCGCGAAGAAGACGGCCTGAAGCATCAGGTCGCCCAACTCTTCGGACAGCAGCCGCCAGTCGCGGCGCTCGATGGCGTCCAGAACCTCGTAGGTCTCCTCAAGCAGGTACGGCCGGATGGAGTCGTGGGTCTGCTCCCGGTCCCATGGACAACCCTCAGGAGAGCGCAGCCGGGCCATGATGCTGACAAGACGGGAGAACTTCTCCCCTGCCTGGGAGTGACTCGCAGATGACATGGAGCCGGGGGAAGCCAGCAGCGGCTGACTTCTCACTCTAACACACCCGGCGGCGCGGCCCGCTCAGGCAGCCTTACGCGAGGCGCCGGCCGCCGGCGGAGGCCCCGCGCGGGCGTAGTCCTCCAGCTTCTGGATCAAGTCCTCCAGCAGGAGCCGCCGCTGGTATAGTCGCTCCAGCCTGGCTTCGACGCGGGGGCCTTTCTTCGGGGGAGAGTGCTGCTTACACGCCGACATGGACTAGATGTACTAGGACCATCAGACAAGCAGCAATGCCTCATATGGGGTTTAATGCTGACTATTGTGTAGGTATCAACATATACATTATAAGCGTTACTGCGCACATGCTAGAATCGGGGATCTCCCTTTCCCATGGATTTCCTGGAGGGTCTCAATTCCCAGCAGCGTGAAGCGGTGTGCATAGGGGATGGTCCGGTTCTGATCCTGGCGGGCGCCGGCAGCGGCAAGACCCGCGTGATCACGCACCGGATCGCGCGGCTGGTGGCGGTGGGCCGCGTTCCGGCCGACCGCATCCTGGCGGTCACCTTCACCAACAAGGCGGCCGGCGAGATGCGCGGCCGGGTGCTGGGCCTGCTGGGCGGCGCCGGCGCCGGCTCGCAGCCGTGGCTTTCCACGTTCCACTCCTTCTCGGTGAGGCTGCTGCGCAGCGACGGCGCTTCCCTGGCGCAGCTTCGCCCCGGCTTCAAGACGTCGTTCACCATTTACGACGAAGACGACCAGTTGGCGGTGATCAAGTCCGTGTACAAGCGGCTCGGATTGGACGACGAGTTCATGCCGTACCGGGCGGCGCTGTCCCGGATCAGTTTCGCCAAGAACCACAAGCAGTCGCCGGCCGATATCCTGAAATCCGCCACGGACCCCAAGGCCGCCCGCCTGGCCAGCGTCTTCGAAGAGTACGAAGGCAGCCTCCGCCAGGCTAATGCGCTGGATTTCGACGATCTGCTGCTTGAGTCGGTCCGCCTTCTGGCTGGCGACGAGGCGGTCCGGCTGGCCTGGAACCGCCGCTTCAGCCACCTGATGATCGACGAATACCAGGACACCAACCGGAGCCAGTACGAACTGATGCGCCTGCTGACGGTGACACACCAGAACGTCTGCGTGGTCGGTGACGAGGACCAGTCGATCTACGGCTGGCGGGGGGCCGACATCCGCAACATTCTGGACTTCGAGCGGGACTACCCGGGCGCCAGGGTCATCCGGCTGGAGCAGAACTACCGCTCCACCGAGCACATCCTGCAAGCCGCCAGCGCCCTGGTGGCGCGCAACCGGGACCGCAAGGGCAAATGGCTGTGGACCGACCGGAAGGGCGGCGAACTGATAGGACTGGCCGAGGCGGCAGACGGCGAACAGGAGGCGCTGTTCATCGCCGACGCGGTCCGGCGGACGCTCGGCGAGGACCCCTCCGCCCGGGTTGCCGTGCTGTACCGGACCAACGCCCAGTCGAGGCAACTGGAGGAGGCGCTCAGGCGGTACGGCGTCCGCTACCATGTGGTCAGCGGCTTCAGCTTCTACCAGAGGGCCGAGATCCGGGATGCGCTGGCCTATATGAAGGCGCTCATCTCGCCTGAGGATTCGATAAGCCTGTCGCGCATCATCAACACCCCGGCGCGCGGCATCGGCCGCTCGACGCTCGAGCAGTTGGATCGCCACGCCGCCGAGCATGGCGCGAGCGCCTGGGACTCGATTGGGCGGATACTGGGGCAGGGCGTCTTGCCCGCCCGCGCGCAGGCCGCGCTGGCGGGGTTCCGGAGCATGATCCTGGAACTGAGAGGGACAGCCTGCGGCCAGCCTGTGGACTCCGTGCTCCGGCTCGTGCTGGAGCGCACAGGCTACCGCAAGATGTTCGAGTCCGACCAGAGCCCCGAGGCCCAGAGCCGCATCGAGAACCTGAACGAACTGCTGAACGCCGCGGCCGAGGCCGCCGAGCGCGGCGAGGGCATCGCCGAATTCCTGGACCATGCCGCGCTGGTGTCGGACGCCGACCGGCTGGATGAGCGCGCGCAGGTTTCCCTGCTCACGCTGCACACGGCCAAGGGGCTGGAGTTTCCGGTGGTCTTCATCGCCGGGATGGAGGAGGGCCTGTGCCCGCACAGCCGCAGCCTCGGCTCCGCGCCGATGATGGAGGAGGAGCGCCGCCTGTGCTACGTCGGGATGACCCGCGCCCAGAGCCGGCTCATTCTGACATGGGCGCGCTCGCGCCGCCGCTTCGGCGGCGGGTCCCTGACCTCCTCCCAGCGTTCCCGCTTCCTGCAAGAGATACCGGCCAGGCTGACGCGCGCCCTGGCGCCCGGGCTGGGCGCCCCCCAGGTTGACCTCCTGGCGGAGCGCCACATGGTGCGCGAGAGCGTGAAGCGGACAACGTATACTGGAAAGACATACAATTCCCTGGAGCACATTGAGCAGTTTTTCGCCGGGCGCGGCGGGACGCCGGCGCCCGAGCCTCAGCGGGCTGCGGCTCCGGCGAAGCCGCGCCGCGGCAAGGCTGCCGGCGCCGGGGCGGTCGTCCAGCATCCGCGCTGGGGCCGCGGCACGGTGCTCCGCAAAGAGGGCGAGGGGGATGACGCCAAGCTGACCGTGCAGTTCCCCGGGCACGGACTGAAGAAGCTCGTACAGAAGTACGCGGGGTTGAGAACGGAAGAATGAACACCACGAACGTCACCGACAAAGCCGAACGCAAGAAGCTCAAGAGAACCGCGCGCAAGAAGGCCGCGCCGAAGGCCAAGCGGCCGTCGGGAACGGCCCGCGGCTCCCTGAAGCGCAAAGTCAGGAAGATGGCCAAGGGCCAGCGGAAGCGCTAGGCTTCGGGCTGCCGGCCACATGTCGCAGCTCTTCCGCACCAGGAGCGTCGAGAGCCTGCTGGCGGCCGCCGAGGATCCTGCCCGGCGGCTCCGCCGGACGCTCGGTCCCTGGAGCCTGACGGGGCTGGGCATCGGAGCGGTCATCGGCGGCGGCATCTTCATACTCTCCGGCACGGCGGCTGCCGGAGAGACGATCGCCTATAAATCGATCCTGAACGCGCCGGTGCTGGATCTGCTGATGCACGGCTCGGCCGCGGTCTCCACGACCGGCAGGCCGGGGGCGGGGCCGGCGGTCTCGCTCTCATTTCTTCTGACCGCCATCGCTTGCGGCTTCGCCGCGCTGTGTTACGCGGAGCTGGCCTCGATGATCCCGGTTGCGGGCAGCGCCTACACGTACTCCTACGCGACGCTCGGCGAGATCTTCGCCTGGATCATCGGCTGGGACCTGATCCTGGAGTACGCGGTCTCGAACATGGCCGTGGCAGTAGGCTTCTCGGCGTATCTTCAGGACATCCTGGAGAGCATGCTCGGCCTGCGCCTGCCGGAGGTGCTGTCGGGGCCGATGATAGCCGGCGGGCAATTAACGGGAAACTGGTTCAACCTCCCGGCCATGCTGGTTCTGCTCGCGCTGACCACGATCCTGGTGCGCGGCGTCCGCCAGAGCGCGGAGACCAACAACGTGATGGTGGTCATCAAGCTGGCTGCGATCCTGCTCTTCATTTTCGGGGCCGCCGGCGCCGTGCGCGCCGAGAACTGGCATCCCTACATGCCGAACGGATTCCAGGGCGTGCTGACGGGGGCGGCCATCGTCTTCTTC
>JBBITL010000020.1:48316-56412 GCA_037440765.1 Solibacteraceae bacterium
GATTTGACTCGGTATCGACCGCCGCCGAGGAATGCCGGCGGCCGCAGCGCGACCTGCCCATCGGCATCATCGCCACCCTGGCCGCCTGCGCCGTTCTGTACACGGCTGTGGCCGCGGTGCTGACGGGCATCGCCGACTACCGGACGCTCGGCAACGCGGCCCCGGTCGCCGGCGCGCTGAAGGACCTGGGCTACGACAACATCCGGCGCCTGGTGAGCGTGGGCGCGGTCATCGGCATGATCTCTTCTCTGCTGGTCTATCAATACGGGCAGGCCAGGATATGGTTCGCCATGTCGCGCGACGGCCTGCTGCCGGCGGCCTTCTCCAAAGTCCACCGGGTGCACCGCACGCCGCACGTGAGCACCTGGGTGGCGGGTCTGGCCGTGGGGATTCCGGCGGGGATCTGGGACATCGGCACGTTCGCCGATCTGTCGAACATCGGCACGCTGTTCGCTTTCGCCCTGGTGTCGGCGAGCGTCATTGTCCTGCGCCGCCGCCAGCCGGAACGGCGGCGCGCCTTCAGGGTGCCACTGGCGCCGTGGCTGCCGGCCGCGTCGATTCTCTGCTGCCTGGTGCTGATGATGAGCCTTCCGCTGGAAACGTGGCTGCGTTTCGCGGGGTGGCTGCTGATCGGGCTGGCGATCTACTTCGCCTTCGGCCGGAAGCACAGCAAGCTGGCCGCGCCGTGACGCTCACCGGGCCGCAAGCGTGAGCGGGCAGGTCCGCTCCCTTACGGCCGCGCCTCCGCGCTGTCGCCGAACCGCGAGCGTGGGCGAGCGGCCAGGTCCCACACCATGGCCGAGAATTCATGGGCGGTCCGGAACCCGACCCGCTCGTAGAGCCCGACGGCATCGGTGTTTGCGGCGGTGACTGTCAGGCTCGCCTTGCGGCAGCCGGCCTCGGCCAGCGCCCTCAGGGAGCGCCGCAACAACTCGTAGCCGAGCCCCCTGCCCTTCAGCGAAGGCGCCACGCATATCTGCGTGATGTGCCCGACGCCGGCGGAGAGCGTGCTTGCCAGCGACACGCCGCAGGCGCGGCCGGTCCACGCGTCCAGCGCCACGAAAGAGGCGGGCGCGAAGAAGGCGCCGCAGCCGGGGTACTGCACGATGTTGTTCAGGAATCGCCGCGCGCCGGAGACCGAGCGGTACTGATCGTTCACGTCGCTGTCCACGTGACCATGGTAGGCAGCGGCGATCACCGCCGCCACTTCCTCGACGCGCCGCGCAGTCCAGCCCTCGATCAGGGCCTTCCGCGCCGCCGCGCCGGGCGCAAGGGCGGCGATAGCGCGGTCAGGAATAACCATGAAATACCGCGGGTGGGTTCGGAGCTGGTCCTCGCGATGGGGGCGGAAACCCAGCGGCCAGGTCAGCATCATCAACTGGGACTCGATGCGCGTCACCGCCCACTCGCGGCACAGTTCGCCCAGGGCGGCGTCCAGAAGCCGGCTCTCGTTGGCAGGGTTGCGGCAGGCGGCCGACACATACAGGTCCCCGATCAGCCCCTTGCGGTCTTCGGAAACGACATAGACGTAGCCTACGGCGGCCTCACCAGCCATCAGGGCCGAGCCGGCAAGCGTGCGGAGGCCGACGAAGCGCCTGACCATTTCGGCCGAGGGCCGGAAATCCCAGCCGAGCCGGGCCTGCCATTCGGCGGTCTCCTCCTCGAGCAGGCCATCGAGCGCGGCCACGCGCAATTGCCGCAGGCTCACCACCTGGAGCAAACGCACTTCCCTGGCCGCAGCCATCCTACGGGCATTATATGCCGCCGTGGATAGCGCCATTACTGGTTCAACGGGATCTCGATGTAGAACAGCTCGCGGCGGGTGGCGGCTTCCCGGATTCCGGTGATGTAGAGGACCGAGCCCGGGCGATGCGCCGTCTGGAAGTAGAAGAACCCGCTTGCCGTCTCTCCCGGCGGCAGCATGACGGCGGCAAAGGCGCGCCCTTCGATCTCCCAGGCCGAAAGCGGGCTCTTTCTGATGCTGGCGCGGGGCGGGGCGGGCACGGGTAGGGGGTTGCGGTTGATGCGAGGCTGTTCCACGCCCCTGACGCGGGCCACCTCCCGCGCCGGAGTGGCTTCGATCTTCTGGCGGGACGGCAGGATGTACTCCACCGTCATTCCCTTCAGCGTCAGCGCCTCGTCGCCGGAGTTCCGCATCAGGACAAGGACAGGCAGGATGCCGTGCTGATTCGGATTCAACCTGCCGAATGCCCTCTTCGTCTCCGCCGGGGTGGAGTACGCAGCGGCTGCCACGGTCAGCCTCTCGACCGTCTGCGCGTTGGAGAAGGACTCGATCCGGCCAGGGTCGAACTTCTCTTCCTTGTCGGCTCCGTACGCCGTGACTATACTCAGGAGTAGAACCAACGACTTGGATGCGAAGCTCATCTACCTGCTCTACAGAGCCCTACAGTGGGCCGCGTCCCCTTTCATCCTAGCCTACTTCCTGCTGCGCACCGCCAGGGACCGCCGCTACATCAGACGCTTTGCCGAGAGGCTCGGTTTCCTGCCGGCATCGTTCCGGCAAGCATCGCCGGGGGCGGTCTGGCTGCACGCCGTGTCGGTCGGAGAGGTGCTTTCCGCCGTGGAGTTGCTGCGGCGGCTGCGGATGCGGCTCCCCGGGGTCCGCTTGTTCGTCTCAACTTCCACGCTGGCTGGCCGCGCCCTGGCTGATCAGCGGCTGCCGGGGATTGCAGACGGCGTTTTCTACGCCCCGCTCGACTTCTGTTTCGCGGTGCGCCGCGCGCTGCGGGCGCTTCGACCCGCTGTGGTGGTGGTGGCGGAGACCGAGATCTGGCCCAACCTGTACCGTGAGGCCAAGCGCGCAGGCTGCGGCCTCCTGGTTGTCAACGGACGCATATCGGACCGCGCCGAACCGCGCTACAGGAGGTTCGGCTGGTTCTTCCGGCAGGCGCTCCGCTGGCCGGACATGATTCTGGCCCAGAGCGAGGCAAACAGGGATCGCTACCTGGCGCTGGGCGCGTCCGCCGTGCGGACCATTGACGGCGGCAACCTGAAGTACGACTTTCAGCCGGGCGGGGCCGGGATTCCGGGCGACATCCGGCGCTTTCTGGAGCGCACGCAGCCGTCCGGGGTCTGGATCGCCGCCAGCACCATGCCGCCGGCCGCGGCGGGAGATATCGACGAAGACGACGTTGTGATCGGCGCCTTTGACGTCCTGGCCGGCGGCCACCCCCGGCTGCTGCTGGTCCTGGCGCCCCGCAAGCCCGAGCGGTTCGACGTGGCGGCGGAGAAACTTGCGCGGGCAGGAGTCCGTTTCGTCCGCCGCTCCCGTCTTACAGAAGACCCGCCTGCGCTCAAGCTCCCCGGCGCGTTGCTGCTGGATTCCATCGGCGAACTGGGGGCGATGTTCGAACTGGAGAGCGTCGTCTTCATGGGCGGCTCGCTGGCGGCTCGCGGCGGGCACAACCTTCTGGAGCCGGCCTCTTTCGGCCGCGCCGTGGTGACGGGGCCTCACATGCAGAACTTCGCTGAGATCGCAGCGGAGTTCGGCCGCGAGGGCGGATGCCTGGAGATTGCGGGTCCCGGCGAACTGGCGGGCGCGACCGGCCGGCTGCTCGGCGACCCGGCCTCACGAGAGACGATAGGCGCTCGCGCGAAGCGGCTCGCCGGAGCCAGGCGCGGCGCAACCCAGCGGGCCGTGGAGGCGATCGCCGAACTGCACAGGCGGGCTATGCCTGTCAGCAGGCATCCATTCCCGCTGCTCCAGATCCTGTGGCCGATGACCGGCCCGTGGCGGCTGGGAGCGGCCTGGAAGCGCCGTCGCGACCAGGCGCGCGAGAAGCGTCTGGACACTCCGGTCATCAGCGTAGGCAGCCTGAGCATGGGGGGCAGCGGCAAGACGCCGTTCGTGCTGTGGCTGGCGCGGCGGCTTGGGGAAGCCGGCTTGCAGCCCGCGATTCTCACGCGCGGCTACCGGCGCGAGGTCTCCGAGAACCTGAGCGTATTTGCGGCAGGCGCCCGGGCGCCGGTTTCGCACACCGGCGACGAGGCGCAGATGTTCCTGCGGTCGGGGGTTGCTCCGGTAGGCATCGGCGCAGACCGCGCGGCGGCGGGGCGCGCTCTGGAGGAGCGTTTCAGGCCTGGCGTTCTGATCCTGGACGACGGCTTCCAGCACCGGCGCCTGGCGCGTGACCTGGACATAGTCCTGGTGGATGCGCTCGACCCGTCGGGTGGAGGCGCTTTGTTCCCTCTGGGGCGGCTCCGGGAGCCGCTCGGGGCGCTGGCCCGCGCGGGCCTGATCGTGATCACGAGGGCCGAGGCGGGCCGGGAGTATCCTGGCATCGAGGCTCTGATAAGGAACCACAACGCACGCGCTCCAGTCTTCAGGGCCGCTGTATCGCCGGAGAAGTGGTTCGATGCCGGCTCCGGCGAGGAATTCGAGCCCGGCGGGTTGCCCTGCTCGAGGGTCGCGGCCTTCTGCGGGCTGGCCAACCCCGCCTCTTTCTGGCGGACGCTGGACTCGCTGGGCTTGGCGCCGGTGATGCGGCGGCAGTTCCCGGACCACCACCGCTACCGGGCCGATGAGCTGCGCCGGCTGGCCGCCGACGCCCGCCGGGCGGGCGCCGAGGCGATGCTTACCACCGAGAAGGACCTCATGAACATGGGCGCCGCCGCGGGCGTTGTCGCGCCTCTGCGCCTGTTCTGGCTGAGGATCGGACTCGAGGTGGAGGACGCCGGCAGCCTCCTGCGAGCGCTCCCGCTTCGCCGGATGCAGCCTACTGCCCCTGAATAGGGAAGGGAGACGGCCGCGCCGCCGGCATCCTCAGGTGCGGCATCGGCGCCACGCGAAACAGCTTGAGGCAGGGCTTGGCGATCCAGCGGGCCCAGCGGTTGGCGCTCTTCCGTCGCGCGCTGTCGGTGGCTATGCCGGTGTTGGCGTACATCTGGCGATACAGCTTGGAAATGAGGACGAAAGCCAGGCGCGATCTGAGCGACTTCACGCAGTCGGTGCGCTTCCAGATCGCGGAGAACGAGTAGAAGTCATCCCAGGCCGCCTGGGTGTGCGACCGGACTTCCTCCGGCGTCATGGTGGGGTGCGGAGCGTATAGCTTGGGCCTCAGGTGCCCAGGCAGCAGCCAGTAGCGCGTGATGGGTACGCCGTGAATGCGCTCGGCAGCGTCGCCGAGCGACTTCTCCCATCGCTCAAAGTCCACCGTGCCTGGAAACGGCGTCATGGTTACGAACTGCGCGAAGGTGATCCCGGCCTGTTGGGCCAGTTCCGCGGTGGCGGCGAAGGTGTCCGGCCGGTCGGTCGGCAGGCCGAAAATGAACGATCCCAGCACGTACACGCCGTGGCGCTTGAACAGCCGCAGGCGCTCCACCAGATCGAGGCCGGACGGACTGAACTCCTTGTAGATCGACTTCAAGCCCTCTTTGGTGACCGACTCCACCCCTACCAGGGCGCCCTTGATGCGGCCCCGGCGCATGGCGTCGAGGAAGGTTGGGTCCTCGGCGGCCTCCAGCGTGACCTGGGTGAACAGGATCATGTCATCGGGCAAGTCCGCCAGCCGCTCCATCAGCTCAAACCGTTCGGCCCGCATGGCGCGGAGTTCAGCCGCCCGCTCCGCTTTCCCCTGCCGCTCGGCCAGGGCAATATCGGAGAGAGTCACGGGGTAGAAATTGTCGTCCGCCAGGGCAATGAAGCGATACCCCTGGCGGCGCAACTCCACGATCTCGCCCATCACCAGGTCCACCGTGCTCTGCCGGGGGCGCTGTCCGTCAATGCGCCACACTGAGCAGAACGAGCAGTGCTTCGGACAACCGCGCACGGTTTGCACCGAAGCCCACATGTAACGGTCGCGCGGGAGCAGGTCCCAACGGGCGGGCACGAAACTGCCGCCATCCACCCGACCGCCCTCGTAGACGCGTTCCGGCGCCTGCCGCTCGCAATCTGCCAGGACCTGCGGCCAAACCACCTCGCCGTCACCTTTGACGACGGCGTGCGCGCCGCCCAATTCGTGCGCCTCCTCCGGGTAGAGCGTGGCGTGGATGCCACCGTAGACCACCCAGGCGCCCTTCTGGCGCGCCAGACGCCCAATCTCGTGGCCGCGATGGACGTTGGCGGTGTGGATTCCGATCCCGACCACGTCGCCGGGCTGCAACGCCTCCGGGTCGAGGGCCTCCAGGGTCTCGTCGGTGATCTTCGGGTCACCGTAACGGGAGGGAGTCGCCGCGGCCAGCACATACAGCCAGCGCGGGGTGATGACGCCTACGCCGAAAGCTACGTCGCTGGGGTTGACCAAGTGGACTCGCACACGTCCATCCTCTCTGGGTTTTCGCAGAATGCGCTAATCCGAAAGGAAGGACTCTCGTCGTTCCCGGCGGGGATGCGAACCCTTGCTAAGTCTACCAGAAGACGGGGCTCATGTTCAGAACCGGGAGCCGCTGCGTCACTACCCAGGTCCGCGGAGCGCGGCCTGCCCGCCGAGGGTGGTGCGCCACAGGCCAAGGCATGACCGCGGGAGGCGGCTTGTATAATATGGCTTGGAATGCATACCGGAAGTCTATCGGGCCACGCTCCCGCCGGCAGAAGCATACTGCTGCTGACCCCCCGCGGCTTCTGCGCCGGGGTGGTGCGGGCGATCGACGTGGTTCGAATAGCCCTGGACCTCTACGGGCCCCCGATATACGTCCGCAAGGAGATTGTCCACAACCGGTTCGTGGTCGACCAACTGCGGCAAGCCGGCGCCATCTTCATCGATGAGCTGGATGAGGCGCCGGAAGGCGCCCGGGTGGTTTTCAGCGCCCACGGAGTCTCGCCCGCGGTGCGGCGCCACGCCGCCAAGCGCAGGTTGCAGGTCATAGACGCAACCTGTCCGCTGGTGACCAAGGTTCACCTGGAGGCGGTGCGGTACGCCGGCATGGGATTCACCATAGTCCTGATCGGGCACCGGGACCATGACGAGGTGATCGGCACCCTGGGCGAGGCCCCCGGCAGCACGGTGATCGTTGAGACCGTCGAGGACGTGGAGAAACTGGACGTGCCGGCGCCTGACATGATCTGCTATCTGACCCAGACCACCCTGAGCCTGGACGAGACCAGGGACATACTGGATCGCCTGAGGGAAAGATACCCGGCCATTCAGGGACCCCAATCCAGCGACATCTGCTACGCCACACAGAATCGCCAGGAGGCCGTGAAAGCGGCGGCTCCCAACTGTGACCTGCTTCTGGTGATAGGCTCGAAAAACAGCTCCAATTCCAGGCGGCTGGTCGAGGTCTGCGAGAAATCGGGCGTGCCGGCCCACCTGATTGATGACGCCTCCGAGGTCGATCCGGCCTGGCTCGAAGGCGCGAACACGGTCGCCGTGACCGCGGGCGCATCTGCGCCGGAGAATCTGGTCGCCGAACTGGTGGACGCCCTTCGGCGTGCGGGCTACGGGCGTCTGGAGCACGTGGAGGTGAAGGAGGAGGACGTCCGGTTCTCACTGCCCGCGGAACTCGCGCAGATCTCGAGGCCGCCGGAGGCGCCGCGGTTGCGATGACCCCGAGCCCTCGGACCGGTGACAGGCTGCCGGTCGCCGCGGCTGAGGCGGCGCGCAGGGCGGCGGAGTACCTGTCGGGCCTTCAGCACCCGGACGGCTACTGGTGGGGCGAACTCACTGCCGACACGACCCTGGAGTCCGATTTCATTCTGCTCCAGCTCTGGCTGTATCCGCCGGAGGGAGGGGACTGGAATCCTCCCACACGTGACCTTGTTGATAAAGCGGCTCGTTTGATCCTGACGCGCCAGTTGCCGGACGGCGGGTTCAACATATATAGGGGGGGGCCCGCCGAAATCAGCGCGAGCGTCAAGGCGTACTTCGCGCTCAAAGCCGCCGGCCTCTCCCCGCATGGCCCGGAATTGGCCCGGGCGCGCGAGCGCATCCTGGCCCTGGGCGGCATACAGGCCGCCAACAGTTACGTCAAGATCAACCTGAGCCTTTTCGGCCTGTACCCTCGCGAGCGGTGCCCCTCCATTCCCCCCGAGATGGTGCTGCTGCCCGGCGACTTCATCTACCAGATGTCGAGCTGGACGCGCGCCATCGTCGTGCCCCTGTCCATCGTGCACGCGCATGACCCCAGGCGGCCGGTTC
>JBBITL010000020.1:56422-73111 GCA_037440765.1 Solibacteraceae bacterium
GACCTGAAGGAGTTGTTCCTGCCGGGCGCGCGCATGACCTACCTGGGCGGCCGGCACTGGCTGAGCTTCCGCAGCCTGTTTCTGTTCCTGGACAGGCTGGTCAAGTTCTGGGAAAAGCGCGGCTCCAGGTGGCTCCGCGCCCGGGCTATCCGCGAGGCGGAGCGGTGGATGCTGGAGCGCACACGCTACTCCGACGGTCTGGCGGCCATCTACCCGCCGATGATGTACATCATCATGGCGCTGGACGTGCTGGGGTATCCAAGGGATCATCCGGACTTCGTCGAGGCTCAGGACCAGTTCATGCGGCTGCTGGTCGACGACGGCGAACGCTTCTTCTTCCAGCCGTGCTTTTCGCCGGTCTGGGACACCGGCATCGCCGCCTACGCGCTGGCCGAGAGCGGCCTGGCGGCTCCCGGCGTGCTCCGCAGGGCAGCCGACTGGCTGCTCACAAAGGAGGTCCGGCGGAAAGGCGATTGGGCTGTCAAGCGGCCGGGCGTTCAACCCGCCGGCTGGTACTTCGAGTTCGCCAACGAGTTCTACCCCGACATCGACGACACCGCCATGGTGCTGCTGGCGCTGCGAGGCTGCCCCGGCTCCAGGCCCGGCGCGCAGGAGGCCGCCGTCCAGCGCGCGGTGCGCTGGCTGCTTAGCATGCAGGGCCGCGACGGCGGCTGGGCGGCCTTCGACGTCGACAACAACTGGACGCTGCTGAGCGAAGTCCCTTTCGCCGATCACAACGCCATGCTGGACCCGGCCTGTCCGGACATCACCGGCCGGGTGCTGGAGGCGCTGTGCACCTGCGGCGTCGGACGCGACCATCCGGCGGTCCGGCGCGCGGCCGACTACCTGTTCCGAACCCAGGAGCCGGACGGAAGCTGGTACGGCCGGTGGGGCGTGAACTACATCTATGGAACGTTCCTGGCGCTGCGCGGCCTTCGGGCGGCCGGCGCCGGCGGACGCGAGGGGGCGGTGCTCCGCGCCGCCGAGTGGCTGCGCTCAGTGCAGAACGCCGACGGCGGCTGGGGCGAGAGCTGCGCCAGTTACGACAACAATTGTTTCACCCCCGCGGCAAGCACGGCCACTCAGACCGCTTGGGCGATTCTAGGCTTGCTGGCGGCCGGCGACTCGCACAGCCGCAGCGTCGCCGGCGGCGCTGAATACCTGGCCTCCGTCCAGCGCCCGGACGGCTCCTGGGAGGATGAACTGACGACAGGGACGGGCTTTCCCAAGGTCTTCTACCTGGTCTACCGCCTGTACAGCCAGTCCTTCCCCCTGCTGGCTCTGTCCGCCTATATCAAGTCCCCCGCCGGGGCGCAGGGGTAGGAATGAGGTTTCCCCTGTCCCTGACGGCCGGCATGGCGCGCTACGTCTATAGCAACATGCGGCGCCCGCGGCAGCAGTGGCAGCAGGACCGTTCGGGCGTCAACGGCAACCCCTCCAGCATCACCCACGGCGGCCCGGCCCACCGAACTGCTCATCCCATGCACGGGAAGCGCTTCCCACTGGTGCTGATGCTCGAACCGCTCCACGCCTGCAACCTGAGCTGCGCTGGTTGCGGCCGCAAGCGTGAATACGATTCGACCATCACCCGGAGGCTGAGCCTGGAGCAATGTCTGGGAGCGGCCGACGAGTGCGGAGCGCCGGTGGTCTCGATCTGCGGCGGGGAGCCGCTGCTGTACCCGGACCTGGCGCCCCTGGTCAGGGGATTGCTCCAGCGCCGCAGGCATATCTACCTTTGCACCAACGGCGTGCTGGTCCGAAAGCATCTGGGGGACTTCAGGCCGGATCCCCGCCTGTGCTTCAACGTTCACCTGGACGGGCTCCAGCCGGCGCACGACCGCGCCGCCGGGCGCGAGGGAGTGTTTCAGGAAGCCGTGGAAGGCATCCGGGCAGCCAGGCAGGCCGGCTTCAAGGTGTCCACCAACACGACGGTCTACCGGGAAACCGGAATGCGTGAGATCGAGGCGCTGTTTGAGTTCCTGGCGCCGCTCCGCGTGGACGGGCACATGCTCTCGCCCGCTTACGGGTTCAGCTCGGTCGAGGACCGCGAGATCTTCATGAGCCGCCAGGACATCCACGCCAAGTTCCGGGACATCGGCCGGCTTGCTGCACGCTTCAGGCTGAACACCACTCCGGCGTATCTGGATTTCCTCCAGGGGAAGCGGGACCTGCCTTGCACGGCGTGGGGCAACCCCACCTACGACACGCTGGGCTGGAAGGGCCCGTGCTATCTGATAACGGATGCCCACTACGCAACGTTCGAGGAACTGATGACCAGGACGCCCTGGGACAGCTACGGCCGCGGCCGTGACCCTCGCTGCGAGCATTGCATGGTTCACTGCGGATATGAACCGTCGGCGGCCCTTGGAGTAAACCGCCGGCCGGGCGACGCTCTGCGCCTGCTGCGCTGGATACTGCGGTAGACTGAACCCGTGAAACCGGCCTTGGTCACGGGAGCGGCCGTGAGCGGCCGCGCCGCCGAATGGTTCCGGTCCAATGGCTACTGCTGAGGTGGATACGATTCTGGTGGTAGCCGCCGAGGGCCGTGAGCTGGCCGGAATCCTCAGGCGCTGCCGCCGCCGGGCCAGATTGCGCTGGCCGGTCCGGTTTGCCCGCTCGGCGGAACTGGGAGGCAGGCGGCTGTTTCTGGTGGCCAACGGATGCGGCGCGGCGCTGGCGGGCGAGGCCTGCGAAATCGCATGGAACAAGCAGCGCACCGGCGCCATCCTGAGCACAGGCTTCTGCGGCGCGCTGGACCCGGCTTTGGGAGTGGGTGACTTGTTTGTCGCCACCAGCGTCGAGAACGCCGGCGGAACCGTCGCACTGGAGGCCGCCACCCCCGGCTGCTCCCTTCCGCACTCCACAGGGCGCCTCATCTCGGTCGATCACATCGTCCAGACCGTGGAGGAGAAAGCGCGGTTGCGCGAGCGCGGCGGCGGCGCTGTGGAGATGGAGGCTCTGGCCGTGGCGCTGAGAGCCAGGCGCTGGGGCGTGCCGTTCTACTGCATCCGGGCCGTGACGGACCCGGCCGGGGAGGGCTTTCAGCTTGATTTCAACGCGGCGCGGGATTCAACGGGACGCCTGAGCCCGGCCCGCATCCTGTGGGCGGCGGCGCGCCGGCCAGACTCGTTGGCGCCGGAGTTGGTAAGGTTGTATTATCGAAGCCGTCTGGCGGTCAGAGCACTAGGAGCAGTTCTTGACGATTGTCGGTTCTAGCGTCGCCGGAGTCATGCGCGCGGCCGTTTACAGGGGACGCGGAGTCATCTCGGTGGAGTCGGTTCCAATACCGAAGATCGGCCCCGGCGAGCTGCTGATCCGCGTGGAGAGTTGCGGCATCTGCCACACGGATCTGAAGAAGGTCGAACACGGCCTGCTGCCTCCTCCGCGCATCTTCGGCCACGAAATGGCCGGCGTGGTGGCCGCGGCCGGAGACGGCGTGAGAGGCTTCGAGCCCGGCCAGCGCGTGGTGGCCTTTCACCATATTCCCTGTTTGGAATGCTTCTACTGCCTGAGGAAGTTCTACGCCCAGTGTCCGACTTACAAGAAGGTGGGAACCACGGCCGGGTTCGAGCCGGCCGGAGGCGGCTTTTCAGAGTACGTCCGGGTCATGGACTGGATCGTGAGACGGGGCGTGATCCGGGTTCCGGAAGGCGTCCCGCTGGACAGGGCCTGCTTCGTCGAACCGGTCAACACCTGCCTCAAGGCCATCAGGCAGATTGACCTGGAGCGGGGTGAATTGGTGGCCATTCTGGGCCAGGGCTCCATCGGGCTCAAGTTCACCATGCTCGCCAGGCGCGCGGGCGCCGCCGTGGTAGCCACCGATATGCTCAGCCGCCGCCGCGAACTGGCGCTGCGCCTGGGGGCCGCAGCGGCCTGGGACCCCCGCGACACGGATATCGTCAAGCAGGTCGCCTCGATGAGCGCGGGCCGCGGAGCCGACGCCGTCATAGTGGCAGCCTCGGCGCCGGGCATCACCGCCCAGGCTATCGCCTGCTCACGGCCGGGATCAAGAGTCCTTTTGTTTTCACAGACTTCTCACCAGGAGCGAATCGAGATGTCAGGGGCGGACATCTGCGTCGGGGAGCGCCGCATCGTGGGTTCCTACAGCGCGTCGGTGGACCTTCAGGACGAGTCGGCCGCGCTGGTGTTCGGTGGCGAACTGCCACTGGAGGACCTCATCAGTCACCGCTTTCCGCTCGAACGCATCCGGGAGGGCATCGAGACGGCGTTGCATCCGGACGAACAATCGTTGAAAATTGTTATTCAGCCCCAGAGGCAGGCCCAGTGACGACAGAGATGATGGCTGCCGTGCTCTACGGCAAGGAGCACTTGCGCGTTGAGCCGGTGGCCGTGCCCCAGATTGAGAACGGCGACATTCTGGTCCGCGTGCGGGCCGCCCTTACCTGCGGCACTGATGTGAAGGTCTTCCTTCGCGGATACCACGCCCGGATGATCGTGCCGCCGGCCGTTTTCGGCCACGAACTGGCCGGAGACATCATCGCGGCCGGCGACGGGGTGACCCGCTTCCGAACCGGGCAGCGGGTGATCGCCGCCAACTCCGCCCCGTGCAGCGATTGCTTTTACTGCCTGCGCGGGATGGAGAACCTGTGCGAGAACCTGCTTTTCAACAACGGCGCGTACGCCGAGTACATCCGAGTCCCGGCCCGCATCGTTGAGAAGAACACCTACGAGATCCCCGGCCATGTCGGCTACCAGGACGCCGCCCTGGCCGAGCCTTTGGCCTGCGTGCTGCGGGGTCTGGAAGAGACCGGGATCGGCCCGGAGGACACCGTGGCCGTGATCGGCCTCGGCCCCATCGGGCTGATGTTCGTGCGCCTGGCGAGACTTCACGGCGCCCGGGTGATCGCGCTCGGCCGGCGGCAGCCTCAGTTGGGCCGCGCTTCCCGTATGGGCGCCGATGAAGTGGTGGCCGTGCCCGAGGGCTCCGACCCGGCCGGCCTGGTCAGAAGCATGACCGGAGGCCGCGGCGTGGACGCGGCCATCGAGGCCGTGGGCACGCCCGGCACCTGGGAGTCGGCCGTGCAGATGGTGCGAAAAGGAGGCACCGTTAATTTCTTCGGGGGGTGCCCGAGCGACAGCCGCATCCAGATCGACACGTCGCTGCTGCACTACTCGGAGATCACCTGCAAGGCGAGTTTCCACCATACACCGCGCCACATCGCCCGCGCGCTGGAGATTATCAGCCACGGCAACATCACAGCCCGGGATTTCGTGAAGGGCGAGGAGCCCCTGGCCAATCTGCTGGAGGTGATGCGTTACCTGACCAGCCACAACGGGCACCTCAAGACGGCAATCATCCCCTAGGACGTGAACGTCCCTGCCGACTTCCTGCCGCCCCGTGAGTTCGCCCGGTCGCCGGAAGCCCTCTCGCGCCCATGGGCGCTCCCGCAATCCGAAGCCTACACCCGGTGGCTGGCAGGCAGCCGCTACGAGAACTTCCACGTTGCAAGCCTGCTGCTGCCCAGGCGGCTCCGTCAGGATTTCTTCAACGTCTACGCGTTCTGCCGCTGGGCGGACGACCTTGGAGACGAGATGGGCGATCCGGCCGAGAGCCTTCGGCTTCTGGCCTGGTGGCGGGACCAGCTGGACGCCATGTACAGCGGCGCCGCCGCGCATCCGGTGTTCGTCGCTCTTCGCGAAACCGTGCGCCGCCACGGCCTTCCATCAGAACCTTTCGAGGACCTGATCCGGGCCTTCGTTCAGGACCAGACCGTGACACGCTACGCGAGCTGGGACGAATTGCTCGCCTACTGCCGCTGGTCCGCCAATCCCGTGGGACGGCTGGTGCTGCATCTGTGCGGCTACGCGGATGCGGAGCGCCGGCGCCTGGCGGACGCCACCTGCACGGCCTTGCAGCTCGCCAACTTCTGGCAGGACGTGCCGGCCGATCTGGATAAGGGCCGGATCTATTTGCCCGCCGGGCTGCTCGGGAAACACGGCTGCTCCGAACAGGACATCCTCAGGCGGCAGGCTACGCCCGCTTTCCGGGCCGCGCTCCGGGAGGCGGTGGGGGTGGCGCGGGGCTTTTTCCGCGAGGGCCTCCCGCTCGCCGGCATGGTGGGTTGCCGGCTGGCCGTGGACATCGCGCTTTTCAGCAGCGGGGGCATGCGCATTCTGGACAAGATAGAAGCCCGGGACTTCGATGTCTTATCCGGGCGCCCCTCCATCTCGAGGTCCGAGCGGGCATGGCTGCTGGTCGCCAGCGTGGCGCGCCGGGCATTCTCCAGGGCGGCCTGATGATCTCGCTTGAGGATTCCGTCGCCTTCTGCCGGCGCGTCACGCGGCGGCGGGCGCGGAACTTTTACTACTCCTTCGTGCTTCTCGGCCGCGCCGAGCACGATGCCATGTGCGCCGTCTACGCGTTCATGCGCCACTGCGACGACCTGAGCGATGACTGCCCGGACACGGCCCGGGCCCGAGTGCTGATAGAGCGCTGGCGCGCGGGCCTGGAAGCCGCACTGGGAGGCCACCCCCCTGAACACCCGGTCTGGCCGGCGTTCTGCCACGTAGTCGGGCGGTATGGCATCCCCCACTCCTGTTTCCGCGACATGATCGACGGCGTGGCCTCGGACGTGGAGCCCCGCCAGTTCGCCTCCTTCCAGGATCTCTACCGTTACTGCTACCAGGTCGCCGGCGTTGCCGGACTCTCGGTGATCCACATCCTGGGCTTCCAGTCGCCGCGCGCGCTCGAACTGGCCGAGAAGTGCGGCGTGGCCTTTCAATTGACAAACATTCTGCGCGACGTGGCCGAGGACGCGGCCCGCGGCCGCGTCTACATCCCCTCCGAAGACCTCGCGCGCTTCGGCCTCAGCCGGGAAGCCATGCTCCGGGGCTGCGGCGAGGGCGACTTCCTCGGGCTGATGCGGTTCGAGGCGGCCCGCGCTAGGGCCTACTACCGGGAATCCGAGGAAATAGTAAGCCTGGTGCGGGACCGCAACAGGGCTGCCCTCCGGGCTCTGATCGAGATCTACAGCCGCCTGCTCGTGAAGATCGAGCGGTCGGGTTTCGACGTCCGATCCCGGCGCATCGAGCTGACGGCCTGGGAGAAAGCCATCATCGTCGCCCGCGCCGCCTTGGGCGGCGCTCACCGCGGCGCCGAGGCGGCGTCGAGGAACAATCGCGCGCGCGGGTGAGTCCGAAGGACCGAGGCGGGACACGCCGGAGTGACGGGACCGTGCAGCGCCGCCTCCACGGCCGCGCGCTTGCGCGAGCCCGGCGCCACAACGAAAACGCGCCCGGCCTGCATGATGGCGGGCACCGTCAGTGTGAGCGCCCGCTCCGGCACGTCGCCGAGCGTTGCAAAAGCCCCGTCGTGCACCTGCTGGCGGCGGCACACCTGGTCCAGTTCCACGACTTTGACGGAGGCGGGATCGTTGAAGTCCGCCACGTGAGGATCGTTGAACGCCAGGTGTCCGTTCTCTCCGATCCCGATCAACGCAAAATCCGGCGGGTCGAGCGCCAGCAGGCGCGCATAGCGCGCGCACTCGGCGGCGGCGTCGGGCGCTTCGCCGCGCAAACCGTGAAACGCGCAGACCGGAACACGCGACAGAAAATGGTCGAGCAGGTAGCGCCGGAACGACTGCGGATGCGCCTGGTCGAACCCAAGGTACTCGTCCAGGTGAAATGCAGTGACGCGGCCCCAATCCACGGCGGACTCGCCAACCAGCGCGTTCCACGCGCTTCTCTGCGAGAGGGCGGAGGCGAACAGGCCAACCGCCCGGCCGCGCTCCGCGATGAGTGCGCGAATGCAGGCCGCCACCTCGGCCGCCGCCGCCGCGCCCATCTCTTCCACCGTGCTGAAAGTCCGGACGTCCAACCCTTCAGCCTAGCCCAAGTCTCCGGTACAATGGCGTTGGCGGCCAGGGGGAAGCAGGGATGAAAGCACCGGATGCGGCCTGGGAGATCATCGCAGAGCATTTGCAGCCGCTGGGGGCCGTCGAGGTCCCGCTCGACAAGGCGCTTGGCTGCTGCCTGGCCGAGGATGTGCGCGCAGACCGCGATCTGCCCCCCGCCGACCGCTCTTCGATGGATGGCTACGCGGTTCGCAGCGCTGATCTGGAGCGGCAACCCTGCGTCCTGCAGCTCGCCGGGGAAGTGGCGGCCGGGAGCCGCCGCCGCCCCCGGGTCACGGCCGGCGCCTGCGTGCGCGTCTTCACGGGGGCCAGCCTTCCACCGGGCGCGGACGCGGTCGTCATGGTGGAGGACACCCGGGAGCACGACGGCGCCGTCACCATCCTTCCTTCGGCAACGCGCGGCCCGCATGTTCTGAAGCGAGGTGAGGACGCGAGCAGGGGTATCGTGCTGCTGTCGCCCGGAACCAGGATCGGCGCGCCGGAGGCCGGGATCTGCGCGGCGGTCGGCAAGGCGCGCGTCAGGGTGCACCGGCGGCCTGGCGTCGAGATCATCTGTACGGGGAGCGAACTCAGGCCGGTTGAAGGCCGGCTCAAATCTCACCAGATCAGGGATTCCAACGGCCCCGCTCTTTCGGCGGCCCTTGCGGAGTGGGGCATGCCGGGCGTGCGTTTCCGCAGGGTGAGAGACAGGCCCGAAACGCTGCTGGCCGCCCTGCTGCGGGCGCTGAAACGTGCGGGGGTGGTTCTGCTCACGGGAGGCGTGTCGGTGGGCGCCCGCGACTTCGTCCCGCAGGCGGTCGAGCGCGCCGGCGGGGTCGTCCGCCTGCACGGCGTGGCCATGAAGCCCGGAAAGCCGGTACTCTATGCCACGGCCCCGCGCGGGCGTCACATTTTCGGACTGCCCGGCAATCCGCTCTCGGCCCTCACCGCGCTGCACGAGTTCGCCCTGCCTGCGCTGAGACGGCTGGCCGGGCGCCCCTTGGATCGCTGCCGGGAGGCGTGGCCGCTGCCGCTGTATGATGACGCCGAGTCGCTGGAGGATCGAACCCGTTGCCAGTTGGCGCGGCTGGTTAGCGATCCGGCCGGGCTGGCTGCCGCTCCGGTTGCCTCCAACAGCAGCGCCGATCTGGTGTCTTCGGCCGAAGTCGACGGGGTAATCCTCCTGCCGCCGCCCCGGCGGCGCTTCGAAGCCGGTTCGCTGGTCGCCTTCCGGCTCTGGAGGCCGTTGTGGTGACACGGCAAGATTGCGACGCGCCGATCTCCCTGCGGGTATCGGTGACAGACCGCTGCGACTTGCAGTGTTCCTACTGTGCTCCTGCGCCGGCATCGCCGGCGGCTGCGCGCGAGGGGGCCCTGTCTTTCGATGAGATCATGCGCTTCGTCCACATGCTGCGGAGACGATGGCCTGTGGCCCAGGTACGCCTGACGGGCGGAGAGCCTCTGCTCAGGCCCGGCATGGAAACCCTGGTGACCCGGCTGGCGGCCGCCGGCGTGCCTGACGTGGCGCTGACGACAAGCGGGCAGCAGCTCGCCGGGCGGGCGCAGCGGCTGAAGGACGCCGGGCTGCACCGCGTGAACATAAGCCTGGACACGCTTGATCCCGTCACTTTCGCCGCTGTCACCGGAGGCGCCAGCCTGTCGAGGACGCTGGAGGGCGTCGCCGCTGCGCTGCGGGCGGGGCTCCACCCGGTCAAGCTCAACGCGGTGGTGCTGCGCGGGCGGAATGATCACGAGATCCCCGGCCTGATCCGGTTCGCGATGGAACACGGCTGCCAGATGCGGTTCCTGGAGTTGATGCCGATCGGCGCGGCGGGCGCCGGCTTCGAGGAACGTTTCGTGCCGGCCGCGGAGATCCGCTCCAGGATCGACGGGCGCTTCTCGATGACTGAATTGCCCGTGGACCCGCGGAGCACCAGCCGTAACTTCGAGGCCCGCGACGGCCGCGGGCGCTCCGCCGTGGTGGGGCTCATCTCGCCTTACAGCGAGCCCTTCTGTTCGGGCTGCCGGCGGCTGCGTCTGACCTCCGTGGGGCTGCTGTTCGGGTGCCTTGCCCGCCAGGAGGGAATACCACTGGCGCCGCTGCTTCGGAACGGTTCCCGGCAGGGCTGCGAGGCGCTGCTTGAGGCCGTCGATCAGGCGCTTCGAATGAAGCGAGAGAACCACCAGTTTTCACAGCCCCGCCAGATGTTGGAAATCGGGGGCTGAGCCGGCGGGAGGACTAACGGCGTGTTGCTGACAGTTCCCTGAGACGGCGGGCCAGCAGGGACACGGGAAGCCCCACCACGTTGAAGTAGCAGCCCTCAATGCGGTCGATGAACTTGGAGGCCCGGCCCTGAATGGCGTAGGCGCCGGCCTTGTCCATGGGCTCTCCGCTGGCGACGTACTCGGCGATCTCCGCTTCCGTCATGGCGATGAAGCGCACGAGGGTGGTTTCCGAATCCACCAGCATGCGATCATCCCATCGCAGGCAGATGGCGGTGATGACTTCATGCTCGCGGCCGGAGAGGTCTCGGAGCATCCGGGCCGCATCCCCGGCATCCAGCGGCTTGCCCAGCACTTCGCGGCCGAGCACCACCTCGGTGTCCGCCGCCAGGATGACCTCGCCCTCCCCCAGTTCTGCCGCCATGGCCTTCTCCCTGGCCAGCCGCTCGACGTGCGCGCGCGGGTCTTCCCAGTTCAGGCGCCGCTCTTCGACGGCGGCCGGCCGGCAGACGAATTCGATTCCGGCGTTGGCGAGAAGCTCACGGCGGCGTGGCGAGTGCGAGGCGAGGACCAGCATGCCTGCATGGTACAATGAATCATCACTGAAGGCCAATGTTTACGGCCTCTCCGTGTTCAGGGCTCGTGCAGTTACGAACAGAATCCTCTGGGTTTTGCCTCAGCCGCCGCTCCAAGTCTTCGACGGCGACCCGCTGCCGCTCCGGGATAGCCTGCTTGTAGTGGCGAAGCCTGACGGCCGCGCTGTGGTGGCCCAGCATCTCCTGAACGTCCTTCAGGTCGCCTTCGATGAGGGTGGAGAAGGTACGCCGGTGTCAAGGGCGGAGTAAAAGGGACCCACCGGGGCGGCGGAAAAGGGGACCACTTCCAGTGCGGCCAAAAGCAGGGTAATGGGCGGGTTGGGGACGGCTGGAGCGGAGCCCTGCGAGGCCGTAGGCCGAGCGTTTTGGGCGTAGCGCAAGGCGGCCCCAACCCGCGGGCGCGCCGAGCTTCGGGGCTGCGCTGGAGTGCGATTGTGATATGGTGGTAAGTGACATACGAAATTCGATTTCCGGCCCGCCAGCTTCCCGGCTGAGCGGGCCTTTTCATTTCTCCCGCAAGAGGGGGGAGTCAGAGGAGAGAACGAAACCATGACCCACGAAGAGGCAATGACGAAAGCCCGCGAGCTGGCGAAGTTGCCGGACGCCGAACGCCTGAGCGGGCTCCGGGCGCTATCCACGCAGGACGCTCTGCACACCCTGGCAGCCGCTATGGTGATCGGCCTCAACGAGACGGTGAGCGCCAAGGAAAAGGCGCGCGAGGAGTCTTGGAAGAAAGCGAGGCAAGAGTGACACCTGAAGAAGCCACTCGCAGGATGCACGAACTGGCGAAGCTGCCGGAGGCAGAGCGCATCCGTCAGATGAAGGCCATGCCGTTCTCGGACGTGTGCGACATCCAGGCGGCGGCGATGGTCGAGAACTTGAACTACAACGTCACCCACGGGATTGACCCGCACCTTCCGCCCCCGGAACCGCTGCGCTCCGGGCGCCAGAAATAAAACGCACGTGCAGAATCACGAACGAAACCCGCTTCGCTGTGTCGCTTTTCGACGGCCAAGTGCTGTCAGGCTAACGCGGGATCAATGAGATAGCCTGCCGCAAAGTACCTGCATGGTACAATGATGCGTTTCTCCCCCAATGGAACGCGTCGGCAGACTGCTTTCAAAGCTCAAGCTTCCCGCGGGGGCGGTGCGCCCGGATGACCTGGCCCGCGCCGCCTGGTCCCCCGCCGTCGGGCCCAAGGTGGCCGCGCGCGCGCAGGCCGTGTGGTTCACCGGCGGATGTCTGGTGGTGGAAGTGGAGGACGCCGTCTGGCGGCAGCAACTCACGGTTTTGAAGGGCCAGATTCTCAGGAAGATGGAGGAGTTGCTCGGCCAGCCGCTGGTGGGCGAGATCGAGTTCCGGCTGAGATCCCGCCGCCGGGCGCCGCAGCGCGCTGATGCTCCGCACCCCGGCCAGGACGATGCCGGCAAGGCCGCCGGTCCGGCGCCGCGGGACATCTACCGGCGGCGTAGGCGGTCCGCTTGAAGATCACCGAACAGGAAGTGCGCTACGTGGCGGACCTCGCCCACCTGAGCCTGTCCGGCGAGGAGATCGGCAGGCTTCGCGCGGACCTGGACCAGATCCTGGAGCACATCGACAAGCTCAACGAGCTGGATACGGGCGGGGTCGAGCCGATGGCGCAGGTTCTGTACGAAGCGGAAGAGACCGCCACTCTGCGCGAGGACCTGGAGCGCCCCACCCTTTCCAGCCAGGCTGCGCTCTCTAACGCGCCGGTCTCAGGGGCGGGTCATTTCAAGGTCCCGCTGGTGATCGAGAGGTAACGCGGTGGACGTCCTCTCGTTGTCCGTCGACAGCGTAAGGGAGGGACTGCACAGCCGCCGTTTCAGCGCGGAGGAACTGGCGGCCGAGGCCCTCAGACGCGCCGAAGCCGAGAACACAAAGACCAACGCCTATCTGCGCCTCTGCCCCGAGCGCGCACTGGAGGCGGCGCGCCGCGTGGATGAGCGGCTGGCGCGCGGCGAGGACCCGGGCCCCCTGGCAGGCGTGCCTGTCGCGGTGAAGGACGTGATTCTGACCAAGGGCGTGCGGTCCACGGCCGGATCGAGACTGCTGGCGGACTACATTCCGCCCTACGACGCCACGGCCGTCGTCAGGCTGGAGGAGGCCGGAGGCGTGATCCTCGGCAAGACCAATTGCGACGAGTTCGCCATGGGCTCCTCCAACGAGAACTCCGCCTTCGGCCCGGTGCGGAACCCGGTGGCGCCGGACCGGGTGCCGGGCGGTTCGAGCGGAGGCTCGGCGGCGGTGGTGGCGCAGGGCGCGGCGGTGGCCTCACTGGGCTCGGACACCGGCGGCTCCATCCGCCAGCCCGCGTCATTCTGCGGAGTAGTGGGCGTGACACCGACCTACGGGCGGGTCTCCCGCTACGGGCTGATCGCGTTCGCCAGTTCGCTCGACCACATAGGGCCCATGGCCAGGAGCGTGAAGGACGCGGCCCTGCTCCTCCAGGTGATCGCGGGGCGCGACCCGATGGACTCCACCTCCGCCTTTGCGCCCGTGCCGGACTACGTGAGCCTGCTCGGCGGGAAGGTGGACGGCCTGCGGGTGGGGCTGCCGCGCGAGTACTTCAACGGACTGCCGGACGATACCGGCGATCTTGTCAGGCGCGGAGTGGAGACGCTTGGCAGGCTCGGGTGCAGGGTGAGCGAGATCAGTCTGCCCGCCACGGACTACGCAGTGGCCTGCTACTACATCATATGCACGGCCGAGGCCAGCTCCAACCTGGCGCGTTATGACGGGGTGCGGTACACGGCACGGACCGGCGGCGCCGAGAACCTTATAGACATGTACCGCAGGACGCGCGGAGAGGGTTTTGGGGCCGAGTGCAAGCGCCGGATAATGCTCGGCACCTACGTTCTGAGCGCCGGATACTACGACGCGTACTACCTGAAGGCGCAGAAGGTGCGGGCCATGATCGCCCGAGATTTCGCCCGGGCCTTCGAGGAAGTGGACGCCATTGTCGCTCCGGTGTCCCCTTTCCCCGCGTTCAAGCTCGGCGAAAAAATCAACGACCCCCTTGAGATGTACCTGTCCGACATCTACACCATCACCGGCTCACTGGCGGGAATCCCCTGCATGAGCGTCCCCTGCGGCAGAACCCCGGCCGGACTGCCGGTGGGGTTGCAGATTATGACCAGGCATTTCGACGAGGCTGGCATGCTGAGGCTGGCCGGCGCCTTTGAGAGGGCCGGCGGGGTCGAAGGCTGAGTCCAGAGTCAAGAATCCCAACCGCGGTCATGCGCATCCTTTGCGGTAGGAGATTAGGATGCCATTCACACTACCCGACCTGCCGTACCCGGCCGACGCGCTTGAGCCGTACATAGACAAGACCACCATGGAGATCCATCACGGAAAGCACCACGGGGCCTACGTGGCCAACGTGAACAAGGCGCTGGAGTCGGCTCCCGAACTGGCCGGCCAGCCGCTGGAGACCCTGCTGGCGGACAACCTGGCGAAAGTTCCCGAAAGCATTCGCGCGGCGGTGCGCAACAACGGCGGCGGACACCTTAACCACTCGATGTTCTGGCAGATCATGGGGCCCAAAGCGGGTGGGCAGCCCTCCGGCAAGCTGGCCGAGGCGATCAACAGCGCGTTTGGCGCCTTCGACACGCTCAAGGAGCGACTCACCGCGGCCGGCATGGCGCGCTTCGGCTCGGGCTGGGCCTGGCTGGTGAAGGACACCTCCGGCAAGCTGGACATCTACTCGACGGCCAACCAGGACAGCCCCATCATGGAGGGCAGGATACCGGTTATGGGAGTGGACGTCTGGGAGCACGCCTACTACCTGAAGTATCAGAACCGCCGCGCCGAGTACCTGGCCGCCTGGTGGAACGTCGTCAACTGGAAGGAAGTTGAGAGGCGCTTCCTCGGCTGACGGCGCCCCAAATCAACCGCCGCGGGGGTTCCCCGCGGCGAGCCTGGCGGCCAGATCCAGAGCGTTCACCAGGCTGCGGGTTGAGGCCTCACCACGCCAGGCTATATCGAACGCCGTGCCGTGATCCACGGAAGTCCGGACGATGGGCAGGCCCAGCGTGACGTTTACCCCGCCTTCGAAGTCGAGCAACTTCAGCGGGATGTGGCCCTGGTCGTGGTACATGCAGACCACCGCGTCGAAGCGCTTCCGCACAGCCGCCAGGTAGAAGAGCGTGTCCGGAGGCACGGGTCCCTCCACCGGCAGGCCCGCGCTGCGTGCTTCGGCAACGGCGGGCGCGATCTCCTCGATTTCCTCTCTTCCGAACAGGCCGTTCTCGCCCGCGTGCGGATTCAGGCCCGCTACCGCGGTCCGCGGATTGACTCGCAGCTTCGCGGCGGCCTCGCAGGTAACGCGGATGACGCTGCCGATGCGGTCCTTTCTGACGCGCCCGATCGCTTCGCTCAGCGAGCAGTGCGTGCTTACGTGGGTCACGATGAGATGTTCGGATACCAGCATGAGGACCGCGTCACCGACCCCGCACACCGAGGCGACCAGCTCGGTGTGGCCCGTAAAGCCGGCATCCGTAAGCTGAGTCGCTTCCTTGTTCATCGGCAGCGTGATCACGGCGCCGATCTCGCCGCTCAGTGCAGCGCGCGTCGCGGCCACAACGTATTGACGCGCGGCGGCGCCGGACCGGGCGCTGACGCGGCCGGCCGCAAGGTCACCGGCGCCAACAAGACCGAGGTCCACGACGTTCAGCGGGCCGGGCTGCCAGCCTGACGCGCCTGCCACTGCGCGCAGCCCGACGCCGAAACCGAGCAGCCTGTTGCAGTGCTCCAGTATGGCCAGGTCGCCGAAGACCACGACCGGGTGCCGGAGTTCCCCGCCGCGGAAAGCCTTCAGCACAAGCTCCGGCCCTACGCCGCTGGAGTCCCCCATGGTGATGCCGAAGATCATCGCGCGCGCTCCAGATTCTGTTTGATCGCCAGAAGAGCGTCGTCCCCGCCGAAGCCTCCGGCCTTGGTGACGAGCACCAGCCTGCGGCCGGCGTAAGCCGCGATCGACACCGGCATGCCCGGCAGCAATTCCCCGGCGCTCTCCACCGTGGTCACCCCCAATGCCGACATCACCGCCAGCGCGGTATCGCCGCCGAAGACGACCAGACAATCAACGGGCTGCCGCGCAAGCGCCTCGCCAACCAGGGCGCCCATCCTGGAGGAAACGGCGGCCGGGAGGTCGCCGGGGGTGGCCAGCACTGCCCAGTCCTCGTCAATGAGCGCGGAGACGGTCTCGCTGTCAGGCTGCCTGCCGAGGTACACCGCGCGAAGCCCGGCCTGCGCGGCGCGCCGGACTTGTCCGCGCGAGGCGGGGTGCAGACTCCCGCTCACCACCAGCGTGCGTCCGGCCGTCAGCTCCAGCGGGGCATAGCGGCGCGCCACCGGGAGCCGGTCCGCCCAGTGGCCCACGAAGCCTCCGGTTCCAGCCGCAATCACTGGCCGCCCGGCCTCCGCCAGGGCCACAGCAGTTTCGCGAAGGTCGTCTTCGGAGCTGCCGTCGCACACGATCACCGCGCCGGGCGCGCATTCCCGAAGCAGCGCGCTGAGTCTGCCAGGCGAGCCGGCTGCCGATAGCGGAGCTCTACAGGCGCCGGCGAGAAGCTGCGGGATGGTCCCTGCGGGCGAGGGGTTCAGACTATCGGCTGCCGTGGCCGTCTCGGCCAGGGGCCGGCCGTCCACATACAACTCCCCGTGCACGACGGTCCGGCCCATCCGGGGGTACGCGGGGACATAGACCAGAATGCGTTCCGGGGCTGCGCGGAGGAGGGCCTCGAACTCGCTCGGGATGTTGCCGCGAAGCGTGGAGTCGGTCTTCTTGTAGATGTGGGGGACGCCGGCTGCGCGGGCCGCCGCAGCACGCCCTGGACTATGCGCAGGATGGTGAGCTGCTGCACATTGACCACCACAGCCATCAGCCCGAGCATCAGGCTGCCGCCAAGCATGGAACGGACGAGCATGAGCTTGCGGCCGTAGCGATCGCCGATGATGCCCCACAGGGGCGCCGATACAACCAACGAGATGGGGGC
>JBBITL010000021.1:0-72343 GCA_037440765.1 Solibacteraceae bacterium
ACCGGCGGCGTTCACACGGCGCAGGAGGTGCTCAAGTCCATGATGGCGGGCGCCAAGGTGGCCATGTTGACCTCGTCCGTGCTGAAGCACGGCATCGAGCATCTGGAGACCGTGCTGGCCGACGTCAGAAACTGGATGGAGGAGCACGAGTACGAGTCCATCCAGCAGATGCAGGGCAGCATGAGCCGGAAGAACGTGTCCGACCCGGACGCCTTCAGCCGCGCCAACTACATGAAGATCCTCGGCTCCTACGCAGTCCGGGCCGCAACCCGGTAGCGCGCCGGTGGGGCAGGCCATCGTAGCGGGTGGCCTGCCCGCCGCGCTTGCCCGGACGGAAACGGCGGGCCGGCGCCGCTAGTCGCAGCCGGAGGCCACACGGTCCAGGGCCGCTCCGTCCGGACCGAACAACTCGACGACCAGCGAGGGCTGGCCCAGTGCGTGGGTCGAGCACGACAGGCACGGGTCAAAGGCGCGAACCACGGCCTGCACCCTGTTCAGCATGCCCTCCTCGATCTTCGTGCCCTTCACGAACCGCTTGGCCACCTGGTCCACCGCGCTGTTCATGGCCAGGTTGTTGTGGCCGGTGGCGATGATCAGGTTGGCCCATTTCATCGCGCCTGACTCGTCCACTTTGTAGTGATGGATCAGCACGCCGCGCGGCGCCTCGGCAATTCCCACGCCTTCCAGGGAGTTCACATCGGCTCGCGCCCGGACATGCGTTTCGAGTATCCGCGGGTGGTTCAGCAACTGCTCGATCCGTTCCACTCCGTACATCGCCTCAATCAGCCGCGCGTAATGGTAGAAGAACGAACTCTGCACATCACGGCCGAGCCGCTGGCGGTATTCGGCCAGTTCCTGGTCGGCCTCCGGGGTGCCGCAGCGCTCGGCCACGTTCAGCCGGGCCAGCGGGCCGACGCGGTAGTTGCCGTGGGGGAAGCCACGGGGTTTGAAGTACGGCGCTTTCAGATAGGAGTGCGGCAGGACCCCCTCCCCGATGTAGTTCGAATAGTCGAGCGGATCCTCGACGTCGGCTACCGTTCCGCCCGCCGCCGGGTCGCGGAAGCGCAGAATCCCGTCGTAGAGCCGCAGGTCGCCCGTCGCCGAAACCAGGCCCGCATACATGGTCGGCTCGTTGCCGAAGCTGTCGGCCTCCGCCTTGAACCGGTCTATGATCGATACGAACAGCTTGATGGCGCGGCGGATGACCGATTTGGCGATGTTGATCTCGCTCAGGATGGCGTCGCGGGCGTCGGCGCTCAACGGAGCGTTCACTCCGCCGGGCACAGTCCAGGACGGATGCACGCGCTCGCCCGCCATGCGCTCGATGGCCGACTGGCCGAACTTCCGCAGCGCGATGCCGTCGCGCGCCAGGTCCGGGTGCTTTTCCAGGACGCCCGCTATGTTGCGCTTGCGTGGATTGTAGTCCATGCCCAGCACCAGATCGGGCGACGAAAGATGGAAGAAGCTAAGAGCGTGCGACTGGACGATCTGCGCGCAGTGCAGCAACTCCCTGAGCATCTCCGCCGTCTTCGGAATGCGCACCGCCATGACGGCGTCGCACGCCTTCACCGACGCCAGCAGGTGGCTGATCGGGCATATGCCGCAGATGCGCGCCGTGATCGACGGCATCTCGTAATAGGGCCGCCCCTCTACGAACTTCTCGAAGCCGCGCACCTGGGTGACGTGAAACTGCGTCGATGCCACCTCGCCCGCGTCGTTCAGGTGGATGCTCACCTTGCCGTGGCCCTCGATCCGCGTGATATGCGGGATGACGATTTTCTTGCCCATCCGAATCTCCTCAGCCAAACTTCACCTGGCCCGTCAACTCTGGCTTCCTGCCTTCCAGCAGGCTGGTCAGCACATGCGCAATCACGCCCGGTTTCGGCGGGCAGCCCGGAAGGTGGATGTCCACCTTCACCAAGTCGGACAGCGGCACAGCACGGCGAAGCAGCGGCGGAACGCCATCGGCGGGAACCGACGGCGCGGCGTCGGCGCCCTCCACGTAGACCCTATCGAGCAGCTTCTTCACCGGGATGGTGTTGCGCATCGAGGGAACGTTCGAGGTCACCGCGCAGTCGCCGAGCGCGATCAGGATCTTCGTCGTCGCCCGGATCTTCAGGGCCAGCTTCTGATCGCCGACCGATGACACGGCGCCCTCGACCAGAGCCACGTCCACCGCATCCGGATACTCCGGCGCATCGACCAGCGGCCCGTAGACCAGTTCCACCTTCTCCACCAGCGCCGCCAGCAGCTCGTCGACGTCCAGCAGCGACATGTGGCAGCCCGAGCAGCCGTCCAGCCAGGCCGTCGCCAGCTTCACCTTCGCGTGTCCGCTCACCTGCCACCCCCCCTGACCGCGGCCAGCCGTTCAACCGATGCGGTCCGCTTCACCATTTCCTCCACGGCGAATCCCTTCTCCGCCAGCGCGCCCGTGGGGCACACCTGCACGCACTTGCCGCACGATGTGCAGTTGCGCGACGCGGCCCAGGCGCGGTTCATCTCGCAGGCGAGCATCGAATTTATCCCGCGCCCCGCGATGTCCAATACGTGTGCGCCTTCCACATCGGCGCAGACCCTCACGCAGCGGGTGCAGAGGATGCAGCGGTTGTGGTCGAGCACGTAGCGCGGGTGCGACAGGTCCACGCCCAGCCTCGGGTAGCGGTAGCCGTAGCGAACGCTGCTCACGCCCAGCGCCGTGGCGAGCGACTGCAACTCGCAGTGCCCGTTCGATACGCAGACGGCGCAGAGGTGGTTACGCTCGCTAAGCAGCAGTTCCAGAGCCTGCTTCCGGTACGCGTCCAGTTTGGCGGACCGGATGACGACGGACATGCCCTCCTGCGCCGGCGTCGTGCAGGACGGCAGCAGGCGGTGCACCCCCGCCACCTCCACCATGCACAGCCGGCATGCCCCCACCGGCTTCAGCCCTTTCATGCTACAGAGGCCCGGGATGTGCTTCCCGCTGGCTTTCGCCACTTCGAAGATGGTTGAGCCTTTATCGGCCTTGACCAGCTCGCCGTCGATGCGGATTGTGATCTTGCTGTCCATTTCTTGCTCCGTCGCCCGCCCCTATTGATTGCCCTCGCGAATGTCGCAACGCAGGCAGCGGCAGGTCTCTTCCATCGCCTCCACCGGCGTCAATCCGGTCACGGCCTCCATGAAGCCCTTGACGCGCTCGTCTGCGGGCAATTCGTGGATGTGATGCCGCCGGCTCTCGGAAACGCGCGCCGGCGGCGCCATCGAATACTCGAACTCGGGCCAGAGCCGCGGCCAGCGGAACTCTCCCATCAACCTCCTGTCCATATTCCGCGCGGCCTTCTTGCCGTAGCCCATGGCGTTCGACACGTTTGACGCGCCGGAAATCAGGTCGCCTCCGGCATAGAAGTTGGAGCGCGAAGTCTCGAGCGTGAACGGGCTCACGTCGAGCATCTTCTCCTTCTCTTTCAGCTTCAGGCCGGATGCCTTCAGGAAGTCGAGGTCAACTGTCTCGCCCACCGCCAGGATGACCGTGTCGCATTCGAAGCGCTGGATCTCGCCCGTCGGCACCGGCTTCCTGCGGCCCGACGAGTCGAACTCGCCCAGCGTGGTCTTGGCGCACTCGATCGCCACGACGCAGCCGTTCTCGCCCGGGAGGATCCGGTGCGGCGTGGCCAGGAACGCGTATGTGACGCCCTCGTCCTCGGCCGCTTCGGTCTCCTCCGGAATCGCCGGCATGTCCTTGCGCTCGCGGCGGTAGATCACCGTCACTTCGGCCCCGGAGCGAAGCGCCGTGCGCGCCGAATCGATGGCCGCGTTGCCGCCGCCGATGACCACCACCTTCTTTCCCAGATGCACTTCCTCTGCTTTGGACACCGCCTCCAGAAACGGCAGCGCATGAAGCACGCCCTTGAGCTCCGTGCCCGGCAGGTAGACCCAGGTCTCCTTCCACGTGCCTATGGAAAGGAACACGCTGTCGTACCTCGCCGCCAGGTCGTTCAGCGTTACCGCCTCGCCCACAACCGTGTTGAAGACGAACTCGACGCCCAGCCGGTAGATCAGCTTCAGCTCTTCGTCCAGCACGCTCTTCGGCAACCGGTATTCCGGCAGCGCGTAGCGCAGCATGCCGCCGGCGTCGGCGTTGTTCTCATAGACAGTCACCGAGTGGCCCATCATGGCCAGGTAGAAGGCGCAGGTCAGGCCGGTGGGCCCGGCGCCAACGATGGCCACCTTCTTGCCCGTCGGCGGGAACCGGCGCTGGAGGACCTGTTCGATCATCTCGTCGTACCTGCCGCCGGCGTAGATTGAATCGGCGATGAAGCGGTGAACGTCGCGCATGTTCACGGCCTCGTCGATGGCGGCCCTGCGGCACCGGTTGTCGCACGGATGCTGGCAAACCCTCCCGGTGGACGCCGGAAGCGGGTTGTCCATCACCACGGACAGGAACGCGTCCTCCAACCGGTCCGCCTTCAGCAATTCAAGGAACCGCGGGATGTTCATGTGCAGCGGGCAGGAGTTCTCGCAGGGGCTCAGCGCGAGGTTCTCGCAAACGCCGGCGCGGCAGCGGTGCGCCCTGAGATGGTCCTCGAACTCCTGCCGGAAGTGGCGCAGGGTCGTCAACACCGGATTCGGCGCCGTCTGCCCCAGGCCGCACAGCGACATGTCGCGGATCATGCGCGACAACTCGTCCAGCGTCCCCAGATCGGCCTCTGTCGCCTGGCCGGTGGTGAACCTGTTGAGTATGGTCAGCATCTGATCCAGCCCCACGCGGCACGGCACGCACTTGCCGCACGACTCCGAGTGCGTGAACTCGATGAAGTACCTCGCTACGTCCACCATGCAGTTGTCTTCATCCATCACCACCATGCCGCCGGAGCCCATGATGGACCCCAGTTGCGCCAGCGTCTCGTAATCCACCGGCGTGTCGAACATCTCCTTGGGGATGCAGCCGCCCGAAGGCCCGCCCGTCTGCACCGACTTCACCGTCTTCATCGCCGGCGCGCCGCCGCCGATGTCATAGACGAACTTTCTCAGCGGCGTGCCCAGCGGCATCTCCACCAGCCCGGTCCGCTGCACTTTGCCGACCAGGGAAAACACCTTCGTTCCGGGGCTCTTGGGAGAGCCGGTTTCGGTGAACCACGCCGGGCCCTTCACCACGATCGGCGCCACGTTGTACCAGGTCTCGACGTTGTTGATGTTGGTCGGCCGGCCCCACAGTCCGCTTTCGGCCGGGTAGGGCGGCCTCGGCGTCGGACGGCCGGCGCGCCCCTCCAGCGACCGGACCAGCGCCGTCTCCTCGCCGCACACAAAGGCCCCCGCGCCTTCCACCAGCGACAGTCTGAAGCTGAAGCCACGCCCCAGGATGTTGTCGCCCAGCAATCCCCGCGCCCCGGCCTCCTGGATCGCCAGATTCAGCCGGTGCACGGCCAGGGGGTATTCAGCGCGGACGTACAGGATGCCCTCGGTGGCGCCCGTCACATAGCCGCCGATCACCATCCCCTCGATCAGCCCGTGCGGGTCGCCCTCGATCTCGTTGCGGTTCATGTAGGCGCCCGGGTCGCCCTCGTCGGCGTTGCAGATCAGGTACTTCTGATCCGCCTTCGCCTTGCGGAGCATTTCCCACTTGAGTCCGGTCTGATAGCCCGCCCCGCCGCGTCCGCGCAGCTTGGCCGCCTTGATCTGCTCGATCACCATCTCCGGATTGGCGTCGATCAGGACCTTATACAGCGCCTGATACCCGCCCACCGCCAGGTACTCCTCAATGTCGCCCGGGTTGATCAGCCCGCAGTTGCGCAGAACGATCTTCGCCTGCCCGGCGAAGAAAGGAATCTCATTCCAATTCGGAATGTCCGGCAGCCCTTCGCCGTACTTGACGTGACCCGTTATGTGGTCCCACTCTTCGATCTTGCAGAGCGCCAGTTCGTGCGGAATGCGGCCCGCCGAGAGGTCGTCGAGCAGCGCTGTCACGTCCTGCGCCTGCACCTTGTTCAAAATCACGAGGGGCTTGCCCGGCAGCCACGCGTTCACCAGCGGCTCTTCCGAGCAGGGCCCATAGCAGCCCGCCTGAGCCAGGTGGAAGCTCAGCCCGCGGCTCTCGATCCCGTCCGAAAGGGCGTGGTACAGACCCTCGGCCCCATTGCCGACCCCGCACGTCCCCATGCCAACCGCAATCCGCCCAGCCGCCGGCAGCAGCTTCTTCAGACCCGCCTCGCGGGCGGCGTTGAACGAACTCAGATCCGTGATGCGCTTCATCGTCAACCTCTCCCTTACCGGCGGGACTTCCGCAGTTGTTCCACTTCCCGCTCCAGCGCCCTTTCGGTCACGTGGCCCAGAATCCGGTGATCCACCTCGGCCACCGGCGCCAGCGCGCACTGTCCGAAGCACGCCACCGTGCGCACGGTGAACTTGCCGTCCGCCGTCGTGCCGGTCATCTTGTCGGCGGAGCCCTCCTCCTCCTCCTGCTTCAACCCGAGTTGCAGACGCGTGCCTTCCAGCAGCCTCAGCGATCCGCGCGTGTGGCAGGCCGTCCCCCGGCAGATGCACACCGTGTGCTGGCCCTGCGGCTTGAGGTTGAACAGCGAATAGAAGGTCGCCACCGAATAGACCTGCGCTGTCGGAATCCCGATCCTCTCGGCCAGGTACTCAAGGAAGTCCTCCGGCAGGTAGCGTTGCGGGTGGTTCTCCTGAATCGACTCGAGTATCGTCAGCAGCATGCCGGGCTGGCCCCGGTGCTTCAACGCCAGCGAGTCAATGAACTCCCGGTCTTCCCTCCTCAACTCCACGCTGTCGGCCACCATCATCCGGCGCTCTCCTTTCAGAACATTCCAGGAGAACAGACCTGGAGGCCAGAAGCAACCGGGGGCGTCGCCGCAACGGGGCGCGCAATTCTGTCGTCAGGTCCTGCGGCCGGCGAACTCACCCCGGTCAGGCGGCCTGCCGGAGCGTCATCCCGCCCGCGCCCCGCGGCCTGGGGACCTTGCTATACTGCGGTTGGATGTCGATGACTCCGCGCACGCGGACGGCAGACGCCTTCGCTCCCGCTCCAGCCGCGCGCCGCTGTCCACGCTCCGCTCAACCGGCAAGCCCCAGAGAGGTGTTCGAGGTCCATTGAAGACGAAGACAAGTGTGCAGATCAGCCGCGGAATAGAATCGCTGTTCGGGACCCGCGACGAGAACGTCCGCCTGCTTGAGAACGCCCTGAACGTTCGCATACAGTTGCTGGCCGACAGCCTGGAAATCGAGGGCGAGGAGGCCGACGTCGCCCGCGTCGAGAGCATACTCGACGACTACGCGGCGCTGGCCCGGCAGGGCCATGCCTTCACCAACGGCGACGTCAACTGCTACCTCCGCGTGGTGACCGAGGACCGCGACGTCTCGCTGCGCGACCTGGTCTCCAGCGGCAAGCAGCGCAGTTTCGGCAAGAAACCCGTCGCGCCCAAGGGCGGCAACCAGCGCCGCTACCTGGAGGCCATCGAGCGCAACGACCTGGTCTTCGGCATAGGCCCGGCCGGCACCGGCAAGACCTACCTGGCCGTGGCCATGGGCGTTTCCGCGCTGCTCGGCAAGCGGGTGAGCCGCATCATCCTCACCCGTCCGGCGGTCGAGGCCGGCGAACGGCTGGGCTTCCTGCCGGGCACGTTGCAGGAGAAGGTGGACCCCTACCTGCGTCCCCTTTACGACGCGCTCTACGACATGCTCGAAGTGGAGCGGGTGGACAAGTTGCTGGAGCGTTCCGTGATCGAGGTCGCGCCGCTGGCCTTCATGCGCGGCCGCACGCTCAACGACAGCTTCATCATCATGGACGAGGCCCAGAACTGCACGCCCGAGCAGATGAAGATGATCCTCACGCGCCAGGGTTTCAACTCCAAGATGGTTGTCACCGGCGACATCACCCAGATCGACCTGCCGGCGGGCAAGCGCAGCGGCCTGCTGGAGGTCATCGAGGTGCTGCGGGGCGTGGAGGGGATACGCTTCATTTACTTCGACGAGCGCGACGTGGTGCGCCACAGCCTGGTGCAGCGCATCGTGAAGGCTTACGAGCGCTACCAGGAAACCACCGGCGCCGGCGCGCAGCTTCAGCTCAAGCTCGGCGACACGCCGCCGGAGCCCGGTCCTTACGATGCCGGCGAGTGAGGAACTTCTGGTATTCCTCCGTTCGCCTCGCGCGCTCGCGCGCCGGCCTCTGGCCGCTTATGCGCGCCGGATCCGGCGGGACGTGGCCGGAGACCGCGGCTTCCTGTGCCTGGTCACTGACGACCGCGAACTGCGCCGCCTGAACCTCCAGTTCCTGGGCAAGGACGAGCCCACCGACGTTCTGTCCTTCCCCGAGCCCGGCCCGGAAGGACTCCTGGGGGAGATGGCTATCTCCGCCGGGCGCGCGCGCGAGCAGGCCAGGGCCTGCGGGCATTCGCTCGACACCGAGATCCGGATCCTGATGCTGCACGGCCTGCTCCACCTGCTCGGCATGGACCACGCCCGCGACCGGGGCCGCATGGCCCGCGCCGAAGCGCGCTGGCGGAAGAAACTCGGGCTGCCGCCGGGCCTGATCGAGAGGGCGCGGGAATGAGCGCCGGCGCACAGTCCCGCTTCGTCTCGGGCTTCGTATCGATCCTGGGCCGGCCCAACGCCGGCAAGTCGACGCTGCTTAACAGGCTGGTTGGGATGAAGCTGGCCATCGTGACGCCCAAGCCGCAGCCCACCCGGACCTCCATACAGGGAGTGCTCAACCGGCCGGGCGCGCAGGTCGTCTTCGTGGACACGCCGGGGATACACAAGCCGGACTCGCTGTTCAACCGCAGGATGCTGGAGACGGTGAAGGCGGCGCTTGACCAGCGGGACCTGTTGCTGTACGTTGCCGACTCGGGGCGTCCCGCCGGCCAGCAGGACCGCGAGGCGCTGGAGGTGGTTGCTGCGGCGCGGACGCCCGTGCTGCTGCTTCTCAACAAGATCGACCGGCTCAAGGACAGGCGCTCCCTGCTCGAATCGATCGACACTTACCGGACGCTCCACGCGTTCGAGGAGTTCCTCCCGGTGTCCGCGCTGACGGGCGAGGGTCTGGACAAGGCGACAGACGCCGTTATAAGCCGTCTGCCCCAGGGGCCCGCTTACTTCCCGCCGGACTACATCACGGACCAGCCGGAACGCTTCCTGGCCGGGGAACTGGTTCGGGAGAAGATCCTGTACCACACCCGCGAGGAGGTGCCGCATTCGGTGGCCGTGGTGGTCGAACAGTGGAGGGAGACCGCCGCGCTCACGCGCATCAGCGCGATCATCTACGTCGATCGCGACAGCCAGAAGCGCATCCTGATAGGCGCCGGAGGGGCCATGCTGAAGCAGATCGGCACGGCGGCGCGCCGCGAGATGGAGCTTCTGCTCGGACGCAGGATCTTCCTGGAACTGTTCGTGAAGGTGCGCCCCAAGTGGCGCGAGAACCCGGAGTTCCTGAATGCGGTAGACTGGCGTTCAATGATAGGTCCGGAGGTGTAGCGAGATGCGCGTCCTGTCCGCGGCTCTCATCCTGGCGCTCGTGGTTGCGGCCTGCGCCCCGCTTCTTGCCCAGCAGAAGGTCTCCGACGACGCCATTTACGACCAGGTCCGCAAGCGGCTGGCCAGCGACGCCACCGTCAAGGGCGGCGCGCTCGGGGTGGAGGTGAAGGACGGCGCCGTCACACTCACCGGAAAGGTCAGGAGCGAGAGGCAGAAGGTCCGCGCCGAATCGCTCACCCGGAAGATTCGCGGCGTCACCAAGGTCGTCAACAAGATCGTGGTCGACGAATAGGATCCCGCCGCCGGCAAACCTCTACAATCCCAGTTCCTTGAGAATCCCGTCGGCGCCGTAGACCACGCGCAGGGCCTCCACGATGCCCTCGGCCGACACGTGAACCGAGCGAGCCACGTCATCGGTGTAGACGAACCGGCCCGGCAGGCTCTCGATGTTGCCGTCGAAAAGGATGCCAACGATCTCGCCCCTGGTGTTCACGGTGGGGCTTCCCGAGTTGCCGCCGTGGGTGTCCGCGGTGGAGACGAAGTTGAAAGGCGCCGCCAGGTTCAGCCTGCCTTTGGCTTTCAGCCAGCGCGGCGGCAGCGCGAAGGGCTCCCGGCCCTTGGCCCGTCCGTAGAGGCCCTGGAAGGTGGTCGTGTAGGGAATGGCCGCGCCGGCGCTGTTCCTGTACCCTTTGACCGGACCGAACGACAAGCGCAGCGTGAAAGTGGCATCCGGGTAGGCGCTGGAGCCCATCACCGCAAAGCGCGCCAGCGCGATCTTGGACCCTTCGCCGGTGACGACAGACTCGACCCGGTCCTCGAACCGCTTCCGGAGTTCGCGCGCGCGCGGGTCCAGCAGCCGGGCCAGCCGCAGCATCCCGTCGTCGGAGGCCTTGACGGCTTCGGCGCTGGCGGCCAAGCGTTTCCGCTCGGAGATGTCCTTCAGCTTCGTGGTTGTCACGTACCGGCGGGCGGCGGCCTCGGGCGAACGGCCGTCGAGGAGGGCCTTCACCGTCGGGTCGGAGGCGCCCAGCGAGCTCCTGAGAAACTCGAAGTAGGCCGAGATGACGGTTATCTCCATTGAGTCGGTCAGCGGGATGTCGGCGTAAAGCGAGGCCTCCACTCCCGGCAGGGCCGAGTCGCGGTACTCCCGCAGGCGTTGCTCGTTAGGCTTGGGGCGCTCTTCGCTCAGCCGCAGGACGTGCCGGGCGATCCGGAACAGGTCCGACCCGCCTATGGCGGCGCTCTCCAAAAGCGAGTAGGGCTTGAAGAACGTGGCGTACTCCTTGTACGCCGCGCCCAGTTGATCCCAGGCCTTGCCGTAGGCGGCTGCCAGCTTCGGGTCCCCGGCGACAGCGCCGCGCAGCCTGGCCTCCTGCTGGCGCTTCAGCTCCATCAGCTTCGCATCGCGCAGCCCCAGCAGGAATCCGGTGTAGGCCTTGTAGCTGTTCTGTTGCGAGAACAGGTTGTCGGCCGCCACCCGCTTGTTCTCTGCGCTCCTGGACGAGTAGCGCTGGAGCGCCCTGATCAGCCCGCCCAGCCGCGCGTGGATCACCGGATACGAAACGTCGCGGAAGAACTCGAGCTGCGCCATCGTGTTCAGCCGGCCAGTGGTGGCGGGGTTGCCCGGCACGAAGATCAGGTCGTCCTCTCTGAGACCCTCCTTGCTCCAGCGCAGGAAGTTGGGGGTCTGGGCCGGCCGGTCGTTCTCGTAGGCCCGGAGGAAGGCCATATCAAGGCAGTACCGGGGGTAGGTGAAATTGTCCGGGTCACCGCCGAACGCCGCGATGCTCACCTCGGGCGCGAAGACCAGGCGGATGTCGGTGTACTTCCGATAGCGGTACAGGTGGTACTCACCTCCCGAGTATAGGGTCACGACCTCGCAACGAAGCTCGGCAGAGGTCATGCAATCCTTTTCGATCCGCGCGATGGCGGCCCGGCGCAGGCGGCCGGCCTCGGCCGTCTCGGTGGCCGGCGTGACGCCTTCCTGCACCTTGGCCGTGACGTCCTGCGTTTCAAGCAGGACGTTCGCCTCCAGGTCCGGGCACTTGCGCTCGTCGGCCCGCGTCGCCGCGTGGAACCCGTTGTTCATGTAGTCGTGCTCCTTCGTGCTGAGCTGCTGGATGCACTCGGAGACGACGTGATGGTTGGTGAACAGCAGTCCGTCCGGGGAGACCAGCGAGCCAGAGGCGGCGCCCACGAACTTCACGGAACCGGCCTGCAACCGTTCGAGGAAGCGGTCCGTTACCTCGAAGCCGTGCTTCTGCTTCACGGCCTCCTTGGGGAAGTTGGAGAAGAGCCAGATGCCTTCGTCGGCGACGGCAGGAACGCGGCTGACCAGAAGCGCAACCGCGAAGCACAAAGCAGTCAAGCGAAAGTTCTTCATGAGTGAGGCCCCAAATGTCTATTCTCGCCCACCGGAGCCCGGCAAGGAAACCGCACTTTGGCAAGTCAAATGCTTATTCTTCTATGTTATTGATCAGAAGGCACTTATCGTGCTAAGTCAAAGGCTGGTTTCTTGGCTTCTTGGCTCTGGTGTGAGATATTAGAAATGAGAGAGCGCACCCGAGGTTATGACGCAATTGGGCGAGGCTGCGGCCCGCTATCACCGGCTCCTGGAATCCGGGCACAACGGCAGCCTGGACTGGGTGGCTGAGTTTCACGAGCGGATGGCCGCTGCGGGGCTGGTGAAGGGCGCCCGTCCCGTGTGTCCTTTCCTGCGCCCGCATTTCCTTTCCCGCCGCCAGTACTCGGCGCTGGCCAAGGCGTCGGCAACCCTCTGCTCGGCCATCGACCGCATCGGCCAGATGGCCCTCGCCAACCCGGCAGTGATGGCCAGGCTGCATCTTCTGCCAGCCGAGAAAATGCTGGCATCGGTGGACCCCGGCTACTCCTGCCTGGCCGTAGCCTCGCTGCTTGACACCCAGCTTGACGGCGCTGAGATCCGGTTCGTGGGCTACGGCGCGGGCGCGCCGGCGGGTGTGGTATACGGCCCGGCCCTGGCGGATCTCTTCTACAACAGCCATGTAGTCAAGCAGTTCCGGCGGCAATACAATCTTGTGAAGCTGGCCGCCGCCAGACCGCTGATCTCGGCCCTGCTGGCCGCCTATAGGCAGTTTGGCGGCAAGCGGAAGCCCTGTGTCGGCGTGATGGACTTCAGGCAGGCCTTCCAGACCTCCGAGCCGGGAGATTGCCTCGCTCTCAGGGACCAGCTGGCCGAAAGCGGCCTTGACGCCGAGGTGGTTCTGCCGGATCAGTTGGAGTACAGGGGCGGGGCGCTGCGGCAGGGGGGACGCGCCATCGATCTGCTTCTGCACCGCATGAGGGTCCACGAGTTTCTTTTGCGGTTCGACCTGGGGCACCCGCTGGTGCGCGCCTACCGCGAGCATGCCGTGTGCCTGGTGAACAGCTTCCGCTCTGAACTGGTGCAGAAGCGGGCGCTGTTCGCGCTGCTGAGCGACGAGTCGCTGACCTCCTCCTTTCCGGTTGCCGAGAGGAAGGCAATTCAGCAGCACATCCCCTGGACGCGGGTTGTGGCGCCGGGTAAGACCCGGCATGGCACAAGGACGGTGGACCTGACCGAACACATCCTCAGGAACCGTCAAAAGCTGGTCCTCAAGCCCAACGACGATTCCGGCGAGGAGCACGCCGTGCAGGGCTGGCTGACGGACGACGCCGGCTGGGCGCGAGCCCTCAAGCTGGCCTCCCGAACCACTTACGTGGTCCAGGAGAAAGTCGAGCCGGCCAAGATGCTCTTCCCGGTGTACCGCTACGGCTCACTGGAGATGCGGGAATTGCAGGTCGACGTCCATCTCCATGTCTTTGGGGGCAAGGTTCACGGCTGCTCAAGCTGGGTGTCGGAGGCGGCCGTAGGGGGCTTCTCCGGCATCTCAGGCCTGGCTCCGGCGTACATCATCGAACCCAAGTCCTAGCCCGTTGTTCTGCGTCTCCCCCAGCCAGGTCAACTTCCTGGTGCCCGAAGCTACGGCCGCTGGCGGAGCGACGGTCAGAGCTTTCCGCGGCGGCGCAGTGGCGGCCGGCGCCGGGATCCTGGTTGAAACGGCAGCGCCGGGCTTATTCGCGGCCAACAGCGACGGCCGCGGTATTGGCGCCATCGCGGCAATCCGGGTGGACGCCTCCGGCGCGCAGACCGTTGCGCCCGTGTCCGTCTACAGCAGCAGCTGCGACACGGTGATGTCCGGCGGCGCGCGTATTCGGCCTGAGTCTCATGATCGGGTTTTCGCCCATACGTTCAACTCCTGCTGCTGCCTGCCTGGGCGGTGATGCCGGTGTACCTTGAGGTTGTGAGCCCGCTCGATAACATCGTCGAGGATCTGAGGTCGTTGCCGCCCGACAGGCTGGAGATGGCCGCCAGTTTCATTCGCCGGCTCAAGCCGGTCAGCCAGGCAGAACGGGAAGCGGCTCCTGCCCGTACGTTTGGATGCCTCTCGCCGGAAGAAGCCGACGAAATGGAGAGGGTCATCGAAGAGGGCTGCGAACAGATCAATGAACGCGCCTGGCGGTTTCCTGGTGGGCACCAACGCGGTGGTCGCGTACATCCGCGACCTGCTGACTTACGCGGTGGCCCTGTGCCCCGACCACGACACCACTGCGAGCTACGCCCAGGTGGAAGCTGAACTCGCTCAACTCGGGAAGCCGATTCCGGACAACGACCTTTGGATTGCGGCGATGGCCAGGCAAATTGATCTGCCTCTGGCGACCAGGGACGTGCACTTCGTCCAGGTGCCGCGGCTGAAAACGCTCGCCTGGCAGCCGCGTCAGCCCATCAACCTGTTTTTCGGCGGTGCGGCTGCGTCAAGGGTGCCATCCTCTTGCCCGCGGCCTGGCGCGCCAAAGGGGTCCCGACGCGCTGGCGCGCGTGCGTGGCGACCCGGCGTTCGGAAAGGAACTGCTCGCCGAGGCAGTAAACGCATATCTGGCTGGCGAGGAAGCCCTCGGGAAGACGATCCTGCGCGATGTGATCAACGCCACGACCGGCTTCGAGCCGCTTTCCGCCGCCCTGGGAAAACCGAGCAAGAGCCTCCACCGCATGCTCGGCCCGGGCGGCAACCCGAGTACCAAGAACTTCTTCGCGATCCTGCGGGCCGTGCAGCAGAAGGTCGGCGTGAGGCTCAAGGTGCGCGCTGCCTGAGGCCCAGGTTCACTCCTGCTGCTCCACCGTCACGCGCGCGCGGAGGTTGGCGACGCCGGCGGTGAAGCGGGAGTCAACCACCAGGAACGCCAGGGCGTCCTCCAGCCACTCGTGCAGCGCTCCGTCCGGATCGTGCGAGGCGGCCGTCAGCGTGTATTCCCTGGGACACAGCTCGCACCGGAACGAGAAATGCACGCGCAGCGTCTGCCCGGCAGCGCACGGGCCGAGCCGGACGCCCTCCAGTCGGGTGTTCGTGCCATACACCTCCGAGCCGATCCGGGTCCGGATCATGATCCCGACGACCGGGTCTTCGACCGCCTCGCGGTAACGCACAGTGACGCGCACGCCGGCGTTCTCCCCGCTCTTCCACGACATGGTTGGATTGCCCTGCGCGTCCAGTGTTTCGATCGCCACCAGTCCGGCGCGGCCGTCGCCACGCCGCAGAGGGGGGGCCAGAGGGAGCAGGCGGCCGGCCCCCCACTCGCGCGCACTCCCGGCCAGGTGGCTGCGGTACTTCTCAAGGACCTCCGCCGGGTCTCCTTTGGCGGCCAGCCGGCCGCGATCCAGCCACCAGATCTCGTCCGACAGGGACAACAGCAGGCTTTCCTCGTGCGACGCCAGCAGCACGGTGGCGCCCCTGCGGCGCAGCCGCACCAAGTCCATGGCCGCCCGGGCCCGGGCGAGACCGTCCCGTGTGGCCAGCGCGTGGTCGAGCAGCAGAAGCGAGGCTTCGCCGAAATCGAGCGCGTCGGCCGGCCCCAGCAGACGACGCCCGGCGGGCGCCTCTACCGATCCTTCGGCGGCGCGATCGACTCCCGCGGCCAGCCTCAGCAGTTGGCGCGTGCCCGCGCCGTCCTCGCCGGCGATGCCGATCACCGCGCCGTCCGGGGCCGAGACGGTCAGGTTCTCAATGGGGGCCAGGGTGACGTTATGGAACGCAATAGCCATGGTAGTCAGGATAGCCTTGAGCGCACGGCGCGGCCAGCCACCACCGGCAGCGCCAGCGTCGCCGCCAGAAACGCAAGCCACAACGCCGCGGCGGCAGCCGGCGGCAGCATGAGCCTGCTCAGCATGAGTGAGAATCCGCCATCTGCCAACTGGGTCAATTGCAAGGATGCCAGCCCGCCATCCGGCCGGTGCGCGATCAGGCCCGTATAGTAAGGCAGCAGCAGGAAGTGGGTGGCGTATAGATCAAGAAGCGCGAACAACGCCGCCACGGCCGGCAGCACCCAGGCGCCTCGCCCGAGCGCCGTCAGCCCGAGGCTCACAAGCAACGCCTCGGCCACAACCACCGCGTACAGGTACCAGCCTGCGCTCGAGGAGAGCCCCAGTGCCGAGAATGTCAGTTCGTGGTAGCACAGCCCCAGCCAGAAGAACCCGTAGAAGGCCGCCGGGACCGCCAGGGAAGAGCGTCCGCCCTTGTCGCGCCAGAGCCTCAAGACAAGGCCGGCCACCGCCGCCGCGGCCACGACAGCGAAGACGCGGTACATCCACCCGCGCACCTGGAGGAAGCTCCAGTTGCCGATCCAGATGTGCGAAAGGAAGGCGATATCGAAGAAGCGAAGCCAGTCGACGTCCGGTATGCGGCCTGCCAGTGACCACAGCGGGATATCGCGCTGCGCCACCACCTGCTGGAGACCGCTCCAGGAGCCGGTCAAGGTGTAATTGCGCCAGTACCACCAGCCGGATATCGCCCCTGCCGTGAGCAAGGCAACCGCAGCGGGGCGCCAGCGCCGCTTCCACGCATACAGCGCCACAATGGCTGGAACGGCCGTGAGGAAATAAGCTTTGGTCAGCAGGCCGGCGCCGAGCAGGGCGCCGAGGGACAGGCCAGGAGGCCTTTCCCGCAGGGCCAGCCACACGATGGCGGCGAAGATGGCGGCTGAGATGCCGTCGTTGCCGGCACGGCCGGCGGTCATGACGAATCCCGGCATGGCGGCGATGAGCGCGGCGACAGCCGCGGCAGCCGGGCCGGGAAGCACGCGGCGCGCGGCGGCGAAGGCGAACGGGACGGTCAACGACGCTATCAACAGGCTGGCCAGCCGCATCAGAAGCACTCGCGCCGGCAGCGACGCCTGGCCCGCCGCCCATTCGACCGGCGCCATCAGCAGGTAGTACAAGGGCGGTTGCTGCGCTTCGTGGTTTAAGGGAGGCGCGGCCGCCGGCGGCCGCAACTCGCCGCGTTCCCGCCGGGAGAGCTTCCACCAGGCGTCGTGTGTCAGCCAGGGCTGGTCAATCTTGTGGTGGCCATAAGGGAGCGGCGTCATGCTCAGGGACCCGGCCACCTCCGGCGAGACGGTAGCCTGCCCGGGCACGGGCAACCCGCCGCCCGAGGCCAGTTGCTGGGCGTAGGAGAAGTGGGCCCACTCGTCAAACCCCTCCCAGAGCGGCAACAGCACGGCATTGAATGCGCCGCGCGCCAGGAAGCAGAGCCATATGAGCAGGACCAGCCGCCGCATCGAAGATAGAATAGCTGTTTCATGCGTGAAGCCGTGCTTGCCGCAGTGCTCCTGGCCTGTGTGGGATGCGGGGGAGACCTGCGCCGGCAACTGGCGCGCGGCGCCGGCGTTATTCAACTGCCGGCCGGCGTAGTGGAAATCGACTCCCCGCTGGAAATCCCCGCGGGGGCCCGCGACGTGACGATCACCGGCGCGCCTTCCGGTTCCACGCTGCGGGCGTCATCCCGGTTCCGGGGCGCGGCAGTGCTGCACATACGCTCAGGCGCGAACATCCGGCTGAGCGGTTTCACCATCGACGGCAACCGGGCGGCGCTGGCAACCCCCTCCGGCCTCCCGCCCTCTGACACGCCCTTTAGCCGGTTCACGCCAAACAACGGCATCCTGGCCGAGGAGGCACGGGGGCTCACCATCTCCGGGGTTCGCCTGGCGAACGTCGCCGGCTTCGCAGTGCTGGTGGCCCGGTCAAGCGAGGTCGTCATCGAGAAAGCGGTGATCGAAGACAGCGGCTCGTCCAACGCGCTCGGCCGCAACAACACCACGGGCGGCATATTGCTGGAGGGGGGGACGGCCGGTTTCCAGGTGCTGGACTGCACGCTGAGGAACATTCCGGGCAACGGGATCTGGACGCACTCCCTGTACACAGCGCCCCGCAACCGCGACGGCAGGATCGCCGGCAACAGCTTCGAGAACATCGGGCGGGACGCCATTCAGATCGGACACGCCACCCTGGTGCGCGTCAAGAACAACACCGGCCGCCGCATCGGGTATCCCTTCGAACTGGTGGACGTCGAGGGCGGCGGCATTCCGGTGGCCATCGACACGGCCGGAAACGTGGACATGACCGTGTACATCGGGAATCGCTTCGAGGAGGTCAACGGGAAGTGCATCGACCTGGACGGCTTCCACCACGGCGAGGTCCGCAACAACACCTGCATCAACCGCGGCTCGGCGGACGACTATCCGCACGGGCATTACGGCATCGTCTTCAACAACAGCAATCCCGATATGCGGCCGGAGGGGGTGGTTATCTCGGGAAACACCGTTGACGGCGCCAAGTTCGGAGGCGTCTTCGTCATCGGCTCGGGCAACCGGATCACCGGCAACACCCTTCGGCGCCTGAACCTGGCGCGCTGCAACGAGACCGGGGCGAAGTACGGCTGCCTGTACTTCGCCGGCCAGCCGGACATGCTGCGCTCGGGCATCTATCTGGGCAGGGGGGCGGAGCGGCCGGCGCCGGCCCGGGACAACGTAGTGGAGTCCAACCAGGTCAGCGGATTCGGGATGAGCCGGTGGTGCGTCACAGCCGCGCCGGGCATCTCTCTGGCTGCCAACCGCGTGGGGCGAAACCGGTGCAGCGAGGACTAGCCGGGCGCCGCATGTTGCGCAGGCGAAGGGGGCCGCGTGTCTGACGCCGCCGGCAGGATGCGCGCAGACTGGGACCGGCGCGCCCGCGAGGATGCCAGGTACTACGTAGCCTTCGGGCGCCGCGACCAGCAGGAGGCCGAGTTTCAGGCCACCGCCGCGGACGTGGTGCGCAGCCTGGACGGCGAGATACGCCGACTCGGGCGGCCCCGGGAGGTGGCGCGGTTGCGCGCCCTGGAGATCGGGTGCGGTCCGGGCCGGCTAATGGCGCCGATGTGCGCCCGCTTCGCCGAGTTGCACGGCGTGGACATCTCCGAAGAGATGATCCGCCTGGCCCGGGAGCGGCTGCGGGACACGCCGAACGCGCACCCCCAGGTGAACAGTGGGGCGGACCTGGGCGCTTTCGGGGATGGCAGCTTCGACTTCGTGTATTCCTACGCCGTCTTCCAGCACATCCCGGAGCGGGAGGTGGTCTTCAGCTACCTTAGAGAAGCCCGCAGGGTGCTGAAAGCAGGCGGCCTGCTGCGTTGCCAGATCAACGGCCTCCCTCCCGGAGGCGGGGCGTACGACACGTGGCACGGAGTGCGGATCGGCGCGGAAGAAGTGGAGTCGTTCGCCCTGGCCGAAGACATGCAGTTGCTGGCGCTCGAAGGCGCCGGAACCCAGTACATGTGGGCGACCATGCGCAAACGGCCTCCAGGGTGGCACCAGAGTCTGCGGCCGGCGAAGCCGGCGGAGGCAGTGATCCGGCGAATCACGAATGCGTTCTCGACCGAACCGCTGGCGCCCTGCCGCGGCAGGTTCGCCTCCGTTTCGCTGTGGATCGAGGGCCTCCCCTCCGAATGCAGCCTGGTCCACCTGAGGGCCAGGGCCGGAGGCCGCGTGGCGACGCCTTTCTACATCGGCCCTCCCGAAAATGACGGTCTGAGCCAGCTCAACATCAGCCTTCCAGCCGGAATCGAAACGGGGCTGCATCCGGTCGGACTGAGCTGGCTGGGGAGTCCCCTTGCGCCCGCGGCGACCCTTCGCGTGGTGCCTCCGGGGCCGTGCGTGCCGCGTGTCATCGCCGCAAGCGACGCCGTGGACCTGTTGTCCGGTTCGCTGATCCTCTCGGGCATCGTCAAGGTGGTCCTGGAGGAAATCGAGAACATTCAGGGCATGCTGGCCCTCGTCGATGGCCTGCCGTCCGGACGCCTGGAGACCTTCTGCGTGGATCCCGTGGCCATGCGTTACGAGGTCAACATCCACCTGCCGCCGGATCTGCCGGCCGGCGCCCACCGGCTCGAGTTGCGGCTCGGCCCGCGCCGCTTTCCCCCGATTGCCCTCGAAACACGTCCGTAAGCTACTGCACATCATATAGATATAGTCCTTGACGCACCACTATATGTTGGGGTAAAAACGCAGATGCCGCCTTTTTGAGGCACTGGCCCGAACGGCCGGAATGGGGATAGGATGTCAATGGAAGAAGTGGCAGCAGGGTTCGACGGCAAGGTGAAACAGCCAGTGGAACAGGCAGAGGCGCGATCCGGCGCGGGGGTGAGCTTTCCCCGCTACTTCACGGCCGGGCTGGAAGCCGGCAAGACGCCCTACGACGAGATCCGCTGGGAACTCCGCACGGCCAGCATAGGCAGCGACAAGGGCGCGCTCATTTTTGAACAAAGAGACGTGGAGACGCCGGCGGACTGGTCACAGACCGCCACCAACATCGTCGCCAGCAAGTACTTCCACGGCAAGCCCGGCTCTCCGTCCAGAGAGCGGAGCGTGATGCAGCTCGTTCACCGGGTGGTGGACACCATCACCGAGTGGGGCAAGGCCGGCGGCTACTTCCAGACTGCCGGAGACGGCGAGAACTTCCGGGACGAACTGGCGCACCTGGTGCTGACACAAAAGGCCTGTTTCAATTCTCCGGTCTGGTTCAACGTGGGCGTCAAGGAGAGCCGCGGGTATGGCTGGTACTGGGACGAGTCCACCAGGTCGGTCCGGAAGCTGACGCCGGACGTTCACAAGCCGCAGTGCTCGGCCTGCTTCATCAACTCGGTGACCGATTCGCTGGAGTCGATTCTCGACCTGGCCAAGACCGAGGGCATGCTTTTTAAGTGGGGATCAGGGACGGGCACGAACCTGTCGTCACTGCGCGAGGAGAACGCCATACTGAGCGGCGGCGGCAAGGCCAGCGGTCCGCTGAGCTTCATGAAGGGCTTCGATGCCTTTGCCGGCGTCATCAAGAGCGGAGGGAAGACGCGCCGGGCCGCCAAGATGGTGATCCTGAACGTGGATCACCCCGACATCGAGAGATTCGTCTGGAGCAAGGCCAACGAGGAGAAGAAGGCGCACGCGCTGGTGGACGCGGGCTACGACGCGTCGCTCGACGGCGAGGCCTACAGCTCCGTCTTTTTCCAGAACGCCAACAACTCGGTGCGCGTCACCGATGAGTTCATGCAGGCGGTGCTCGAGGACGGCGACTGGTGGACGCGCAGCGTGATCTGCGGCCAGCCGGTCAAACGGCTGAAGGCCCGCGAACTGCTGCGGCATATCGCGGAAGCCACCTGGCAGTGCGGCGATCCCGGCATGCAGTTCGACACCACGGTGAACCGCTGGAACCCCTGCAAGAAAACGGCCCGCATCAACGCCTCCAATCCGTGCTCCGAGTACATGTTCGTGGACGACTCGGCCTGCAACCTGGCGTCGCTCAATCTTGTTAAGTTCCTGGCGCCCGACGGACAGTTTGACGTCGAGGCTTTCCGGCACGCGGTGGATACGGTCATCCTGGCCCAGGAAATCATCGTGGACGGGGCCAGCTACCCCACCGAGAAGATCGCCCGCAATTCTCACGACTACCGCCCGCTCGGGCTGGGTTTCGCCAACCTGGGGGCGATGCTGATGTCGCTCGGCATTCCCTATGACAGCGACCGCGGCCGGGACTGCGCCGGCGCCGTCACGGCGATCATGTGCGGCGAAGCCTACCTGATGAGCGCCCGCATCGCCGCCGCCGTCGGCCCGTTCTCCGAGTACGAGCGCAACGAGGGATCGTTCCTCGAAGCCATCCGCATGCACGGCGAGGCGGCGGACTCCATCCGCCGGGAGAACCTGCCGCCGGCGCTCCTGGAGGGAGCCAGGCAATGCTGGCGGGAGGCCTACGAAGCGGGTCGCCGCTGGGGCTTCCGCAACGCGCAGGTGACGGTGATAGCTCCTACCGGCACCATCGGCTTCATGATGGACTGCGACACGACGGGCATAGAGCCGGACCTGGCGCTGGTGAAGCTCAAGAAGCTGGTGGGCGGCGGGGTGATCAAGATCGTTAACAGCACCGTCCCGCAAGCCCTGATCCGGCTGGGCTACACACCGGAGCAGGTCGAGCAGATTGTGAGCCACATCGACGCCACCGGCGCCATCGAGGACGCTCCGCACATCAAGTGCGAGCACGTTCCGGTGTTCGATTGCAGCCTGCGGCCGCAGAACGGAACGCGCTTCATCCACCACACGGGCCACCTGAAGATGATGGCGGCCGTGCAGCCGTTCATCTCCGGAGCGATTTCCAAGACCATCAACATGCCCGAGGACTCCAGCGTCGACGACATCATGAGCGCCTACGTGGAGAGCTGGCGGCTGGGGCTGAAGGCGGTGGCCATCTACCGCGACAACTCCAAGCGGGTGCAGCCGCTCAGCTCGGGCGGCGTCAGAATCGAAAGGGCGCAGGCGGCCGCGGCCCCGGTAGAGAAGGTAGTATACCGCCCGCTCAGGCGCAAGCTGCCTGACGAGCGGAAGTCGATCACACACAAGTTCTCGATCTGAGGCCACGAGGGCTACGTAACGGTGGGGCTGTACGACGACGGCCAGCCGGGCGAGGTCTTCATCACCATGGCCAAGGAGGGGTCCACCATCAGCGGGCTGATGGACGGCTTCGCCACGGCCATCAGCTTCACGTTGCAGTACGGCGTGCCCCTGAGATTCCTGGTGGACAAGTTCAGCCACGTGCGCTTCGAGCCGAGCGGATGGACGGGCAACGCGCAGGTGCCGTACGCCAAGTCGCTTCTGGACTACATCTTCCGCTGGATGGGGTCGAAGTTCCTGGGGCCGGAATACGCGCAGGAGAACGAGGCCGGCCAGACCTCCAGGCTGCGTCCCACCGAACCGGAGCCGCAACAGTCGCTGAACTTCGGTCCGGTGATAGAGGACGCCCCGGTATGCAGCGAATGCGGCGGCCTGATGACGCGCAACGGAAGCTGCTACAAGTGCGAGAACTGCGGCGGAACCAGCGGGTGTAGTTGACCCTCAGCAATGTCGCAGGCCTTAGCGTGAAGCGCAAAAATTGCGCGCGAGGAAATCGACCCCCCAAAATTAAGAAGCCCTGCGGCTGGGACCGCAGGGCTTCACTCAGAGGGGCTGGCGACGAGCTGGGCCTCGTCGCCGGGGATGCTAATGATATAGCACTTGGTTGATTTCAGTGTAGTAGAACCGGACCTTTTTGTCCAGAACTTTTTTCGCCAAGCCTCCAACAAAATAAAATTACTGTGCGTTAATGCTCACCGGGTTTGCAGCTTCCTCGCGGCCTGGTAGTCCTTGACGAGCTGTCTGGCGATCTTCTGGGCTACATCGGCGCCGGCGCCGAGGAATTTGGCCCCAAGACTCTCCTGTGTGGTGGACCAAAGCACGTCCCCGTCGCGGGCGACCAGGCGCACCGCCGCGGTGGCCTCGTGCTTCCGCTCTGCTATGCGCGTGGACTCCTGCTCGCCGACAGTGACCGAGGCGGACCGGCCTCGCCTGTCGGCCGCTGCGCGGTCCGGGTTTGAGCCGGCGCCGGCCGAAGCCCGTGCGCTCAGACTCTCGCTGGAGGAGTAGGTGTCGGTGAAGATCAAATCCTCCGCCGAGCCCCTGAGGAATGCGTCGGCCCTGGCCTCGTTCTCGGTGATGATGAACAGTCTGGTGGCCCGCAGGCTGCTGATGATCATGTCCCGGATCTGGGCGGCCGCCTCTCCGCCGCCGAGGCGGTCGACATAGACCCGTCTTATGTCCAGGAGACGGAGCAGGGGGTCCTTCTCCAGCGGTGCTGCGGGGGGCGTGTCCGGCTGCGCGAGCGCGGCTTGCGGCGCCGCCAGCGACGCTGCCAGCAGTAACAGGAGGACCATGCTCACCCCCCTCCGGCCTGGCGCGCTTCGCCGTCCAGGTAGGCCACCCGCAGGCCGGTTCTGGCCTCCAGGCTGGCCAGAAGCGCCCGGATGTCGTCCTTGTGGACCCGGAGGACCAGCGCCTGCTGGCGGTCCTCGCCGTCCTTGTAGCCTACGGTCAGGAAGTGCTGGCGGGACTTGCTGAGCAGCAGCATGGGGCTGATGGCGAGGGCCAGCAGGTACCTGCGTCCCACCTGCTGGCCGTACTCGAGCAGATTGACGTTTTCGTAGGGAACCTCCACGGCCGCCTTGTTCGAGGCGAAGACCAGCACTTCGGCGTCCGTGGTGTGGACCCTGCCATCGGCGCCCGCTGTGAAGTGGGCCTGGGTGCCTCCGATGAACTCCGCCCTGGCGCCGCGGCCGGCGGCGTCCGCCCTGCCAGCCGCCAGCACTGACACAAGCAGCGCAAGGGACAGCAGCAGGCATCCGGCCTGGCGATTCAGCGGCACGTACCAAGGAAGTGGCCGGCAGTGGCTCGAATTCTCACCGGACCGGGCTTGCAGATGCGGAGGCCGGCTCAGGCGGGCGGTCCGGCCGCCCACTCCCATAGCCGCAGACCCGCCGGTTGGCCCTCGGCGGCCAGGGCGGCGGCAAAGCCCGGTCCGGCCTGGATCGAGGTCATCCACCAGCGTGAGGGTTCGTCTTCATCGCCGTCCACGCTCAGCAAGGCCGCCGGCCTGTCCGGGGAGAGAGAGACGGAGAAACTCGCCAGAGGAAGCGCCAGGCCCTCACCGCGCGCCTTGAGGTACGCCTCCTTCAGCGTCCAGCAGCGGAAAAAGGCGCCGAGGCGCTCCTCCGGCGGCAGAGCCATCATCGCGGCGGTCTCCTGAGCGGAGAAGAAGCGGCGCGCAAGCCGCTCGTGGTCCCTGCCGGGCAGAATCCTCTCCAGGTCGATGCCGATTTCCCGGCCGCGGGCGACGGCGTACAGGGCCACTCCGTGCGAATGCGAGAGGTTGAAGCGAAGGTCGTCCGCATGGTTGCCCGGGGCAAGGCAGGGCTTGCCTTTTCCCCCGTACTGGAACAGCACCTGTGCGGGCGGGCGGCCCAGATAAGCTCCCAGGATGCTTCGCAGGATCGACCGGGCGGCCGTGAAACGGGCGCGAGCCTGAGGAACGCGGAATCGTCCGGCACGCTGCTGCTCGTCGGGCGACAGCGCCGCCGCGTGCGTGCCTTGCAGCACGTCGAGCATGGCTCTCCACACGTGTATTTCCCGGCCTTCTATGAGAGTGAAAGGGGGAGCGGCCTGCCAGGCCATGACTCCGGGTTCGCCGGTTGCGTTCATCGGTGCCCCGCGCCGGCTCCTCGCGGGAGCGGCTCTTGTCATATCATGGCACTATTGGATCGCGGGAAGCCGCCAAAACCCATGAAGACCAGATTGTCTCCATTATTGATAGCCGCCGTGCTGGCCGGAGCCGGATGCAGCCGTGACCCGCAGGTCGCCGCGCGGAAGTACCTGGAAAGTGGAAACAGGTACTTCGACAATGGCAAATACAGCGAAGCCTCCATCATGTACCGGAGCGCCCTCAGGAAGGACGCCATGTTCGGTGAAGGCTACTACCGGCTGGGCCTGACGCTCCTCAAGCAGAACGACTATGGCTCGGCGGAGAAGGCCTTGCGCCGGGCCTACGAGCTGCTGGCGAAGAAGCCCGGCCCGGAGCTGGAGGACACCACCAACAAGTTGTCCGATATCTACCTGCTGGCATATCTGAGCGACACGCGGCGGAGTAAGAACTCAGAGGTCGGCTTCCTGGACTTCCTGAAGGGCCTGAAGGAAGGCTCGTTCAACCGGCTCCGGCTTGAAGCCTTTCACGCGTGGCGCTCCAACGACCTGGACCTGGCTCAGGCCAAGTTCGAGGCGGCGGCCAAGGTCAAGCCCGGCGATGCCGATGTCGACACGGCGTACGCCCAGGTGTTGATCGCCAGGGGCCGGTTCGAGGATGCGGAGAAGGTCGCGCTGGGCGTCATCGCGCGCGACAAGACCAACGGAGGTCCTTATGACCTGCTCTATCGCGAGTACCTCCAGCGAAACCGCGGAGCGGATGCTGAACGGATGCGGCGGCAGAAGGTGGAGAACAACCCGGGCGTGCTCGACTACCGCCTCCAATTGGCGGCCCACTATGTTCTGCTGGGCAATCGCCAGGAGGCTGACCGGATCCTGGCCGCGGTCCTTGGCGATCCGAAGACCTTCCCGCGGGGGCGCGAGCATGTGGGCGACTTCTATCTTGGTTTTCGCGAGTTTGATAAGGCGCTGACGGTCTACCGGGAGGGTCTGGAGGGCGCATCCAGAGAGGTCCGCCTGAACTTCCAGCGCAAGATCGCGGACGCGCTCGTCATGCAGGGGAAGCGCGAGCAGGCCCTCTCCCTGCTGGAGAACGAGATACTGAAGGCCGAGCCGAACGACCCGATCGGGACCGCGCTGCGGGCGACCTTGTGGCTCGAGATGGGGAACCGGAACCAGTTGCAGCAGGCTGTGAGCGAGCTGGAGTCGGCGGTGCGCAAACTCCCCAAGAATGCTGTCGTGCGGTACAACCTGGGACGCGCGTACTGGGCCAGGGGAGACGCGGATATGGCCAGGACGCAGTTCCGCACCGCGATAGACGTGCAGCCCGACTACCTGGCTCCGCGCCTCGCCCTGACCCAGATACAGTTGAACCGGGGCGAGAACGCCCAGGCGCTGCAGTCCGTGGACGAGGTCCTCCAGATGAGCCGCGGGAATCTCTCTGCCCGGCTGCTCAGGTCGGTGGCGCTACAGAGCCTCGGCAAACTGGAAGACGCGCGCGCTGAACTTCAGGGTGTCATGAAGGCGCATCCGGACAATCAGGAGGCGAGGTTCCGGCTGGGTCTGCTGGAGCTGGCGAGCCGCAATTACAAAGGAGCGGAGCAGATCTTCAGGCAATGCCTGGCGGATGGCAGGGAGGAGATTGTATGCCAGATCGGCCTGGCTGAGGTGTTCAGCGCTCAGGGCCAGTTCGACAAGGCAGTAGACATTCTGTCGGCCGAAGTCAAGCGCAACCCCGACCGCCGGGACCTGCGCCTGGCGCTGGCCAATTCCTGTGTGCTGGCGCGGAAGTACGATCAGGCGCTGGCGGAATACCAGCGCATGATTGAGCGTGAGCCGGACTCGGCGGAGCTTCACGTCCGGCTGGCTGAAACCTACCGGAGGGCTGGCAACGTGGGCCTTGCGGTCGAGAACTTCAGGAAGGCCAAGCAGCTACAGCCCAACGACCCCAATGCCGCCATCTGGCTCGCGCTTCTTCTTCACCAGAGCGGCAGGGAGGCCGACGCCAAGCTCGAGTACGAGCAGATCCTGCGCCTCCAGGCGGACAACCCTATAGCCCTGAACAACCTGGCTTACCTGCTGGCCGAGCACGGGGGGGACCTGGACGTGGCTCTGACCTACGCCCAGCGGGCCAAGCAGAAGCTCCCGCAGTCGCTGGAGGTCTCCGACACGCTGGGCTGGATATACTTGAAGAAGAATCTGCGGGGCAACGCGCTGGAGATTTTCAACGACATCGTGGCCAAGGAGCCCCGGAACCCCACCTTCCGTTACCACCGGGCCATGGCCTTGTTCCAGGGGGGTGAGAGGCCGGAGGCCAGGCGGGAGCTTCAGGAAGCGCTGAAGCACAATCCCAGCAAAGATGATGAGGTGAAGATTCGGGAGTTGCTGCAAAGGATCGGCTGAGAACCGGCCCGGCCTCATGAACAAGCTCTTGCGGGCTGTCGGTTTCGGCAGCGCTTCCTGGCCTTATGTTGCGCCGTTTGCGGCATTCCTCCTGCTGCTCGGGTTGGCCGGCCTGCTGCCCGGCGGGGCCGGCATACATTATCCGCTGCGCACGATAGCGGTGACCGCCGTGGTGCTGGTCTGGTCGAGAGGCGTCATCACGCTCAGGGCGTCGCGCTGGGCTTCGAGCACACTGGTCGGAGTCGCCGTGTTCCTCATCTGGGTAGGACCCGACGCGGTATGGCCGTCATATCGTTCGCACTGGCTGTTCCAGAACCCCCTGACCGGCTCGCTGGCCGTCTCCGCGGACGAAGCGCTGCGGACGAGCCTCCCGTTTCTGGTGTTCAGGGTGGCCGGCTCGGCGCTCCTGGTGCCGGTCATTGAGGAACTGTTCTGGCGCGCCTGGCTGATGCGCTACCTGATCTCGCGCCGCTTCGAGACGCTCCCGCCCGGCTCCTGGACCTGGGGGACCTTCTGGATCACGGCGCTGCTGTTCGCGAGCGAGCACGGGCCGTTCTGGGACGTCGGTCTGGCGGCCGGCGTCATTTACAACTGGTGGATGATCCGCACCCGGAGCCTGGCGGACTGCATTCTGGCGCACGCGGTGACCAACGCCTGCCTGGCCTGCTACGTGCTGGCCGGCGGCAAGTGGCTTTACTGGCTCTGAGGCGGGACGCTCCGCCGTATCGTGTCACAATGGTTATCGATGATTGAGCAGATCCGGCCGGGCGTCACGGCCAGTGGCGCCCGGTTTGTACTTTTCGACTTCGACGGGACGATCTCCCTGATACGCTCCGGGTGGGTGGACGTCATGGTCCCCATGATGGTGGAGATCCTGGCGGAGTTGAAGACGGGCGAGAGCGAAGCGCAGCTCACGGCGATTGTCCAGGATTTTGTCGGCCGGCTGACCGGGAAGCAGACCATGTACCAGATGATAGAGCTGGCCCGGCAGGTTGAGATCAGGGGAGGCCGGCCGCTGGAACCGCTGGAATACAAGCGGGACTACCTGGCCCGGCTGCACCACAAGATCCGTTACCGCCTGGACGAACTGCGCGGCGGGAACGTCCCCCCGGACAAGTACCTGGTTCCGGGCGCCATGGCTATGATCGAGGCGCTGGCCGCCAGGGGCCTCACCATGTACCTGGCCAGCGGCACCGACCAGCAGTACATGCGCGAGGAGGCGCGGCTGCTGGGCGTGGACCGCTGCTTCAATGGCGGGGTCTTCGGGGCGCTTGACGACTACAAGGCATTCTCCAAGCGGATCCTGATTCAACAGGTCATCGCCTCCACGGGTTGCCGCGGCGGTGAGTTCCTGGGCTTCGGCGATGGCTACGTGGAGATAGAGAACGTCAAGGAAGTCGGAGGAGTGGCGGTGGGCGTGGCCACCGACGAGCCAGACTGCCTCCGGGTGGACGAATGGAAACGTCAGCGGCTGGCCGGCGCCGGCGCCGATTTCATCGTGCCCAACCTGCTCTGCCACCAGGATCTGCTGCGTCTGCTGTTCCCCGCCTGAGGGCCGCTGGCGGCACGACCGCGGCGCTCCTGGTCCTGCGGTGCGCGGCGGCCCCCGCATCAGCGCGGCATGGGGGCAGTTGCCGGGCCCGGGACCTGCCTGCCGGGCGCGGATCAACGTGCCGGCAGGCGCACGACGGTGAGCGAGTGCGCCGGCAGGGTGAGTTCGACCTCGGTCCCGCTCACCGCCATGCTGCGCTCCACCGGCGCGACGTTCATAGGGTTGTCCAGGCTGTTCTCCGCGGCCAGGTCTGAGGAGGCCAGAGTCAACACCCGCGCGGCGCCTCGCGCCGCTGCACCGGCAAGCGAGATTGCCACTTTTCTGCCCGCCTCGCCCGGGTTGACCGCCTTCAGGATGACCTCTCCGGTCTTCTCCAGCAATGAAGCGCTGGCATACAGGCCGTTGTGGGCGTTAGTCTCCGACCCGCCTATGGTAACCGGCAGCAGGCGGGTCCCAAGATTGGTCGCGAACAGCTTCTGCACGTGGTAGCTGGGCGTCCCGAAGGAGCGCAGGTTGTCGAACCAGATCAGGTTGGGCGCCCATTGCCATGCGTCGACGTGCGCCAGCAGCGGCGCGTAGGATGCCATATGGACCACGTCCGCGTTCCGCTCCAGGCCGGTCATGTAGGCGGCTTCGGCCAGCGCTGCGCCCCATGTGTTCCGGTTGCCGGCAACCCGCGCGGCGTACTCCCCGGCGAACACCTTGGGCCCGCTGCGATCGTACTTGTCGTAGCGGCGGCTGTTGTCCAGAAACCACTGGGCCGGCTGGTAGTAGTGTTCGTCCACGAGGTCGGCCTTCATCTCCCGCATCTGCGGCCACAGGTAATCGAACTGGGTTCCGGAGGCCGACGGTCCGGCGCTGCCTATCAACTTGATGTCCGGGTGCCTGGCCCTGATGGCGGCGCTGAACACCTTATAACGGTCCACGTAAGCCTTTCCCCACTGCTCGTTGCCGATGCCGATCATCTTCATGTTGAAGGGGGCCGGATGTCCCATCCTGGCGCGCAGCGCGCCCCAGCGGGTGGTCACCGCTCCGTTGGCGAATTCGATCAGGTCGAGGGCGTCCTGAATGTACTCATCCAACTGGTCCAGCGGCGCCATCTCACCAGAGTTGAACTGGCATGCCATGCCGCAATTCAGGATTGGGACCGGTGTGGCGCCCAGATCCTCGGCCAGCTGAAAGTACTCATAGAAGCCGAGGCCGAACGACTGAAAATAGTCGGGCGTCACCCGCTCATTCTCGTCGTTCCAGCGGTTGATGATCGAGCGCCGCTCGCTCACGTCGCCGACGGTCTTCTTCCACTGGTAGCGCAACGCCAGCCGCCGGCCTTCTACAATGCACCCGCCGGGAAACCGCAGGAAGCCCGGTTTCATGTCGGCCAGAAGCTGGACCAGATCAGGCCGCAGCCCGTTGGGCCGGTTCCGCCAAGTGTCCCTTGGGAACAGGGAGACCATGTCCACGTCTATGGCGCCGGCCTCGGGGACCGTCACTTGCAGCCGCGCCGCCGGGCTTGTAGCGGAGGCCTTGAGCACGGTCTCGTATTTCTTCCACTGTCCGCTGAAACCGCTCAGGGTGGCTTCGCCGATGTTCCCGCCGGCCGCTCCGCGCCCGCGGCCTGCTGCGCCGGCAAGCAGCGCGGCGCGCAGGGTCTTCGGTCCCGCAGCCCCCGGGACACGCACCCACGCGGAGAAGATGTACTCGGCGCCTGCCTGCACGCCCATGCCCCGGAAGCCCGCGTTCGTGATTGCGAAGCCGGTCGGACTTTCGGAGCGGAGGCGCAGGTAGTGGGGATTGCTGGCGTTCAGGCCGCCTTCGGAGAGCGCGACCATTTCGCCCTCGCTGGCAAAACTCTTCGACCAGCCGGCCAGCGGCTCGGTGAATTCGAAGGAGCGGTTCTTGACCAGCTCCGGATAGAGCCCGCCGTCGGCGGCGAAGTTGATGTCTTCGAAAAACAGGCCGAACAGGGTCGACGGCACCGCGGGGCCCGGGCGGCTTACCTGGATTGCGATGCTCTCCACGGAAGCCGGCGCGGAGGATGGGGCGGAGGACTGCGCGATCAATACCGCGACGCACAGGCATGCGGCGACGGCTGACGCCGCCGCTAAACGGTGGACGTTCTTCTTATGGATGCGCATATGGACCGGGAGACAGAGGCTTGATTTTCAGCCCCAGTCTTGCACACATTCCAATGGTCTGCAATGTCCTCCCGGCTCCGGCGGCCGGTGCGCGTCCTGTGTTAAGAAATGTAGTAGGGGCGGCGTTCAACGAAACGCGCGGCCTGAGGCGCACATCTAACGGGACTTCGGTGTCCGTTTGGAGGTTGCGAGAGGACTCGATCATGCCCAATCTTTTCGGGGACGCGGCTGTGCGCTCCCTTCTGGCTGTCATTCTGGCGCTGCTTGCCGGCGCGCCGCCCAGGCCCTTGGGAGCGGCCCAGAAGGGGTCTCCGGCGCCAAGCCAGCTCCACGTGGTCGTCCTGGAAGGAGAAGGCGCCTCCAACTACGCCCGGCAGCGCGCGGCGCGCGATCCGGTCGTGCGGGTGGAGGACGAGAAGCGCCGGCCCGTGCCACAGGCCACCGTCCTTTTCGTGCTGCCCGACGCGGGCCCGAGCGGCACGTTCGGCAGGAGCGCGCGCAGCCTGCTGGTTCGCACGGACAACGCCGGGCGAGCCGTGGCCAGAGGCCTCCGCGCCAATGAAACGGCGGGCAAGTTCCAGATCCGGGCGCAGGCCTCGTTCCGGGGCACGACCGGCGCCGGCGTGATCACCCAGGTCAACGTGCCTCTGCCGGCCGGGGTAGGGACCAGGGCGTTCCCCCGGAAACTCGTCGCGGTGCTGGCTGCGGTGGGAGGGGCTGCCGCGGCGGGGGCGGTGGTGGCAGCCCGCAGAAAAGACGCCGCTTCGGATTCCATAAGTATTGCCGCCGGCACGCCGGCGGTCAGGGGGCCGCAGTAGGCGCCGGGGAGAGGGAGCATGCTATCTGATCAAGGACTGCGGCGGCCCTTCATAGTCGCGTTCGTTCTTCTCGTGCTGCCGGGCGTCATCCGCGCTCAGAGCCGGCCGGGCACCGAGCCCGTGCGAGGTCCGATACTCGGCTTCGTCCACGACGCGACAGCAGGGATCAGGCCGGTGCTGGGCATCCCTGGCGCCGCGACGCTGGGGCCGCCTGTGATGGCCAGAGGCGCGTTCGAGCAGGTCGCCGTGGCGGCAGACCGCGACTACAGCCTGGCTGTGGCGGCGCGCGGGGGCCAGGTGACGATGTTGAGGAACCTGAGCACGGCGCCCACCGGAGCGGCGCTGGACGTGCCAGCCAATCCCGCACGCATCGCGCTCAGTCCGTCGGGGGACGCAGCCGCACTCTACTATCCGCGGACTTCGCGGGTGGATGTCCTTACCGGCCTTCCGGAGTCCCCGGCCGTGGCATGGAGTTCCGGGCACATAGCAGCGGGCGGAGTGGCCGCCCTGGCGGTGAGCGACGGCGGCGGCGCTGTGCTGCTTGCAGCAGCAGGCGACCCGGCTCCGCTCTGGCTGGCCTCTCCTGAAACGTGGCCGCGGGTGGTGCACACCGCATCGGCCTCCCCCAGCCTGGCGTTTCTGTCGAGGAGCGAAGACGCCGTGATCGCCGACGCTTTGAGCGGGGAGGTGGCGCTGCTGCGGGACCTGAAGGGCGAGGCGCGCCTGATCAGGATCGGCGGAGCGGCCGACGGCGTCTCCCGGCCCGTGGCCGTCGCCGCGGCGCCCGGCAACCGCCGGCTGTTTGTCGCCACGACCGGACCGGCCGGCGTGGTGGTCCTCCCACTGGCGGGAGGGGAACCGGTCCGGCTGGCCTGCCCATGCGAGCCCGCGGCCCTGGAGCCTATGGCGGGCGGGGCGGTGTTCCGGCTGAGCGAGCCCGGCAATGGGCCGGTGTGGCTGCTGGACGCCCGAGCCGCCAGTCCCCGCATCGTGTTCGTCCCGGGCCAGGAGCGGCTGCCGCGCGGCGCCGGCCGGGAGATCACCCCTCCGCGAAACGGGGGTGGAAGATGAGGCTCGCGATACTGCTGACGGCCGGTTTGCTGGCGGCGGCCGGGACTGCGGGCCAGCTCGGATTCCGGGCCGCTCACTCTGTGCGGATTGCCCAGGCGCCGCTGGTGATCGGCACGGGCGCCGTTCTCCCCTGGGCGACACTCGGCGTGGCCTATTCGCAGGAGCTTACGGTCTCCGGAGGCACCCCGCGGCACACCTGGGCCGTCACCTCGGGCGCGCTGCCGCAGGGGCTGGCTCTCAACGCCGAGGGCCTGCTGAGCGGCGTCCCGGTTCAGAGCGGAGCATTCACGTTCACTGCCACGGTCACCGGCGCGACCGGCGAGACCGCCAGCAGGGTCTTCAGCCTTGTCGTGGCGCTGCCGGAGACTCCGGCTGTCGCCATCACCGGTCTGCCGGAAGTCGCTGGAGCGGCCCAGCAGCCGCAATTCGGCATCCAGCTCAGCTCGGCGTACCCGCGCCAGATCACCGGCACCGTCACGATGACGTTCACGCCGAACGCCGAGGTTTGGTCCGACGATCCGGCGGTTCAGTTCTCCACCGGAGGCCGGACCCTGAACTTCACCGTGCCGGCGGGCCAGGTGACCCCGTCCTGGGCATCTCCCCCCGCCCTTCAGACGGGAACCGTGGCCGGGCAAATCCGGCTCACGCTCAGGTACTCGTCCGGAGGGCAGGATCTGACTCCCACGTTCGTGCCGGTCCGCTCGGTGACCGTCCTTCGGGCGGCGCCGCGGATTGACTCGGTCGAGTTGGTGGCCGGCACAGGCGGGGTTGAGGTCCGGATAGCGGGCTACTCCACGCCGCGGGAGGTGACGCGCGCCACGTTCGTCTTCACGGTGACCAGGACGGGCGGATCCCAGACGATCGAGGTGCCGGTTCAAGTGGGGGAGGCCTTCAAGACCTGGTACAGCGGCGCGGCTTCCACTCAATATGGGAGCGCCTTCCGGTACGACCAGCCTTTCACGGTGCAGGGCAGCGTCAGCAGCATTAAGTCCGTTACGGTGAGCCTGGCGAGCGGGTCGGGAGTCTCAGATGAGGCGACTGCAAGCCTCCCGTAGGTGCGCGCAGTCGGGCGGCCGCGCGTATCGCTATAATTGTCGTGTGAAACCGTGTGTGTTGTTGGCTGCCGTCGCATTGCTGGCGCTCGGAGGCTGCAACCGGGGGGGCGGGCAGACCAAGGAGGCCGTTCAGTCCGCCGTTGTCGATTATCTCGCCAAGCGCGGAACCATCAACCTGAGTTCCATGCAGGTCGAGGTCGTCTCGGTGGCCTTTCGTGAGAACGAGGCCGACGCGACTGTTTCCTTCAGGCCCAGGGGCACCGATGCCTCGAATCCCGGGATGACGATGGCCTACAAGCTCGTGAGGAAGGGCGGCGGCTGGGAAGTGCAGGGCCGCCCCGCCGGCGCCGACGCGCACGGGGCGGGGATGCAGATCCCCGAGGGTGCGCCTCCCGACCATCCTCCCATCAGCGGCGCGGCGCCTGCCGAGCCCGCCAAATGAAGCGCGTAGCCATTCTTGGCGGCGGCCCCGCCGGCTCGTTCGCGGCCGAGCGCCTCGCCTCGGCCGGAATGAAGACGGTCCTGTTCGACGACAAGCTGGCGTGGGAAAAGCCCTGCGGCGGCGGCCTGACCTACAAGGCTTACGAGAAGTACCCCTTCCTGCTCCACAACGACAGTCCCAAGCGCCTGGTCACCATGACGCGGCTGGCTGCGCCGGGCGCCGTCTACACCCGCATGAAACTGAGACAGCCGCTGCTGATCTACTCGCGGTACGAGCTTAACCGGCTGCTGCTGGCGCGCGCCGGGCGGGCGGGAGCGGACATCGAGCAAGCCCGGGTTCTGCGCCTGGAGCGCGCGGGCGGCCGCTGGCGCCTCTGGACAGGGCAAGGGTCGCTCGAAGCCGACTTCTGCATCGTTGCGACGGGCGCCCGGAACCCCCTCCGCGAGGTGGGCACGCGGCTCACAGCCGACGACACGATGCTGGCGCTCGGCTACTATGTGCCCGCTGAACAGGACCACGTCGATATCCAGTTTCTGCCGCAGTTGCAGGGCTACATCTGGGTCTTCCCCCGCTGCGGCCACCTGTCGGTAGGCATCTGCGGCAAGGGCGAGCCGGCCCAGAGTCTGCGGGCCAGGCTTGAGGCTTACATGCGGGAGAAGGCGATTGCCTGGAAGAACGGGCAGTTCTACAGTCACCTGCTGCCTTCACTTGCCACGGCCAACTGGAGGAGCAACCGCGTGGCGGACCGGGGCTGGCTGGCGGTGGGCGATGCCGGCGGCCTTGTGGACCCGGTGACCGGCGAAGGCCTCTACTACGCCATCCGCTCCGGCGACCTCGCCAGCCAGGTGGTGCTTTCCGACGAGCACGCTCCCGAGGAAAAGCCGTATGCCTACCGCAACCTTCTCCAGCGCGATTTCGCCGCCGACCTGGAACTCGGAGCGGCGCTGGCGCGGCGCCTGTTCCGCGGCAGCCTGCTGTTTGCCGGAGTGCCTCAGCGTATGATCCAGTTCATGCGCCGCAGCCCCAGGTTCCACGAGCTGGTGCAGGATCTGTTCGCCGGCACGCAGGGTTACCTTGGTCTTAAGAAGCGCCTGCTCCGCAACCTGCACGGAACCATGTTCGAGACCGTCGTGAATTTTCTGTTCAGCAGGCTGGTACCCGGAGAAACTTAGCCTTCAACCATGACTCATCGCAGGTCGTATGAACTGCTGACCCGGGCGCAGATGTCCATCCCCGGAGGCGTCAACTCGCCGGTCCGCGCGTTCCGCGGGGTGGGAGGCGTCCCGCCCTTCATCCGGCGCGGGCAGGGCTCGCGCATCTGGGACGCCGACGGAAACGAGTACATCGATTATGTGGGCTCCTGGGGCCCGCTGCTGCTTGGCCACCGCCACCCGGACATCCTCAAGGCGATCGAGGAGGCGGCAGCCTGCGGCACCAGCTTCGGCGCGCCTACCGAGCGCGAAATCGAACTGGCCGAGACCATCTGCGACGCCGTGCCCTCGATGGAGATGGTGCGCCTGGTGAACTCCGGCACTGAAGCCACCATGAGCGCCATCCGGCTGGCGCGCGGCTTCACCGGCCGGGACCTCACGGTGAAGTTCGAGGGCTGCTACCACGGCCACGTCGATTCGCTTCTGGTGAAGGCCGGGTCGGGGGTGGCGACGCTCGGACTTCCTGACACGGCGGGCGTTCCGGTGAGCTTCGCCGACACCACCCTCGCGCTGCCGTTCAACTCCATCGACGCCGCGCAGCGGGCCTTCCAGGAGCACGGCGAGCGCATCGCCGCTGTGATCGTCGAGCCCGTGGCCGGCAACATGGGATGCGTTGCCCCGCTTTCCGGCTTCCTTGAAGCCCTGCGCGAGCTGACCGCGCGCCACGGCGCGCTACTCATCTTCGACGAAGTGATGACGGGCTTTCGCGTGGCTTACGGGGGCGCCCAGCAGCTCTATGGAATCCGCCCCGACCTGACCACACTGGGCAAGGTTATCGGCGGCGGCCTTCCCATCGGAGCCTACGGCGGCCGCACTGACATCATGTCGAAGGTGGCGCCCGTGGGACCCGTCTACCAGGCCGGGACGCTTTCGGGCAACCCGCTGGCGGTGTCGGCGGGCCTGGCCATGCTGCGTCACTTGAAGTCGCATCCCGAGGTTTACGGGCAGATCGACAGGCATGCCGCCCGGCTGGTGGCGGACATGCCGGAGGGGCTGGCCGCGAACCGGGTGGGCTCGATGTTCACGGTGTTCTTCTGCCCGGGACCGGTGACCGATTACGAATCGGCCAAGCGCTCCGACACGGCCCGCTTCGCCGAGTACTTTCACTTCATGCTGGAGCGGGGCATCTATCTGGCGCCATCGCAGTTCGAGGCGGCCTTTGTCTCATCCGCCCACACCAGCGAGGACATAGACCGTACAATCAGCGCGGCCCTGGAGTTTCACGGCCGGTAGAGCCGGCCGCCGGGCGCGCCTCCACAGGCGTGGCATCGCGAATATAATGAGGAGCATCGGTGAGAGCATGGCGCAGGCAGGCGACGAAGCTGGGCCGTTGGGACTGCCAGCCTGGAAGACCTGGGTTTCCGCTGGTTCCGCTGTCCTGCTGGGGGTGGCGTTCATCATAGCTGGGGTCTGGAAGATCACCGACCCGATAGCCGCCTCGGTACGGCTGGTTCAGGCGCAAGTTCCCGCGGCCCTGGGATTGCCGGCTGCGATCGGTTTCGGGATAGCTGAGACTTTGGCCGGCGTCCTGCTGCTGGCGCCGCGGCTGCGCCGCTGGGGGGCATGGCTGACGGCTGCGCTGCTGGTCGCCTTCATGGTCTACATTGCCTTGTTTTACAACGTGCTGCGGGGCCAGGAGTGTAACTGCTTTCCCTGGATCGAGCGCGCGGTGGGACCGGCCTTCTTCATCGGCGACGCGGTCATGCTGCTGATGGCGGGACTGGCCGGCTGGTGGGCCGGACCTGCGCGCGGATTGAGGAGCGCAGCTATCGTGTTTGCGGCGGTGTGCGTTTTCGCCGGAGTGTCCTACGGCGTGGTGGCGGCCCGCGGCGCAGCGGTAATCGCGCCCGAATTCGTTACGGTGGACGGGCAGCCCTTCCCGCTGCGGGAGGGACGGGTGTTCCTGTACTTCTTCAACCCCGAATGCCTGCACTGCGCCACGGTTGCGGGGGAGCTGGGCAGACTGGATTGGGGCCACACCAGGCTGGTCGCTGTGGCCACGCAGATGCCGGAGTTCGGCCGGGAATTTCTGGTTTCGAGCGGACTGCCGGCGGCGCTCACGGCGGACGTGGACGTGTTGAAGGAGGTCTTCTCGTTCGTGGACGTGCCATTCGGCGTGGCGGTTGAGAGTGGCCGCCAGCGGTCGGCGTTCATCAGCTTTGACGGCGCGCCGGAGGCTCTGCGCAAGCTGGGGTTTGTGCGGTAGGGGTGGAGGTTCGGGCTGGTCCAGGGACGGTTTTCGTTGACCGGCGCCGGGGGTCTGGTCTATAGTGGGGATGTCACGCCGCAGCGCCACTGGGCGGGAGTAATTCAGTGGTAGAATGCCAGCTTCCCAAGCTGGACGTCGCGGGTTCGAGTCCCGTCTCCCGCTCCATGTTTTCAATGGCTTACGGGAGAATCGCGCGCCCTCCATTAGAGAATATACCCTCCACTTAGCTGTAACCTGCTCATTCTGCAACAGTTATAAGGCCTCTTCTGAGCAGAGCCAAGAAACTCGAGCTTCGAGCTGCGCCGGAGCCGGAGAGCTATCCGTAACGTGTTGATTCTAAGGGACTGAGTTTCTTGACGTCCAGCTTGGCGGGCTGGCATTCGGTGCAAGCGAAGGTCACATCCGTGATGAACGCGGTTCCGGAGCCGGAACGCGGATGCGGTTTCCAGGGTCTTGTTAGCACCCACTGCTGTCCAAAATAGCTGATCCCCTGCCGTCCCTCTGTTGAAAACAAGCCCCTTGTTCCCCGTTTTGGGCTGATTCCTCGACCCAGGTTCCCCTCCGAAGCCGGTACGTGCTGTCCAAGACCCCTCACCAGGAGATCGCCAGTTGCTGCGCCTTGTCGGCCACCGGTTGGGGCGGCCCTTCGAACGGGTGATCGATCCAGAGCCACAAGTCGCGGTAAACAAACAACTGCTGGCGCAGCAGACCTTCTGCTGGCTCAGCGCGGCGAACCAGTCGTAGTCGGTGTAGCCCCGGTCGAAGAAGACCAGCAGAGAGCCGGGCGGCAGCTTCAGACGCCGGGCCACACGGATTTCGTGCTGCTTGCCCGGGGTGATCACGGCGCAGGCCGGCAGGTGAGGAACGCCGGAACCTCGACGAAGCCTTTTGTCATTGCGAAACGCGCCGTGTGGGAGGCGTTGTCAAGGGCGGAGCAAAAGGGAACCACTGGGGCGGCGAGAAAGGGGACCACTCTCAGCCTTGCCAAGAGGAGAGGATTGGGCGGTTTGGGGCCGCCTGGAGCGAAGCCCTGCGAGGCCGTAGGCCGAGCGTTTAGGGCGCAGCGGAAGGCGGGCGCGCCCTACTTCTCTGCCACCAGGCGGGCGATGCGCTCGGGGCGCCAGCTCCAGTCCGCCGCGGCCCGCACATCCTCGTAGCGCAGGATGCGCAGAGCGCCGAACGCTTTCAGCAGCTCATTGGGGCGGGGGAGCCACGGCGCCGCGTCCTCGCTTCCCGACTCATCCATCAGGTGCTCGAAAACCAGACGGCCACGCGGCCTGAGCGAATCTACGATCCGCTGAACGTAGGGTTCGCGCAGCGGCACCCAAGTGTAGCTCATGACAACCAGGTCCCATTGCGCCCGGCCAAAGTCAAAATCCTCGTGGCGCCGGACCAGGGCTGTCAAGGACACTCCGGCCTTCTTTGCGGACTCCAGGGCGGCGCCGACGCCCCCGGCCGAGAAGTCGAAACCCGTAACCTGCCAGCCCTTTGAGGCAAGGAAAACGGCGTTCCTCCCCTGTCCCATATGCACATCGAGCGCCCGGCCCGGCTGAAGGTCGCGCGCGGCTTCCACCAGCAACGCGTTCGGCTCCGCGTTGAAGCGCGGCGCGGAGCTCGCGTAGGTCCGGTCGAAGAAGAGCGGATGAAGTTCCTGGCGGCGCTCATCGGAAAGCCTCTCGAGGATCCGGGAACGCCGCTCGATCGCCGCGGCGTCAAGACCGGAGCGCTTCAGGTGTTCGATGTACGCCGCGCGCGTATCCGCGACGCCGATGGGTTGACGGCGATACCAAGCGACGTACTCGCTCCAGACCTGCTCCTCGTCCGGCGCGGAGAAGGCCAGTCCCGAGGCAGCCGAGCAGAGCCAGAGTCGCCGCGTGAGGCGGGGCGCGCTCACGCCCGCAACCCGGCCAGTACGCCGCGCATGTAGGCGAATGACTTCTGCATGCCGGGGAACGGGTCCTTGGCGTCGATCTCGTACTCCAGGCCGACCAGGCCTTTGTAGTTCATCCGCTTCAACTCCCGGAACATGGCGGCAACGGGCATTGCGCCGTCGCCCACCGGGCACTGGCTCTTGGACTCTTTGAGGTCGCGCAGGTCCTTGATGTGCACGTCGAGAAGCCGGCTGCCCGCCGCCCGGAGCGTCTCGATGAGATCCACCCCCGTGCGCACCGTGTGGCCGGCGTCCACGCACACCCCTACCCTGGGGTCCATGCCGCCCATCAGCTTCAAGGCGCTTTGGGGAGTGGGGAACATCTTATCCTCGGGGCCGTGATTATGCACCGCGACCGAGATGTTGTATTCCTTCACGAACTTCTCGATCTTCGGCAGGTTGATGGGCGTGGCGCCAATCACCATCATGGGCATGCCCGCCAGCCGGGCGTACTCGAAGTAGGACCGTATGTCGGCCTCGTCGTCCTTCTGCATGTAGACCACGCCTCCGCTGGTGATCACCAGCCCCGCGTCCTCGAACTCCTTGCGGCCGGCGGCCAGTTCCTCGGGTGTGCTCTTGTACAGCAGGTGCATCTCCTTGATGCTGACGTAGCGCACGTTCAGTTGCCTGATCATCTCGATGGCCTTGGTGCGCGGAAACATGCGCAGCGAGTAGGTGCACACGGCCAGCCGGATGTCGCCTGGGACCTCGGCGGGGCGGGCCGCGGCGGGCAGCAGGCCCGCGGCCGTTGCGGAGCAAAGGAAAGATCGGCGGTTCATGGTTGGTCTCCTAAACCGGCTCTTGTTACAGTTTCAGCTCCCAACCCTTGCGGAACTCGGGCTGGACGTACTTGTTCGCCTCCGGGCTGTTGGTGAAGCGCTGGTTCCGGCTGTCCCATTCCAGCTTGCCTGGGACGCGGAACGCGATCACGCCAAGCGTGGTCCACTCGGTGAAGGGCGCCGTGATGCTGAAATCGGAGCAGGAAGGGTCGCCGCCCTTGCAGGCGCGGACCCAGTCCCGCATGTGGCCCGGAGAGCGCGTCAGCAGCGGGGACGGGAGCTCGAAGTCCTGCCACCGCGATGCGGGCAGCAGGTGGACTCCCTCTCCACGGTCGCAAGTCGCCATGATGCCCTGGGTGCCGATGAACACCGCTCCGTTCCCGGTCAAAACGCCGGGCTGCGGCCCCAGCCCCCAGCCGCCCGGCGGTTCAAAGACGGCGATTCCCTGGCCTCCCGGGCTGGTCCGCGACTTGATCGGGCCTGCGGGCTTGGGTGGGGGGGGAGGCGGTCCTCCCGGCTGACGTACCCTTCCCACCAGGTTGTTGGGGCGGGGCAGAATGGTCTCGTTCTCCATGCCCGGCACACGGTAGGCTTCCGGATCGCCTGGCCGGGCTGAATCGTGCCAGTACACCGTCACCGGCGGCATCTTTCCGCGGGCCGGGAACTCGTAGCGGATCACCGCGCGGTTGGGAAACGTGTGCTTGCTCTCGTTCACGATCGAGAGCCGCTCCAGACTCGTGGGCGCGCCCAGTTGCAGCGCCATGTGCACGGGCCCGGCCGTGTGGATTCCCCAGTTTCCGATCTGGCCCGTCCCGAAATCGAAGAAGCCCCTCCAGTTGTAGGGAAGGTACTGGGAGCTGAACGAACGGACCGGGGCGCTTCCCAGCCACAGGCTCCAGTCCAGCGACTCTGGCGCGGCCTCTTCGGGGGGCAGATCCTGCAACCCCGTGGGATGCGTGCCGAGCTGGGTCGAAACGTGCACCTCGGTTACGTCGCCGATGGCGCCAGACCAGACGATCTCCGACGCCACCCGGATGCCCTCGTGCGAGAAACCCTGGTTGCCCATCTGCGTGGCGACGCCGTACTTCACCGCCGCATCCTGTAGCAGGCGCGCCTCCCAGGGGGTTCGGGTGAGAGGCTTCTCGACGTAGACGTGCTTGCCGAGCTGCATGCACGGGAGCGCCACGGTCGCGTGCATGTGGTCCGGGACGCCGATCAGGCAGGCGTCTATGCTCCTGCCTTCCTTCTCCAGCATGACGCGGAAGTCCTTGTACAGGGGCAGTCCCGCGAAACGCTTCAGGCTGGCGGCTCCACGGATCTCGTCCACTTCGCACAACGCCACTATGTTCTCGGTGCGCGCGGCGTCGTTGAGGATGCTTGCACCCTGGCCTCCGCAGCCCACGGCTGCGATGTTCAACTTGTCGTAGTAAGGCCTGTAGCCCAGCGCCCGCAGCGAGGCCACGCTGCCGAAGCCGCCGGGCGGCACCGCCCCCGCCAGCAGCGCGCCAAAGAAGAAATGTCGTCTGGAAACACCATCCGGCACGGCTGTCACCTCCCAGGCTAGAGCACCTGCTCGGACCAGTTCTCGAGCACGCTCTTGATCTTCTGCATAAACTCGTCGGCCAGCGCGCCGTCAATCAGGCGATGGTCGAATGTGAGGCCGGTGAGCGAAACATGGCGGATGGCGATGGCGTCGTCCATGACCACAGGGGCCTTCTCCACCACGCCCACTCCCAGGATGGCCACCTGCGGCTGGCTGATAACAGGAGTGCCGAACAGGCTGCCGTTGCTGCCGAAATTCGTGACCGAGAAGGTGCCGCCATGCACCTCCTCGGGCTTCAGTTGCCGCGAGCGGGCGCGCGCGGCCAGATCCACGATGGCGCGCTGAAGCCCGAGCACATTCAACTCGTCGGCGCGGCGGATGACCGGCACGATCAGTCCGCCCTCGAGCGCGACCGCGATCCCAATGTTGATCTCGTTGTGATAGATGATGTTGTTCCCCTCGATGGATGCGTTGACGATGGGGAACGCGCGCAGCGCTTCGGCTGCGGCGCGGGTGAAGAAGGGCAGGAAGGTAAGGGAGTAGCCGTACCTGGCCTTAACCTCTTCTTTGCTGCGCTGTCGTATGCGCGCCACGCTGGTCATGTCGATGCGGTGAACGGTGGTCACATGGGCCGAAGTGCGCTTGCTCAACACCATGTGCTCGGCAATCCTGCTGCGCATGATGCTCATGGGTTCGACGCGGGCCTTGGGGGCCTCAACCCGGGGGGGCGGTGGCGCGGCTTCGCCGTGCGCAGTCGGGTGGACGGAAGGAGCGGGAGAAGGGGGGACGGGGGCCGCGGCCTGCGCCGCCATGTACGCCTCCACGTCCTGCTTGGTGATCCGTCCTCCGGCGCCGGTGCCCTTGATCTGGCGCAGCTCGAGGTTGTGCTCGCGGGCCATTTTGCGAACCAGTGGCGAGAGCGGGCCGAGTTCCTCCTCCGAGGGTTCCCCCGCGGCAGGCGCCGGGGCGGCGGCGGGGAGAGGGGGCGAAGAGGGAATCGGGGGAGGGGGAGTGGCCGCCCCGGCGGGTTTCTGGGACGGCGCCGCGCCCTCGCCCTTCTCGTCGATGCGGGCCACCACAGTGTTGATGGCTACTGTCCGGCCTTCCTCCACCAGCACCTCGCCCAGCACACCAGCCGAAGGCGACGGGATCTCGGTATCCACCTTGTCGGTGGAGATCTCAAACAGCGGCTCGTCGCGCTCAATGCGGTCCCCCGGCTTCTTCAGCCACTTCGTAAGAGTGCCTTCCACGATGCTCTCGCCCATCTGCGGCATTACGACGTCGATCATGCTGCCATCTCCATATCACGCCCGAAAACCCGGCTGAAGTTGCGCCCCAGCGATGCGACCACCTCGCCGCGCCCGGCCCGGCAGCCCAACTCCGCCATGGATGTCACGGGTCTTGAAAGCCCGCAAGGAACAATGTACTGAAAATAGCTTAAGTCGGTGGCGTGGTTCAGCGCGAATCCGTGCGAGGTGACCCAGCGGCTGATGTGGACGCCGATCGCGGCTATCTTCTTTCCGTCCACCCAGACCCCGGTCGCGCCTGCCATCCGCTCCGCACGTATGCCGAGTTCCGCCAGGGCGCCGATCAGGACCTGTTCCACCGACCTCACGTAGGCCGCTACGTCCCTCCGCCATTCGCGCAGGTCCACAATCGGGTAACCCACCACCTGGCCTGGTCCATGATAGGTTATGTCCCCGCCGCGGTCGGTGTGATGGAACGAAATGCCGGCGCGGCGCAGGACTTCGGGGCCGGCCAGCAGGTTCTCGACCCGCCCGTTGCGGCCGAGGGTGATCACGTGCGGATGTTCAACTATCAGCAACTGATCCGGGATCAGCCCCTGCTGGCGCTTCTCCACCAGTTCCTGTTGCAGGGCGAAGGCCTCGCTGTAGCCCATGCCTCCCAGGTCGCGCAGTTCGAAGCTAGGCATTGATGGCCAGCCCGTAGACGGCGTTGAAGGCTTCCCCCACTGCCTCGGCCACGGTGGGGTGCGGGTGGATCGCGCTCATGAGGGTCTCGACCGTGGCTTCGGCTTCCATGGCGGCCACGGCCTCGGCGATCAGGTCCGTGGCGGACGGGCCGATGATGTGCACCCCGAGGATCTCTCCGTACCGCTCACCGGCGACCACTTTCACGAAGCCGTCGTGCCGCCCGAGGATGGTGGCTTTGCTGTTACCGAGGAACGGGAACTTGCCGACTTTGATCTTGTGGCCGCGCGCGCGGGCTTCGGCCTCGGTGAGCCCGACGCTGCCGATTTCGGGCTCCGTGTAAGTGCAACCCGGGATGCGGTCAGCCCGGAGCGGGCGGGCGGGCTTGCCCGCGATGTGTCCCACCGCAACCATGCCCTCCATGGAGGCGACGTGCGCCAGTTGAGGCGTGCCGGCCACGACGTCTCCGATGGCGTAGACCCCGGCTTCAGCGGTCTGCATCCACTGGTTGACCTTGATGGAGCCGCCCTCAAGCTCGGCCTTGGTGGATTCGAGCCCCAGGCCGGTGGTGTTCGGTTTCCGGCCCACGGCGATGAGGATCTTCTCGGCCTCCACGGTCTCGGCCTTGCCCCCTGAGGCCGTGAGGGTGAAGGCCACGCCGCCGCCGGCGGGGCTGACATTCTCTACCTTCGCTCCGGTCTCCACCCGGATGCCCGCTTTCTTGAACAGGCGGTGCAGTTCCCTGGAGATTTCCTCGTCTTCGAGCGGAACTATGCGTGGAAGCATCTCGACCAGAGTGACCTTAGAGCCAAGCCGGTGAAATATTGAAGCGAACTCGACTCCGACCGCCCCGGCGCCCACTATTGCGAGCGAAGCGGGAACGGCGCCGAGGTTCAGTATCTCAACGTTGGTGAGTATCCTCTCGGGGCCGGCCTTGACTCCTGGAAGCGTGCGGGCCTCCGAGCCGGTGGCGACGATGACGTTCCTCGTCTCAAGCGTCTGTGCCCCGTCGCCACCCTCGACGGCGACTTTCCGGGGACCGGCCAGCCTGCCGCGGCCGCGGATCCAGTCGACCTTGTTCTTCTTCAGGAGAAACTCGATCCCCTTGGCGTGCCTGTCGACCACCTGGTTCTTGCGCTCGATGATCCTGGCGAAATCGAGGCGCGGGTTGTCGCACAGTATGCCCTGCCCGGCGCCGTGAAGAAGATCCTGCCAGAGCGAGGCCGCGTGAAGAAGGCTCTTGGTGGGGATGCAGCCCGCGTGAAGGCAGGTTCCGCCGAGCTTGGGGTCTTTCTCTACCAGGGCGGTTTTCAGGCCGTACTGGCCGGCCCTCACCGCGGCCGAGTAGCCTCCGGGGCCGCTGCCGATGATGACGAGGTCGTAGCTCATCGTCCTCATGTTAGCACCGGGCCGGGGCCGGGCTCCCCTGCGCCGGGGCCCGCTAACGGGGGACGCTGGCCTTCATGATCAGGCCGTTCCACAAGTAGGGCAGTCCGCCTTCGCCCCTCCATTCCACCTGCTCGAAGCCCCCTTCAAACAGGGCCTGCGAGAGCGTGCCGGCGGACCAGAACTTGACGTGCCCGTAGTCCCACAGAGGGGTGCGCAGGCCGAGGTAGCTCCGGTTGAGGACGGCCAGGGCCAGGTTCTTGAGATACCCGTGGTAAGGGGTCGACAGGACGACTATCCCGCCCGGCTTCAGGAGCCTGAAACAGTTGGCGACATACTTGCGCGGCAGCAGCACGTGCTCGATCACTTCCGAGCCGATGACGGCGTCGAAAGAGCCGTAGCCGAGGAAAGACAAGTCCTCCGTAGCGTCGGCCACGTGAAGGTCCATCTCGGGGAAGCGACTCCCCGCCAGCCTTACGCCGGAGGTCGAGATGTCGATACCGGTCAGTTTCCATCCCCGGTCGCGAAACTCGGCCAGGAACGCGCCGTTTCCGCATCCCAATTCGACGACTTTGGCCCCCGGCGGCAAGTTCTTCAAATACTCCTTGAACCGGACAGCGTAGGTTCGATGAAGTCCTGTGTCGCTTGGGATTTCAGGCGCCGCCTGGGAATAGAAGAACTCCTCCTGGGAACCCCGGAGCGACAGCCCGGCTGGCTTTTCCACCGTATGGCTGCCGCTGCCCAGCCAATACATCGTGCCCATGCCGGCGCCCAGCAGGATCAGGCACGCCGCGATGGCTATGGCGAGTCGCTTCATCTCTGTCCCTCAATCGGTGAGTACGGAAGAGCGTGCGTTGATCTGGCGCACGAGCGCCAATGCCCCGGCCGCAGCCGCGGCAAACCCCTACGAATACCGCTTGGCCATCTCGCTGAGCGGGATGGGCGTGTAGTCGCCGGCGTGGCCGGCCTGGCCGAACTCCCGCATGCGCTGGGCGACCACCTTCTTCATGGCCTCGCGGGCCGGCTTCAGATAGTCGCGCGGGTCGAACTTCTCGGGCGTCTCGGCGAACACCCTGCGTATCGCGCCGGTCATCGCAAGACGGTTGTCGGTGTCCACGTTGACCTTGCGCACGCCGTTCTTGATGCCGAGCTGGATCTCCTCGACCGGAACGCCCCAGGTCGGCTTAAGCTTCCCGCCGTACTGGTTGATGATGTCCTGCAAATCCTTGGGGACGCTGGAGGAGCCGTGCATCACAAGGTGTACGTTGGGCAGCTTCTTGTGAATGGCGATCAGCGTGTCCATCTTGAGTGTTTCGCCGGTGGGCTTGCTGGTGAACTTGTAGGCGCCGTGGCTGGTGCCGATGGCGATGGCCAGCGCGTCCACGCCGGTCTGCTTCACGAACTCAGCCGCCTGGTCCGGGTCGGTCAGATGTTCCAGCCCGGTGCCGCCCGCGCCGTGGCCGTCCTCAATGCCGCCGAGCGTGCCGATTTCGCCCTCCACGGTGACGCCGCTGGCGTGCGCCAGTTCCACCACCTCGCGGGTCACCTTGACGTTGTACTCGAAGCTGGAGGGGGTCTTGCCGTCCTCCATCAGCGAGCCGTCCATCATGACGCTGGTGAAACCCTGCTCGATGGCCGACTTGCAGGTGGCCGCGCTATTGCCGTGGTCCAGGTGCATGGCCACGGGAATTTCGGGGTACAGCTCCGTGGCTGCGACCATCAGATGATAAAGAAAACGGTCCTGCGAGTAGGAGCGGGCGCCCCGGCTGGCCTGGATGATAACCGGCGACTGGGTCTCCCTGGCGGCCTCCATGATGGCCTGGATCTGCTCCATGTTGTTGACGTTGAAGGCCCCGACGCCATAGCCGCCCTTGGCGGCCTCATCCAGCAACTGTCGCATCGAAACGAGCGGCATGAATACAATCTCCTTGGCTACGAATTAAAGGTTTGTTCCTTCCGAGTATAGCAACCGAGCTTCCGCGCGCGGCTTACTTGCCGCCGGGCGCGTTCCACGTCCAGCAGAATCTGCGTCTTGAGCGCCTCCGGGCTCGGAAACTTGCGCTCCTCTCTCAGCCGCGTGAGAAACTCGACGCGGATGCGCCCGGGCGATGGGCCGGCCATATCCTCGAGCAGGTATGTCTCCACCGTCAGGCCGGAGCCTTCGAATGTGGGCCGGACACCGACGTTGGTCACCGAGGGCCACGTCCGCCCGTCGTCCAGGGCGGAGGTTCGCGTGACGTACACTCCAGAGGCAGGCAGCACCTCGGCCGCAGTTTGCAGGTTCAAGGTCGGAACGGTCTGGGTGGAACCTACGCCGCGTCCCCTAACGACCTGGCCAGCGAGCGAATAGGGCCGCAGCAACAGCCGCGCCGCCTTGCCCACTTCCCCCGACTCGACCAGCCTGCGGACTGCGCTGCTGCTTATCGTGCGTCCGCGCAGACTGACAGCGGGGATCACAACCGTTGCATACCCCAGTTCCCGGCCCAGTTCAAGCAAACGCTGCGCGCCTCCGGCCTGTCTGTAGCCGAAGCGGAAGTTCTCCCCCACCAGCACGGCGCGCGCTTCCAGGCGCGCCATCAGAACATCGCGGGCGAACTGCTCTGGCGACAGCCGCGAAACCTGCTCGCTGAAAGGCAGCACAAGAACCTGTTCGATGCCTTCCTCCATCATGAGCCTTGCCCGCTCATCCGGAGTGCTGAGCAGGCGCATCTGGCGGCCTTGGGCCACCACACGGGCCGGGTGGGGATCGAAAGTCATCGCCGAGGGCTTCCAGCCTTCCTTTCGGGACAGCGCCACCACGCGGCGGAGGATCTCGCGGTGTCCGGCGTGTACTCCGTCAAAAACGCCTATTGACAGGGCGCACGGGCCGAAGCGGCCCGCGGCCTCCTCCAGGCTGCGGAAGATGCGGGGAGGGGTCATTCAGCCGGCCTCCCCGCGCACTGTGACTTCCAGGGTGTCGTAGGCCAGCCGCACGTGCGGCGGCAGCGCTCGCTCCGCCTCCTCGTGCAGCAGGTCGTGGCACATGTGGGTGAAATACGTCCGCGCGGGCGCGAGCTCCCGGACGTAGCCGAGCGCCTGCTCCACGGTCGAGTGCGTAGGATGCGGCCGGTTCCGCAAGGCGTCGAGGAACAGCACGTCCAGGCCGCGCAGTTTGTCCATCGACTCGGCCGGTATATCGCTCTGGTCCGTTATGTAGGCGGCGTTGCCGAAACGGTATCCGTAGATGGGCATCTTGCCGTGCCACACGGGAACCGGTGTGATCCGGAGCCCGAACAGGTTGAACGGTTCGCCGTCGATCGTATGAATATCCAGCCGCGGGCTTGAGGACTCCCTGGGGACTCCGTCAAAGGCGTAGGAGAAAACACGGTTTATGGCCTTAATCGTCTCCATCGAGCCATAGACGGGGATGGTGACCTTCCTCAGGATGTTGATGGGGCGCACGTCGTCCAGGCCCAGCAGGTGGTCGGCGTGGCCGTGCGTGAACAGGATGGCGTCGAGGTGTTCGATGCCGGCGCGCAGGGCCTGGGAGCGGAAATCGGGGGTGGCGTCGACAAGGACGTTGCGCCCGCCGTATTGCACGAGAACCGACGGTCGCATTCGTTTGTCGCGCGGGTCCGCTGAGGTGCACACGCGGCAGCGGCAGCCGACCATGGGGACCCCTACGCTCGTTCCCGAACCCAGTACGATGATGCGCAACGCTTGGCCGGAGGAGGACATCTACGCCTGCGTCGGCTTGCCCTTCTGTTCGACCGCCTGCACGTAGCGGAAGCGGAGTTCCGTCAATGAGTTATCGAGCAGTCTCTGCTCCTCAAGGGAAAGGTTGCCGCGGGTTTTCTCCTGGAGCATGGCAAGCATGTCGATGGCGTGGCGCGCCGCGCCGAGGTCCGGCTCCGGCTGCTGCTCGGGCTTGCCGAAGTGGAGAAGTCCGAGGCTGAGTTCCGCCTGTGTGCGAAAGGAAAAAACAAGGTAGTCGAAGCTGGCCGGGGGCAGCGGCATGCCCTCGGCTTCCGGGGAGGCAGCAGTGGTGTCGTTCTCGCTCATGGGCGACTCTCATTGTATCCGGCGCGGGTGGAGGCTTGCGACTCAGGGTCTGCGCCAGACCACTTCGCCGCCCACGATGGTGGCCACCGGGCCCCCGCGGAAGGCGCGCCCGCCCCAGGGGGTGTTGCGGCTCTTGGAGAAGGACTTATCAAGGTCGTAGGTCCAGACCAGGTCCGGGCTGAACACGGTCACATCGCCCGGGGCGCCGGGCGCCAGCCGGCCCCGGTCCAGGTTCAGAATGCGGGCGGGCCCGAGTGTGAACATCTCAACCAGCCGCGGCAGGGTTATCCTGCCAGAGTGATAGAGGGTCTCCAGGGCCACCCCCAGGGCTGTCTCCAGGCCGATGATGCCGAACGGACAGCGCTCGTACTCCTGCATCTTCTCGCTGCCGGCGTGCGGGGCATGGTCGGTGGCAATGGCGTCCACCACGCCCGCGGCAATGGCGTCCACCAACGCCGCCACATCGGCACGCGATCTCAGCGGCGGCTTCATCTTGTAATTGCTGTCGTAAGCCGGCATGTCCACATCGGCCAGCGACATATGGTGCGGCGTCGCCTCGCAGGTCACCAGGACGCCCCTGGCTCTGGCCTGAGCCACCATCTCGATGGAGCGTCTTGTGGAGATGTGCGCCACGTGGTACGGAGCGCCCGTATACTCGGCCAGCAACAGGTCGCGCGCCACGATGATTTCCTCTGAACAGGAGGGAATCCCACGCAGCCCGAGCCTGGTTGACTCGACCCCCTCGTGCATGTCGCCGCCGGCGCTGAGGTTGATGTCTTCACAGTGCTGTATGACAGGCAGGCCGAACGCGCTGGCGGTTTCCAGGGCGCGCCTCATCACGCGGGCGTTCATCACGGGCCGGCCGTCGTCGGAGACTGCCACCGCGCCGGCCTTCTTCATCGAGCCCATCTCTGCCAGCGCCTCTCCCGCGCTCTCCTTGGTGATGGAGCCGACCGGGAAGACGTTCACCAGGGAATGGCGGCTGGCGCGCTCCACGATGTAGCTGGTCACCGTGGGATTGTCGTTCACCGGCGACGTGTTGGGCATGGGGCAGACCGACGTGAAGCCGCCGGCCGCCGCGGCGCGCGAGCCCGTCTCAATGGTTTCGGCGTGCGTGAAGCCCGGCTCCCGCAGGTGCACGTGCATGTCGATAAAACCGGGCGTCACGACCAGGCCCCCGGCCTCGAAGACCTTGGCGCCGGGGCACGCGAGGCCGGCGCCAACCTCGGCTATCAGCCCGCCGCGGATCAGCACATCCGCGTTCCCGTCACGGCCGCTCGCGGGATCGATCACTCTTCCGTTCCTGATCAAAAGTTCCGGCATACTCACCCCAGGATGCGCTCCAGGACCGCCATGCGCACGGAGACGCCGTTTTCCACCTGGTTGAGGATGGCCGACACCTGCGAATCGGCCACCTCGGAGGCGATCTCGCGGCCGCGGTTGATGGGCCCGGGGTGCATGACGATGGCCCCGGGCCTGGCCAGCTCAAGATGCTCCTGCCGCAGGCCGAAGCACTGGAAATACTCTCCGGCCGGGAAGGCCGCCTCGTGCTGCCGCTCCAGTTGGACGCGCAGCATCATGATGACGTCGGCGTCGCGTATGGCCTCCCGGATGTCCTGTGCGATCCTCACTCCCGGAGCGATCCGGGCCATTTCCGGCGGCAGCAGCGGGGCCGGCCCGCACAGCACGATGTCAACCCCGAACTTAGACAGCAGGTAGATGTTGGACCGCGCCACCCGGCTGTGGACGATGTCGCCGATGATGGCCACGCGCAGCCCCTCCAGCGACGAACGGACGTCCAGAATGGTCCGCGCGTCCAGGAGCGCCTGCGTGGGATGCTCGTGCGTGCCGTCGCCGGCGTTGATTATCGGGATGGGCAGGTGCCGCGCCAGGAAGTGCGGCGCGCCCGAGGCGGCGTGGCGCATGACTATGGCGTTGGGCCGCATGGCGGCCAGCGTGTTCAGCGTGTCCACCAGCGACTCGCCCTTGCTGAGGCTGGACCCGGAGGCGGTGATGGAGACGGCGTCGGCGCCCAGGCGTTTGGCCGCGATCTCGAAGCTGATCCGCGTTCGGGTGGACGCCTCGAAGAACAGGTTGACGATCATGCGCCCTTTCAGGATGTCCAGCCGCTTGAAGCAGTGATCCTGCATGGGCTGGTAGTCCTTGGCGCGGTTGAGAATGACTTCGATCTCCTCGCGCGGGAGTTCCTCGATCCCCAACAGGCCTGCCGGCATGCCCTATCCCTCCACGCATTCGACCAGCAGCACTTTTTCCGTCTGGTCGGTTTCCTGGAACTTCACCTCTATGATTTCCGTGCCGGTGGTTTCCACCGTCCTGCCGATGTAACGGGCCTCGATCGGCAACTCGCGGTGTCCGCGGTCGATCAGAACCAGCAGTTGTACCCGGGCCGGACGCCCGTGGTCGAACAGGGCATCCAGGGCGGCTCGGACGGTGCGCCCGGTGTAGAGCACGTCGTCCATGAGGATCACGTCCTTGCCGTCCACCCGGAACCCGATCTCGGTGGTGTTCAGCACCGGGCGGTCGGCGATGGTGGAGAGGTCGTCACGATACAGGCTGATGTCGAGCACGCCCACGGGAACCTCTCTGTTTTCCAGTTCCCGGATCCTGGATGCCAGCCGCCGGGCTATCGGGACGCCGCGCCGGCGGATGCCGATGAAAGCCAGTCTGTCCAGGTCAGTTGTGCGCTCCAGAACCTCGTAGGCAAGCCGGACCATGGTCCGCTCGATCTGGGAGGCGCTCATGAGCTGTGACTTCTCGCGTGTCTGTGGCATAGGCGCAGGTGGCGGTAATCGTTTCACAGGTTATCACAATCCCCTTTGACCGCCGGCCGGTCCGCCGGCTGCTGCTATCATGGCCTGTTATGAAGGACGTTGGCGTCGGAATCGTCGGTCTCGGTAACGTAGGCTCGGGAGCGCTAACCATCCTGGCCGGGAACGCCGGGCAGATTGCGCTCAAGCTGGGATTCCGGCTGCTCGTCCGGATTGTCTCGAGTCTGGACGCCGATACCAGGGTCCTGCCGGAGTCCCTTGGCGCGGTGGAGAGGACCCTTGACTGGCGCCGCGTGGCAACTCACCCGGAAGTGGACATAGTAGTGGAGCTGGTGGGCGGCGCGGGCGTCGCGCGCGAGATCCTGGAAACGGCGATCGATCACCGCAAGTCCGTCGTCACCGCCAACAAGGAACTGATGGCGCTGTGCGGGCCGGACCTCTGGGACCGGGCCATTGGGGCGGGAGTGAACGTGGCCATGGAGGCCAGCGTGGCCGGCGGCATTCCCATACACGCCGTTCTGCGCGAGGGCATCTCGGGCGACCGCGTGGAGGCGCTCTACGGGATCCTGAACGGCACCAGCAATTTCATTCTCACCGAGATGGAGAAGCGAGGCCAACCGCTCGACAGCGTGCTCGCCCAGGCTCAGCGCCGGGGCTACGCCGAAGCCGACCCGAGCGCCGACATCGACGGCCACGACGCGCGCTCCAAGCTGGCGATCCTGTCGGCTCTGGCCTTCGGCGAGCGCATCACGCCGTCGGACATCTACACGGAGGGCATACGGCGCATCTCCCAGATCGATTTCCAGTACGCTCACCAGCTCGGCCACACCATACGCCTGCTGGCGGCGGCCAGGCTGACGCCGGACGGGTTGGTGCTCTCGGTGCGGCCGGCCCTGATTCCGGATTCCACGATTCTGGCGAGCGTGCGGGGCTCCTACAACGCCGTGTGGGTGAAGGGGCACTACGGCGAGGACACCTTCTACTACGGGCGCGGCGCCGGGTCGCGGCCCACCGGAGTGGCCGTGGTGAGCGACCTGATGAGGGTGGCCCGCGAGATCCGCTTCGGCAGCCCGGCGCGTGTGTCGCCCTTCGCGCACGAGAGGCTGGGAGAGTACAATCCCATCCCGGTCACTCGCCAGCGGCGGGCCTACTACCTGCGGTTTCGCGTGGTGGACCGGCCCGGCATCATCGCGGCGCTGGCGGGAATCCTGGCCGAGCGGCACATCAGCCTGGACGCGGTTTTGCAGCTCCCCTGTGAGGACAAACAGGCGGTTCCATTCGTGATCACGGTGGAGCCCACCAGCGAACAGGCGGTGCGCGAGGCGGTGGAGAAGATGTCGGGCCTGGACTTCCTGCTGGAGCCCCCCCTGGCTATGCCGATGGAGACGGGGCTGTAGCGGAGAACTGCTCGCGCCAGATCTTCTGCAGCGCCCGTATGGCGGATTCCGGATCCGGGCTGAGGTTGACCGCGCGCAGCACGCAGAAGTTCACCGCGCCGTGGCGTAGAACCGCGGCGAGATTCCCGGCATCGATGCCACCGATGGCCACGGCTGTAAGCGGGCTTGCCCGCACAATGCGGCCCATTCGCTCCAGGCCGACCGTGGGGTCCGGCTTCTCCTTGGTCGGGGTAGGGAAGACCGGGCCGACGCCGATGTAGTCCGGCGCCAGCAGCCGCGCGCCCAGTTCCTGCTCCTCGTTGTGCGTCGAGAGCCCGAAGATTTTGCCCGGTGCGGGCCAGCGCCGGCGCGCTTCGGCCAGTCCCATGTCGTCCTGGCCCAGGTGCACGCCGTCGGCATCCACCTCGGCGGCGATGTCCACGTCATCGTTCACGATGAAACGGGTGCCGCTGCCGGAGGTGATGCGCCTCAGGCGGCGCGCCTGCTCCAGCACCTCCCCGCGCGGCCGCTGCTTCATGCGCAGTTGCAGGTAGCGGACCCCGGACCGCACCGCGGCTTCGCCGCAAGCTTCATACCCGGTTACCGGATCGGTGAGCACCAGGTAGAGACCGAAGGACTCCCGGACGGGGACGCTCACGAGGCCATCCCCACGGAAGCCGGCGAATCCCGATAGACGCTGTCCCAGTTCTTGAACACCGGTTGCAGGCCCCTGGCCTCCAGCGCGGCGCAGAACGTGGCCACATCCCGTTCGTCGCTGGTCTCGAACTGCCCGCCGGAGGGCGCGGTGTCCAGGTGGTAGCCGCCGACAGTGGTTCGGCTGGCGACGCTCATCCTGGAAATGCCGACCCCCGCCATGCCGTCCCGGAAGCGGCGGCTCTCGCGGGTCGAGAGCACCAGTGGCACATCGGGCAGCGAAATGCGGAAGGCGAAGATGATCTGAGCCAGCAGGCTCTCGCTCACCGGGAACTCGGGCGTGTAGCCTCCGGGTTCGGGCCGCAGGCGCGGGAAGGAGACGGTCACGCCGCCCTTCCAGAACCGCCGCAACAGGTGCTTGGCATGCCGGTAGAGGCAGAGCGCGTCGTAGACCGGGTCGCCCAGCCCGAGCAGCGCGCCCAGTCCCACCGTGCGGATGCCGCCGGCCAGCGCGCGCGCCGGGGCTTCCAGGCGGCATGTGTAGTCGCGCTTCCGGCCCCAGCGGTGGACATGCTCGTAGCGCGCCGGGTCGTAGGTCTCCTGGTAGATGGTGACCCCCGTGCATCCGGCCCCGGCCAGCTCCCTGTACTCTCTTTCGGACATCGCGAACGCTTCCACCGAGACAGAGTGAAACCGGCTGGCGGTGAGAGCGACCAGGGCGCTCAGGCGGGCGTGGTCCTCCGGAGCGGCGCGTTCGCCCGTGAGCAGCAGGATCTCCTCAAGGCCGAGTGATTTCAGGGCGGACAGTTCCGCCTCCACCTCCTGCGGCGTCAGCCTGTGCCGCTCGATTACGCGGTCGGAGGCGAAGCCGCAGTAAGTGCAGCCGGAGGGGCAATAGTTGTAGAGATACAGCGGCGCGTAGAGCGATATGGCGCGCCCGAAGTGCCGGCGCGTCAGCGCGAGCGAGCGGCGGGCCAGGGACTCCACAAGACCGCCGGCCGCCGGCGAGATGAGCGCGGCGAACTCGCGGAGGCCGGGGTCCTCAGCCGCCAGGGCTCGCTCGACGGCGTCCCGGCTCGCGTTCCTTGCCAGTTCAAGCCAGGGATGGGGGTTGAGCCATGCTGGCGCCTGGGCGGTCACTTCGCTCCACCGGCCAGGAAGGCGGTCAACGGGCTGGTGGGGACGGCCGTCTCGCTCCTGGGCATCAGCCCCGCGTTGAAGGCGTCGCGGCCCGCCCGGACGGCCGCTGCAAACGCCCGCGCCATCAGTTCCGGGTCCTCGGCCGCGGCGATGGCGCTGTTGACCAGCACGGCCGAGCCGCCCAGTTCCATGGTGTGCGCGGCCTCCGAGGGAGAACGCAGCCCGGCGTCGACGATCACCGGTACCGTGGAGTCCCGGATGATCAGCCTGAGCATGGAGAGCGTGGTCAGCCCCTGGCCGGTGCCGATGGCGGCGCCAAGCGGCATGACGGCCGCGCACCCCACATCTTCCAGACGCTTGGCGAGAACGGGGTCGGCTGAGATGTAGGGCAGCACGAAGAAGCCCTCTTTGACCAGAATCCTGGCGGCCTGGTAGGTCTCGATCGGGTCGGGCAGGAGGTGGTGGGGGTTCGGGTGGATCTCCAGCTTCACGAACGGGCTATTGCTCAGCTCGCGCCCCAGCACGGCCGCCTTCACCGCCTCCGTGGCGTCCATGGCGCCGGAGGTGTTTGGAACCAGCGTTACGTCCTCCAGCGCGGCCAGCGGCCCGAGCAGGTCGTCCTGTGGCCGGCCCGGGTGAAAACGGCGCAGCGCCACCGTCACCAGTTGCGTCCCGGAGGCCCGGACCGCGCCGAGCATGGCGCTCATGCCGGAAAACTTGCCGGTGCCGAGAATCAGTCTGGAGGAGAAGACGCGGTCGCCGAGCCTGAGGCCGTCGTTCATGCGCTAGCCTCCCGCGGCGATGGTCAGCAGTTCCACCTGGTCGCCTTCGCGCAGGCGGATGGCGTCCCACGCCTTCCTGGGGACCACCTCGCCGTTGACCATTACCGCCGTGCGCAGCGGTTGCGCCTGATACTCCCGCAGCAGTTCTTCGATGGCGCCCTGGCCTTCGTGGTTGTGGCTGTCGCCGTTGACGATGAGATTCATCTGGTACTCCGAACAGCACCGCCCCGCTTCTGCTCTCTATTCTAGCGCCGCCAGAAGTGTTGGCGGCATCCGGCGGGTTGTGCTAGGATCGGTATCGTCCCACCGACGCTGCGGAGAGGTGGCTGAGTGGTCGAAAGCAGCGGTTTGCTAAACCGTCGTAGGGGCCTAAACCTCTACCGGGGGTTCGAATCCCCCCCTCTCCGCCAGCCTTGAGTTTACACATCGTTTGCAAGGCCATCCTCGACACCGCGCGCCGGTCGTGATTCTGTGCAACTAACTCAGAGGCGGCTCCCGGCCGCATAAGGACGACCATGAGCAAGCGTAACTGCCTGGTATGTGCGGCTTGCGCCCTCTTCATCGCGGCCGCGCTTTCCCCTCAGATCCCCAATGTCACGGCGGCGCTCGATGCCGGGGCGCTGACTCCCAACCTCGCGCCGGGCTCGGTCTTCGCGGTGAAGGGGACCGGACTCAGCGCCGCAGGGTTCTTTCAGCCGGGAGTGTTGCCGTACCCGGCTGTCCTGAACGGCGTGCGCATCCCCCTCACGCCGGCCTCCGGCGGCGCGGCGGTCGACATGATGATGGTGTACGACTACAATATCGGAGGCGTCAACCAGCTGGCGGCCGTCATTCCCTCGACGGTCCCTCCCGGTGACTACGATGTGCGCGTCATCAACGGCGAGGCCACAAGCGCCCCCTTCCGCACAACGGTCCTGGCGAGGAAGCCTGGGATCGTGACGGCGGACGCCAGCGGCTCCGGCATGGCCCAGGCAACCCTGGAGGGGAGGCTCATTCTGCAACGGGACCCGGTCATGGGGAAGATCGGCGACTTCGATGCGCGCCCGGCGCACCCCGGCGACCGGATGGACCTCTGGGGCACCGGACCGGGCGCCGACGTTGCGGCGGATAGCGGCGCCGGAACTCCCGGCTACGGGATGGACCCGGGCGCATTCACGGTCACCGGCCCCGGCGCATCCGCGGTGGGCGCGTTCCGCGGGAACTTCGCAGTTCCACCTGAGTACATGGTCGCCGGCACGGACGCCTTCAAGACGGTCAACCGGGCTTCGGGCCTCGCGGTCACCTGGACCGGAGGCGATCCCGACACGCTGGTCTTCATCAGTGGTTCGAGCTTCACCACTTCGGCGAGCGGCGTAACCACCAGCGCGACGTTTCAATGCTGCGAGAACAACACAGCGGGGCGGAGCACGGTGCCCGTGTCCGTGCTGCAACAGCTTCCGGCCAGTTCGACCTTTTCGGCCGGTCCGGTAACGGTCGTCATGCCCGGCAGCCCGGGTGTGAGTTCCATAAGCGAACAGGTCCGCGCACCGGCGCCGGGCATCGACATCTTCTCGCTGGCGAGCTCCTACAACTACTCGTTCACCTTGATTTACCAGTAGCCGGAGAGAAGGCAGGCGGACGCCGCTGGGGCGCGCCGCCACCGGTCAGACGAGGCCGACCTCGCGCAGGAAGCGCGCGGCCTCCTCGGGCGGCGTGGGATTGACATGGAAGCCTGTCCCCCACTCGAAGCCCGCCACTCGCGTCAGCACGGGAACGAACTCCACGTGCCAGTGGTAGTGCGCCATGGCGCCCTCCTGCACTGGCGCGCTGTGGATCATCAGGCTGTAGGCGGGCCGCTCCAGGACTTTGCCGATCTTACGGATCATCGCCCGCAGCGTCCAGCCGAGGTTTCTGACCTCCGGTATGTCGACGCCCTCGAAGTGAGAGGCGTGCTTCTTGGGGACGATCCAGGTCTCGAAGGCGAAGCGGGAGGCATAGGGGCACAGGGCCAGATAGTGCTCTGTCTCCAGAACGACGCGCGCGCCGCTTTCCCCCTCCTGGCGCAGCATGTCGCAGTAGATGCAGCGCTCACGGTAGTCGAAGTGGCGCTTGGAGCCGTCCAGTTCCTCAAGCGCGCGCTTTGGAATCACCGGCAGGGCGATGATCTGGGAGTGGGTGTGTTCCAGGTTTGCGCCGGCCGCCTCGCCGTGCGTCTTGAACACGGTGATGTGGCGCAGGCGGACATCCTTGCGAAGATCCAGGATGCGGTCGCGCGAGGCCCAGAAGACATCCTCCACCTGTTTCTCGGTCAGATCGCCCAGGGTGAGCGAATGGTCCGGAGTCTCGATGACGACTTCGTGGGCCCCCACGCCGTTCATCTTGTCGTAGATCCCATCGCCCAACCGGTTGAGTTCGCCCTCGACCCGCAACACGGGCAATTTGTTGGGGATCACCCGCAGAGACCAGCCGTTCGAATTGGGAAGGCCCCCGCCGGGCCGGTACGCCAGGACCTCGGGCGGGGTTTTATCCTCGTGCCCGGGGCAGAAGGGGCAGAAGCGTCCGCCCACGGGAACGACGTGCTCGCGGATGAAGTCGGCCGGCCGCATGGCGCGGTCCGAGGCAATGATCACCCAGCGGCCGGTCACTGGGTCTTTGCGCAACTCAGGCAAGGGGGCACTCCTCCTGCTGGCGAGATTCGCCGGGTCCTGTCCCTGGCGTGCATGAGCGCCGGCGGATCGGCCAGTACCACGCTCACTGTGTCAAATCGGACGCGCCGCCACTCGACGTTAGCGCGGCGGGCGTACTCGCGGGCGGCGCGAACCAGGGCCATGCGCTTCTCGCCGTCTATGGCGCGGTCCGGGGCGCCGAACTCATCGGTGCTGCGGGACTTGACCTCGACGAAAACCAGGGTGTCGCGCTCCCAGGCCACCAGGTCGATCTCGCCGGCCCCGGAGCGGGCGCGATAATTGCGCGCCACCACGCGGAAGCCCTTTTCCTGGAGCAGACGATGGACGAGATCCTCCCCGCGGCGGCCCGAGGCCAGATCGCGCGGCCAGACGCGCCGGCGAGCCCTGTGACGGAGCGAATCCACGGCCTTAAGAAGCAGACGAATCACTCGATGCGCTCGAACTCGAACTCCATCGCCTTGCCGCGCACCACGAAGCACAGGTAGTACTCCCAGAAGCGGCGGAAGCCGGCGCTGCGGTTCACCAGGAACTCGAAGCCGAGCGCCCTCCACAAGGCAAGTAGCCTCACGCGGACCGAAATCTCACGCAGTCTGACCGGCGAGTAGTAGCCGAAGCCGCCGTGGTCCTGTCCGAAGCACCGGAAAGAGAAACTGTTCAGGTGCCAGCGGTGCGTAGGGTCGCAGAATGAACTGAAGTCGGTGTAGTGGGGAGTGACGACGTGGATGCGGCCGCCGGGCCGCACCAGGCGGTGGAACTCCTCCATGGACCGGATGACGTCGACCGAGTGCTCGATGAAATGCACGGCGCGCACCTGGTCGAATGATCCGCTGGCCAAGGGGTAGGGAAAGCGATCCAGGTCACACAGCACGTCGGCGCGGCTGCGGGGGTTGCGGTCCAGGCCGATGGCGCCCGGATATTTGTTCACCCCGCAGCCGACGTCCAGGATCCTCATGGGACTGCATGCTGGATGCAGTCCTCCAGTGTATCCAGAGCGAAGTCCGCCTGGCCGGGGGTGATGGTCAGAGGCGGGCTCAGCCGGACCACATTCTCGCCCGCCCCCAGCACCAGCAGGCCGCGCTCGAACGCCAGTTGAACGACCCTGTCCCGCACGCCGGGCGCCTTCTCCCTGGTCTGCTGGTCCCGGACGAAGTCGATCCCGAGCATGAGCCCGAGGCCGCGCACATCCCCCACCGCGGCGAAGCGGCGGGGCCAGGCGCGCATGCGCTCCAGCAGGTAGCTGCCCATGCGGGCGGCGTTGTCCACCAGTTCCTGTTCCAGCAACTCGATGGTGGCCAGCGCCGCGGCGATGGCGACGGGATTCCCGCCGAAGGTGGAGGCGTGCGCGCCGCGCTCCCACTGCATGATTGCGGCGCGCGCCATGGTTACCCCCAGCGGCATGCCGCTGGCGATGCCCTTGGCCAGGGTCATCACGTCGGGCACAAGGCCGAAGTGCTCGCTGGCGAACATCCTGCCCGTGCGGCCCATGCCGGTCTGCACCTCGTCGGCGATCAGCAGGATGCCGTGCTTCTCAGCCACGCGGCGCAGCTCGTCGAAGAACTTGCGCGGAGGCACCAGGTAGCCCCCTTCGCCCTGAACCGGTTCGAGCACGATGGCCGCGACCTCCTGGGCGGGGACGACCGTCTTGAATACCTGGTCTTCCAGCACGCTCACGCACTCCACGCCGCACGTCTCCAATTGCTTGCCGTACGGGCAGCGGTAGCAGGCGGCGTACGGAATGTGATGTACGCCGGGCACCAGCGGCCCGAAGCCGCGGCGTTGCACCGCCTTGCTGGCCGTGAGCGAAAGCGCCCCCATGGTGCGCCCGTGGAAGCCGCCCAGGAAGGCGATGAACTTCTCGCGGCCGGTGTGGTAACGGGCCAGCTTGATGGCGGCCTCCACGGCCTCGGCCCCCGAGTTGGCGAAGTGAACGCGGCACGGCACGCCGCCGGGGGCAATGCCCGAGAGCTTCTCCGCCAGGACTGCCAGGCTTTCGTAGTAGAAGTCCGTGCCTGACATGTGTATCAGGCGTCCGGCCTGCTCGCGGATGGCCGACACGACTCTGGGATGGCAGTGGCCGGTGGCCACCACTGCGATCCCCGCGCTGAAATCGAGGAAGCGGTTGCCGTCCACGTCCTCGACAATGGCGCCCTCCCCGCGCTCGGCCACCAGCGGATACGCGCGCGTGTAGGACGGTGAAACGAAGTCACGGTCGCGCGCGATAATTCGGGCCGCGCGCGGTCCGGGCAGGGGACTCAGGATTTGGGGCAGAGCCGGACGTTCTGCCAAAGAGACTCCCTTCATTGCCTTACCCTCCTTCAGGATTTCCGGGTGATGGACAAGAAAAGAGAGGCGGCGTCAGTCGGCGCCGAACAAGCCGGGGCGGGAAGTGGATGGCCGGGCGGTCATGACTCTATTTTAGCTCTATTCCGCAAGCCGCCGGATCTTGAGGTTGCGGAACCAGACGCGGTCGCCGTGGTGCTGGAGGCAGATAGGGCCTTGGCGTTGCGGGCGGGTCAGAAGCTCGGCGACGGGCGGATAGGCGCCCCAGCGCTTCTCGACACCTTCCCGGACGCCGGCATCGGCCAGCGTCGCATCGAGCACCTTCACGCCGTTGATCCAATGCTCGATGTGGTCCCCCCGGGCCAGAATGCGCCCGCTGTTCCACTCGCCGGGCGCCTTGGCCGGCGTGGCCGATGGCGCGAGCATGCCGTACAGTGCGCCTGTACGGAACCGTGGACCGTTTCTGGCGTCGGGGTGGGCCGCGTCGTCGAGCAACTGCATCTCAAAGCCGACCGTGTAGACCTGCCCCCGCGAATCCGGCGCCATGCGGGCCCGCTCGGAAACCGGATTCGCGATTTCGCGATAGATCATGCCCTCGAAGCCGCCCGGGCCCTTCTGCGCTTTCGAGTTGTCCACGAAGACCTGGTGCTGGATGCGGTACTTCACTCCGGTATTGCCGCGCTCAGCGATCCGCCAGTCGAAGACCAGCTCGAAGTCGCCGTAGGACTCGGCGCTGATGAGATCCTCGGCGATACGCGGTCTGAGGCGCGTGGTGAGGCAGCCGTCCTCGATCGCCCAGGAATCCCCGGGCGGAGTCTGCGCGGCCGGATCCCGCCAGCCGTTCATGGAAACGCCGTCGAACAGCAGGACCCAGCCTGCCTTCTTCTCCTCCGGACTGAGCGCGTTGCCGGCCGCCAGCGCCGCGCCGGCCACGGCTACAAGCAACAGCAGGTTCCGCATGGATGTCTACCCCGTGTTCCGCGCCACCACCACGCTGATGTTGTCCTTACCGCCCCGTTCGTTTGCCAGGGAGATGAGGGAGCGGCAGGCGCCGTCCAGGTCGTCGCCCGCCGCGCCGAGAGCCTGCTCGATTTCCTGGTCCTCCAGCATGCCGGTCAGTCCGTCGGAGCACAGCACCAGCGTGTCGCCCGGCGTCCAGCTCAGGCTCTGGATCTCCGGCTGGACGGTCTGCCCGGTTCCCAGGCACCTGCTGATCACGTTTCTCATGGGGTGGGTGCGCGCCTGGCCGGCGGTGATCTCGCCGTTCCGCACCAATTGTCCCACCAGGGAGTGGTCGCCCGTCAGCCGCGTCAGCCCGTTCCGCCGCGCCAGGTAGGCGCGGCTGTCTCCGGCGTGTGCCACCCAAAGCGGCTCGCCCGTTGATAAGGCCACCACCACGGTGGTGCCCATTCCCCGCAGATCCAGGTCACTGGCCGCGCGCGACCAGATGGCGAGGTTGGCCTGCTCGATCGCCCGCGCCAACAGCCATGGAGCGTCCGGCACGGCCGGCCCGTAGGCGGCCAGCGCTTCCTTCAGGGAGCGGTGGATCGTCTCGACGGCCAGGTCGCTGGCGACCTCGCCGGCCCGGTGTCCGCCCATGCCGTCGGCGACTATGAGGATTCCGGCCCCGGCGTCGGCCAGCACGCTGTCCTCGTTGGTCTGGCGCACCCGCCCCCGGTCGGTGGCGGCCGCTGCTCTCATGACTGCCATTCTCTCCCATCCGGCTCCTCTGTGCTAGCATGTTCGGGTCGTATGAGATTCCCCGGCAGCCTGTTTGTCAGAAACCTGGTTGAGCGGCGGACGCTGCTGTTTCAGATGGTCCGCCGGGACTTCGAGAAGCGGTTCGTCGGCTCGGCGGCCGGCTGGCTGTGGGGCGTGGTGCACCCGCTGGTGCTGCTGGCAAGCTGGACGTTCGTCTTTGACGTGTGCCTCAAGATGCAGCTTGGACCCGGCGAGGTCACCCAGAACTACTCGCTGTACCTGTTCAGCGGGTTCCTTCCCTGGCTGCTGTTTCAGGACACGGTGTTGCGTTCCTCGACCTCGCTCGTGGAGAACGCCAACCTGATCACCAAGACGGTCTTTCCCGCGGAGGTGTTGCCGCTCGCGATCTTCCTGTCCTCGCTGGTGCACCACCTGATCGGGGTGGCGCTGGTGGTGGCGGCGGTCGCCATTTTCCTGAACCACGCGAGCGCGATGCTCGTGTTTCTGCCGCTTTACATGCTCATGATCGGGCTGTTCGCCGTGGGGCTGGGGTGGATCATCTCCGCCCTCCAGGTCTACCTCAGGGATTCGGCCCAGGTTATGACCGTGGTCCTGACCCTGTGGTTCTGGCTCACGCCCATCTTCATCTCCGAATCCCAGTACCCGTCCTGGGCGCGGGTCATTCTGGACACCAACCCCATGGCCTACGTGGTGCGGGCCTACCGTGAGCGGCTGCTGAGCCTGAACTTGCCGGATCCCATGGAGCTGGCCGTCCTGGCAGCCTTCGCCGCGGGGACCTTCCTGGCGGGCGGGCTGTTCTTCCGGCACCTGAAGCGCGGCTTTGCGGACGTGCTGTAGGGGCGCTGAATCAGTTAACCTACGGTTTGACGAATATGCCTCTGCCGCGCCGAACATTTCTGGCGGGCCTGGCCGCGCCGATGATCATGAGGCCGGCCATGCCGAGACCGAACATTGTCCTGATCCTGGCCGAAGAGCTCGGCGCCTGGATGCTGGGCTCCTACGGCAACAAGGAGATCCGCACGCCTCATCTTGATCTTCTGGTCCGCAGCGGCTCGCGGATTGTCAACCACTCGATGGCGACGCTGGGCGCCGCCGCCAGCCCGGCGACGCTGCTCACAGGGCGGCTGCCGCGCCAGCACGGGATCGAGGACGCGCTGGGTCCGGCTGGACCTCCCGCCAGGTTCCGCTCCGAGCTGATGATCTCCGATCTGCTCGCCCGCAGCGGCTATGAATGCGGATTCGCGGGCCGGTGGCCGTTTGGCGATGACGCGAAGCCTCAGCACGGTTTCAACTCCTGGTCGGCCCTTCCCGCTCAGGAACGGGGTTACGCGGCAGAGGCTACCACGGGCGGGGCGGTCCGGTTCCTCGAGGCTCAGAAGCCGGAGCGTCCCTTCTTCCTTCTGGTCAGCCACCCGAGCCCGCGCGTGCCCTATGAGGGGCTTCCGCAGAAGTACTACGACCTGTACGACGGGACAACCTTCGCGACCGTAGGATGGTCGCCCGCCGTTGCCTGGGCTGCCGAGAACCGGGAGCTGATGAAGAACCCGGTGGAGAGCCTGAGAAAATGCGCGGCGGCAGTCAGCGCTCTGGACGATCAGATTCCTCCGCTGATTTCCGTTCTCGACAAGATGAAGGTGCGCTACAACACGGTGGTGATCTTCACCGCCTCGCGCGGCCTGCTGGCGGGACGCCATGGACTGTGGAGCGGCGGGCGCGGCTCCGACCCGGTCAATCTCTACCGGGAGGCCGTCGAGACGCCCATGATCTGGAACTGGCCCGGCGTGGTGCCGGTCGAGGGCGCGCGCACCGAACTGGCCGGTTCCTACGACCTCCTCCCGTCGCTGTGCGAGGTGGCCGGCGTCGCAGTTCCCAAGGACCGCGAGCTGTGCGGGAGGAGCTATCTGCTGCCCGTCACCAACAGGCCCTTCCCGCGGCGGACGCCCCCCTGGCGGAACCTGGTATTCGCCTCCTACGGCGGGGTGGAAATGGCGCGGGACTTCCGTTACAAGCTCGTGCTGCGGGCAGGCGGCGCGGGACCGAACGAACTCTATGACCTGCGATCCGACCCGCGCGAGTTCACCAACCAGTTTGAGAACGACCACTTCGTCACGATCCGCACAAACCTGACCGAAGCCCTCGTCAAGTGGCGCCAGGAGTACGTGTAGCGCTCAGCGCGGCGTTCGGCCCTGCGTAAGCCTGAGGTCCAGCCAGGCTTGGCGAGAGTTCGGGTTGAGCGCCGGTTACCTCTCCAGGCAGCTTCTGCCGCAGCGGCCACCAGGCAGGCGCGGACAGTGGAATCCAGCGGAATCTCCAGTATTGTATTCGTCCTGGGCCTTGACTTTCCGGGCCAGGCGAAGCAGTCCGGCGCAGGATGCTTCGCTTGGGGGTGCCGGGGTTTTGCATCCGGCATCATGGCGCGCCTGTGGTACACTTTTTCATAGAGCGGCCGATGGGAATCCGTAGTTTGCGGTAACGGCTCGGCCGCCTGCTTCATCTAAGATGGCAGGGCAGGAGAGCAGACAGACTGCCCCGGGCGGCGCTTGGAGTCATACAGGCGGATCGGATGCCAGACCAGGACACGAAGCTTAACCCGGCAAGCCAAGGGGCGGCAGGAGATTTGCCTGTCTCCACCCCCGATGACCACCTGAAGCGCCTCGCGGATGAGGTGGCCTCGGAGAGCCTGTTTGTTTCCCTATACACGGGCGTCAAGGACGCTCTGTTCCCGCGCAAACTCCCGCCGCTGGTGGTGACGTCGCAGCCGGTCGAGGTGAAGAGCATCTGGGGCCTCTACGGGCGGCAGAAGCGGGCTTTTCTGTCGTCTTTCGTCATTCACGTGACGGTAGTGGCGCTGGCGTTTTCGCTGGCCACCAACAAGGACGTGCAGCAGAGCGTGGCCAAGGCAGTGACGCTGATCGCGCCGGACATCGCGCCCTACATTCCGCAGCCGCGGAAGCAGACGGGCGGAGGTGGGGGCGGCGCCCGTGACCCGCTTCCGGCCCCCAAGGGCAAACTGCCCAGGGCGGCGCCCCGCCAGTTCACGCCTCCCACTGCCGTGGTGACCAACCCTGATCCCAAGCTGATCATGGAGCCGACCATCGTTGTGCCGCCCGATGTGACCCTGCCGCAGGTGAGTATGGCGCAGTTCGGAGATCCGCTGGGCCGTATCGGGCCGCCCTCCAGCGGGACGGGATCCGGCGGCGGCATCGGCTCCGGGTCGGGCGGCGGCGTGGGCCCCGGCCGGGGCGCGGGTTTCGGACCCGGCGAGGGCGGCGGCTTCGGAGGCGGCGTGTTCCGCGCGGGCGGCGGGGTTACCGCTCCCGTAGTCGTCTACAGGATCGAGCCCGAGTACTCCGAGGAAGCCCGCAAAGCGAAGTACATGGGGACGGTGATCCTGTACATAGAGGTGAACGAGCGCGGTCTGCCGCAGAATCCCAGAGTCACGCGGGCACTGGGAATGGGCCTTGATGAGAAGGCCATCGAGGCCGTCATGAAGTGGCGCTTCCAGCCGGGCCGCAGGGACGGCAAGCCGGTGACAGTTGCAGCCCAGGTGGAAGTGAACTTCCGGCTGCTCTAGCCGGGTGAGCCTTGGTCGCCCGCGCACTGCGGGCAGGGGCAAATCCCCCTCAGGTAGTCGTAGGAATAGATGCCCGTTCTGTGCCCGTCATTCCAGCGGATGCTGATGGCGTAGCCGCCCGCCGGCTCCACCAGATCGATCCGGAGCGCCGGCTTGTACATCTGAAACGGCGAGGAGGCGGCGGGCGCTTCAGGCGGCGGGCCGTGCGTGCCGGCGCAGGAGGCGCACGGGCAGCGGTCCCTGAGATAGCGCAGTCCGTAGTCGCTGCTGTGCCCGTCCTTCCAGTCGATCTTCAGACTCTTGGACCTGGATACGGCGATGTGTTCGGGTTCCGCCTGGCGCGGTGTCATCACACGAGCCTCTCAACGTCGCGCACGCCGGAGATCCGCCGCATGGCTGATACGATCCGGTCGAGTTGCTTCTTCTCTCTCACGTCCACCGTCATCTCGACGATGGCGCCGTCCCCGTTGCGGGCGTCATCGGGCCTGGCGCCCAGGTTTCGGATGTTGCACTCCTCGCTGGCCAGCACGGCGGTCAACTGGTTCAGCACGCCCGTCCGGTCGTCGGTATGCACGACCATCCTCACCGGGAACGTATCCGACACGCTCCGGGTCCACTCCACGTCGATCCGGCGCTCGGCTTCGTAGAGGAGGTTCTGGACGTTTGTGCAGCTGGCGGAATGCACCGCGACTCCCTTGCCGCGCGTGATGTAGCCCACGATGGGTTCGCCCGGGATCGGGTCGCAGCACCTGGCGCGGTAGGTCAACAGGTCCTCGGCGCCCTTCACCGTCAGGACCAGGCGTTCCCCAGGGGGAGAAGGCGGCGCGCCGGCCACAGGAGCGGGGGCGGGCTTCTGGCGCTCCGCCGCCTGGGCATCCTGGGGCAGGAGTTTCTGGACGATCTGCCTGGCGGAGAACCTGCCGTAGCCGAGCGCCGCATGCAGGTCCTCAACCTTGGACAGGCCATGCTCTCCGGTCACGCGCTCCAGTTCAGCCTTGCCGGCCTTGGCCAGTGAAACGCCCAGGCGCCGGGCCTCCTTCTCGAGCAGCTTGGCGCCGATCTCGACGGCCTTGGCCCGCTCGCTGAGGTTCACTACGTGCTTGATCTTGTTGCGCGCGCGGGAGGTCTTCACCAGCGCCAGCCAGTCCTTGCTGGGCTTGTGGCCGGCCTGCGTCAGGATTTCGACCACGTCGCCGTTTCGCAAAGAGTAGCGCAGCGGCACGATGCGCCCGTTGACCTTGGCGCCGACGCAGGAGTGTCCCACGTCGGAGTGTATGGCGTAGGCGAAGTCTATGGGTGTCGCGTCCCGCGGCAGCACGATCGGCTTTCCACGCGGGGTGAAACAGGAGACCTCCTCGGGGTAGAGGTCGACTTTAAGGGTGGATAGGAAGTCCCCTGAGTCCTGCATCTCCCTCTGCCACTCGACCAGTTGCCGCAGCCAGCCGATGGTCTTGTCGTCAAGGTCCGGTCCCCTGTGGCCCTCCTTGTACTTCCAGTGCGCCGCGATGCCCTCCTCGGCTATGCGGTGCATCTCCTCGGTCCGGATCTGAACCTCGAAGACGTGCCCGCCCGGTCCGATCACTGACGTGTGCAGCGACTTGTAGCCATTGGGGCGGGAACTGCCAATGAAGTCCTTGATGCGTCCCGGTATGGGGTGCCACTTGCCGTGGATGACACCCAGCGCGGCGTAGCAGTTCATCTCCGAGTCGGTAATGACGCGCAACGCCAGCAGGTCGTACACCTGGTCGAGAGCAACCTTCTGCCTGCGCATCTTCTGGAAGATGGAGTAGAGCCGCTTGACCCTGCCGGAGACGCGGGCGGGGATACCCTCGGCGCCCAGTTTCTCCTCCACGGCCCGGCCGATTCCGACGAGGAAAGCCTCGATATCGTGCCGCCGGCTCTCGATCTCGCGCCGCAGAGCCGCCGAGGCCTCCGGTTCGATGACCGCGAAGGCCAGGTCCTCCAGCTCGCCGCGGATCTTGCCCATACCCAGGCGGTGGCTTATAGGGGCGTAAATATCCAGGGTCTCCCGCGCGACCCGCTCCTGCTTCTCCCTGGGCAGGCTGCCGATGGTCCGCATGTTGTGCAGCCGGTCGGCGAGCTTCACGATGATCACCCTGAGGTCGGAGGTCATCGCCAGGAACATCTTGCGGTAGCTCTCGGCCTGCCGGGCCTCGGCCGAGTAAAACTCGAGCTTGCCGAGTTTGGTCACGCCGTCCACGCAGCGCGCCACGTCCGGTCCAAACTGGCGGCCAATCTCCTCGATGCTGGTACCGGTGTCCTCCACCACGTCGTGGAGCAGGGCAGTCTGCAGCGAGACGCAGTCCATGTTCATCTCGGCGAGGATGCCGGCGACGGCGAGGGGGTGCAGGATGTAGGGGTCGCCCGAACTGCGCACTTGGCCGCTGTGCCTCGTCTTCGCGAAGCGGTAGGCGCTGTCCAGGGGAGCAAGGTCTCCCTTGGGGCGGATGCCGCGGACCCTGCCGGCAAGCTCGCGGTAGCTCTGCTCGACAATTGAGTCCGGTCCGAAGGACTCCTGGGCTGAAGGAGGCGCCGAACTCGGATCCGAAGCCATGAGGGGTGACGGGCGGTTCGCCGCTCGCCCGTCACAGGCTATTATAACGCGGTTGATGGAAGGCGTTGAAAGAACGTGTGTTAGTCGGCGACCGACTTGGGAGCCGCCCGGGCCGCCTTCACCTTCTTGGTCTGCATGGTCTTGTCGACCCACGAGTCGGCCATCGCAATATCGGACTTGTAAGCCTCGGCGTTGTCGGCCAGATCCGCCCGTTCGCGATACAGCAGGTTCATGTAAGCCATTGCGTCGTCGTACTCGGGATCCAGCGAAAGGGCTTTCTGGAGGTCCTGCAACCCGCTCTCGACGATGGGGAGGTTCCGGGCTTTGAGTTCCTCACGCGCCTTCTTGTCCTTGATAGGACCGGGGTCGTCCGGCCGCATGCCAAGTTCCGCCCGTTTCTCCATCCTCGGAGTGAACGTCCTGGTCCAGGCGATCACGCCCAGGGTGTAGAAGGAGGTCTTGTTGGCTGGATCGATATCAACCAGCTTCCGGTACCAGCTCTCCGCCTCGTCCTGTTTCTTCTGGTGGAACTTGAGCTGAGCCAGGTACGCCATGGTGACGGCGTTCCTGGGATTCTCACTCAGCACCTGCATGAAGCCGTCTTCGGCCATCTTGGCCATGCGTTCGTTCTCTTCCGACAAAGCGCCGGGCACATACTGCATGTAGTACGCCATGGCCAGGTATTCACGCGCCACGGGGTAGGCCGGATCCAGGGCCACCGCCTGCTTGAAGTGCTCCACCGCGACGGGGTACGCGCCGTTCTTGAAGGAAAGCACGCCCTTGTTCAACTGGTCGCGAGCCTTGAGCTTCTGGCAGCCCGCCCCGCCCAACGCCAGCAGGACCACCAGTGCAACCAACGATACGGAAGTAGTTCTCCAGTTCATACGAGCTCCTAGTACAATGCCGCGGCTATGGCGGGCGGCTCCGCCTACTGGCCGGCCTCCACCTTGGCCGTCATCAGTCCGATCTTGTCCAGACCGGCGCCCTTGGCGATATCTATGGCCCGGGCTATTCTCTGGAACTCCAGATCGGGATCGCCTTTCACGAACACCACGCGCTCGGCGCGGGTCTTAAAGATGTCCGCCAGGCGCGCCCCGAGATTGGCTTCGTCGATCGGGTCCTGGTTGATCTGCATGGTGCCATCCCGGTTGAGCACGATGACGACCGTGCGGACGTCGGACGGATCGGCCTGCATCCCCGGGGGAGGGGGTTGCGGAACGAGCGCGTCCAGCCCCTTCGGCGTCAGTGGGGTGATGACCATGAAAATAATGAGCAGCACCAACAAAACGTCGATCAGAGGCGTCATGTTGATGTAGAGCATGGGGCCGCCTTTGCCCCCGACTGCCATTCCCATTGCAATGCTCCTTTCTCTCTATCTGACCCGCGGTTGATCCGCCCGGTCTGCCGGCATAGCCGGAGACCTAAGGCATCTGCGCCGCGTGGTGCCTGTCCTGGATCTGCTCGGTCAGCAGACCCAACTGGTCGACTCCTGCCGCCCTCAGGTTGTCGACGACGTCGACCACCACCTGGTAGCGCGATCTGGCGTCGGCCCGCACGTACACGGTACGATCCAGCCGGTTGACGAGCAGGTCTCTCACCTTGGCGGGCAGATCCTCGGGGTTCATCGGGGTCGTGCTGAGGTAGGTTCTTCCCTCCCGTGTAACGGCGATCAGGATGGCATCATCCTTGTCTGCGGCCTGCATCGCGATCGGATTCTGGGTCTTCACCATGTCCACGCTGATGCCCTTGGTGAGCATGGGCGTGATGACCATGAAAATGATCAGCAACACAAGCATTACGTCGACCATCGGAGTCACGTTGATATCCGCGACCGCCTCCGGCGCCTTATTTTTCGGCATCTGTTATCCTCCTGGACCCCGCGTCCTCGAGGGCTGCCCGGCGAGGCGCGTCGGGCGCCTCGCCGGGCGAGCGTTTCAACTCGCCGGGTCTCAGCTACCTTCTACTCCACCGCCCGACCTGCTACTTCGGGGCGCCGGCCTTCTGCGAGCGCTTCAGGAAGTAGTCGATGAGCTCGGAACTGGAGTTGTCCATCTCCACGTCGAATGCTTCGATCCGCTCCGTAAAGTAGTTGTAAACCCAGACCGCCGGGATGGCCACGAACAAGCCGATAGCGGTGGCTACCAGGGCCTCGGAGATACCGCCCGCCACTGCGCCCAGTCCCGTGGACTTCTCCGTCGAGATGCCCTTGAACGCGTTGATGATGCCGATGACGGTTCCGAACAGACCCACGAAGGGGGCCGTCGAGCCGATCGTCGCCTGGGCCGGGACGCCCCGCTTCAGTTCGGCGTGCACAATGGCAGCGGCGCGCTCCAATGCCCGCTTGGAGGCCTCGATGGCCTCACCCGGGATTTCCGAGCTCATCTGGTGAGCGCGGAACTCCTGCAATCCTGCCACGACCACCTTGGCAAGGTGGCTTTTCTTGTAGCGGTCCCCGATCTTTATCGCCTCGTCCAGCTTCCCGTCGCGCAGCGCGCCGGCCACGGCGGGCGCAAACAGGCGCGACTGCTTACGCGCCGCGGTGTACGCCAGCATCCTGTCGATCATCACGCCGATGGAGTAGGCCGACATCACGAACATCAAGATGACTGTCAGCTTGGCGGCGATGCCCATCTGAGCCCAAAGCGAACGAACGTCCCAACCCACGGCGCCGTGCTCCTGGAGCAGCATGAACGCCCAAACCTGCAATTGCAGCAACATATTGTCCTCTCCTGCGAGTTGAATTTAGTCCCAAACCCCTTGCAGGCAGCTACTACTGCAAGGTGAAGTTCACGTCAATCTGCGTCACCACTTCGACCGGCTCGCCGTTCAGCAGAGTCGGCTGATACACCCACTGCTTCACTGCGTCCTGGGCGGCGGGCACCAACAACGGGTGTCCGGTAACCAGGGTCAGATTCTGAATCCGTCCGTCGACTCCGATGATGGCCGTGAAGCGGACCATGCCTTGAATGCGCGCCTGTCTGGCCAGCGGCGGGTACTGGGGCCGCGGCTGGTTGACGAGCCTGGCCGCCTGCACGTTGCCGCCAACCGGGATGCGCTGAGGCGCCAGGGACTTCGGGGCCGCTTTCACTTCCGGTGGCGGCGGAGGCGCCATCGGGACCGCGCCGATGATGCCGCCGATCACGCCGCCCGAGAAGCCGCCGATCACGCCGCCGACCACGCCGCTCGCCGAAGCGGGAGGAGGCAGTTCGTCTTCCGTGATCATGGCGATGTTCTTGGGGATGCTCTTGGGCGCCATCAGGCGTCCGGCGTCGAACTGCCGCGGGATCGTGCGGACCGCCCTCACCACCGGCGCGGCTTCCGGCGGAGGAGGCGGGGGCGGCGGCGGCGGGGGCGCCACCAGGAAGCTCGTCAACTGCGCGGTGGGCAGGGTGTCGGTGTAGATCAG
>JBBITL010000022.1:0-38958 GCA_037440765.1 Solibacteraceae bacterium
GTCAAACCGGCGCGTCAGGCCCGCCAACCACCATCAGTTCGTGCATAATTCAGGTACCAGAGCACGAAACCATCGCGGTCCCACACCAGAACCTTCAGCCGGTCCGCGCGCCGCGAGCGGAACACGAACAGGTGGCCGCTCAGCGGATCCTGGCCGATGACCGCGCGCACCCGCTCGGCCAGCCGGTCGAAGCCGCACCGCATGTCGGTGGCTTCCCCGGCCAGCCAGATGCGCGCCGCCTGCGCCTGGTCCAGCGCGCGCAGGCTCGGCAGCGCCGTCAAGCCAGCGCCTCCAGCACCGCCCGCAAGTGCACCGCGTCGAGACCCGGCTCAAGCAGGATGCTCCGGCCCCCGCCCGGCCGCACCTCGGTCGCCCGGCACACCGGCTGGTCCTCCGCCACCCGCACGGCCACGAACCTCGCGCTGCCCGCCGCGTTCAAACGCCGGCGCCAGGCGAACCAGTGCGACCGGCTGATCCGCCGCCTCCGGCAAAACTCGGCCACCGTCAGCCCGCTCGCCTCCTGTTCGGCCACCAGCCGCTGCCACTGCGCCCACACCTCCGGATTCCTCATGCCTCTGCTGTGCGGGCGCCCACACCCGATTCACAAGATGGGGTTCAGATACCGCTCGCGGAATATTCCCTGACGGAAAACGCTCGGACTCCAGTTCAGGCTGAGCCGGAACACTATCGGAACAGCCGCGGGGCGAAGTCGTTAAGGTAGCGGCGCCAGTTGATCCACGTGTGGCCGCCGTCGTCCTCGTGGTATTCGTGCTTGATGTTGTAGCGGGTCAGCATCTCCGAGAGCAACTTCGGGCCGTTCAGCACGGTCCGGTCATTGCTGCCCGACGCGATCCAGAAGAGCTTCACCAGTTTGTTGGTCCGCTGGGCGTCTTTCAGGAACCTTGCGTTGCGCTCTTCGAAGTCTGAAGGGACTCCCTGGGTATACCCTTTCTGCAAGCCCATGCTGAACACGCCGACGTAAGAGAACAGGTCCAGGCGCGAAGGCGCCACGCGCAGCGTCCTGGCTCCGCCCATCGACAGTCCGGCCATGGCCCGGTTCTCGCGACTGGCCAGCACCCGGAAGTTCTTTTCGACGTGCGGGATGACGCCGGTCAGCAGGTCCTGAACGAATGCGTCCTGCTCCTTGGCCAGCGCCACCATCCTGGCTTCCAGCGCCGCAGGCTTGTCGCGGTCCTCGGGCGCCACAGCCGATGACACGCCCGGCAGGCTGACGCCGCCGTTCGGCATGACGACGATCATCGGCCTGGCCTTGCCTTCGGCAATCAGGTTATCGAGAATAAAACCGGCCCGGCCGATCGTGCTCCAGGCGGAATCCTCGTCGCCGCCCCCGTGCAACAGGTAGAGGACGGGATACCTGGCGGCGTCGGCGCCGTACGCGGGCGGGGTGTAAACATGCATACGCCGCATCTCCCGGAGCGATTCGGAGTAGTACCACACCTGACTTACGTGGCCGTGAGGAATGCGGCGGTTGTCCTGGAACGCGGTCTGCGGTCCGGGCACTTCGAACATGTTGTCGACGCTGTTGCGGCCCTGCTTGATCTGCGGGTTTCTCGGATCCAGCGTCCGGACGCCGTCGACCGTGAACGAGTAGCTGTAGAAGTCCGGCGTCAGCGGTCCCACGGTGATTGACCACACGCCCCGGGCGTCCTTCTGGAGCGCGCCGCCCGCGCCCCTGCCCTGGGCGATCCAGTCGCCGGTGATCGAGACCTCCGACGCCTTCGGCGCATAGATCCGAAAAACCACTCTGTGATCCGGCAGCGCCTCGGGGGACCGCACAGTCTCGCCGGGACCGGGCGCCGGGGGAGCCTGTGCACCGAGCGGCGCGACGATCGCGAAAGCCGCCGCCAACACGGCGGCCCGGGCCGTCAGGTTACTTAGCGCGAGCACGTTCATGGTGTCTTCTGTCCAGCCGGCTCTACTTTAGGGGGTTTCCGTCGGCGTCGATGATGCGGACTTCGCCGAGATTCAGCTTGCGCAGGCCGCCTTCGATCTTCGCCCGGTCGCCGACCACGACCCACGCCACCTGATCCGGATTGATGAGGCGGCTGGCGGCCGTGGCCAGTTCCTTGCCTGTCAGAGCTCTTACCTTGCCTGCATAAGTTTGGTAATGATCGTCCGGCAGACCGAATTGCACGATCTCCGCAATCGCGTTAGCCACCGAGTTCATGGCCTCGAATTGTCCCGGCAGGCTGAGGGTCAGGCTGTCGCGGGCCATAAGTATCTCGTCCTGCGTCACGGGCCGCGCGCCGAGTATCTCGCGCAGTTCCTTGTTGATTTCGGCCAGGGCCTCCGCCGTTTTGTCGGCCTGCACCGGCGACGCCGCCAGGTACATGCGCTGGCCGCGCGCTCCCGGCAGCCCGGTGCTGGCGCCGTAGGTCCAGTGCTTGTCCTCTCGCAGGTTCATGTTGATCCTGGAGATGAAAGCTCCGCCCAGAATCTGGTCCAGCGCCTCGATGGCGATCTCGTCGGGGTTCGACTTGGGAGGCGCCAGCATGGCCGCCATGATCGTCGACTGGATGGACCCCGGCCTGTCCACCAGGTAAATGGCCGGCCTGGAGGGCGGCTTAACCGTGGCAATGTTCTTCTTCGGCGTCTCGCCCGGCTTCCATCCCTGGAACAGCTTCTCCAGCCGCGGGGTGATCTCGGCAAGCGTCGTGTCACCGACCACGATCAGAGTAGAGGCGTTGGGCTTGAACCACGACTGGTGGAACTTGACCAGGTCCTCGCGGGTTACGGCCGAAACGGACGCCTCGGTTCCAACGCCGCTGGCCGGGTTGCCGTAGGCGTGGCCGGCGCCGAACAGTATGCCGGGAAGGACCCGCCGCGGGATGCTGTTGGGGGTGACTTTCTCGCGCTGGATGGCCGCGATCTGGAGCTTCTGCTCCCTGAGGAAGTCCTCCCGCGGGAAACTGGGGTTCACGATCACGTCGACGAACACCGCCAGAGAACGGTCCAGGTTGGCCTTCAGCGCGGACAGCCGCACCATGCTGAGATCCAGGTTGGAGCCGGTGCTCAATTGAGCGCCCAGTCCGTCGATCTCGTCGCCGATCTGGAGCGAGGTGCGGGTGGAGGTGCCCTCGTCCAGCATCGACATGGCCAGGCGCGCCGTGCCCGGACGCGCCAGCTGATCGGCGGCGTAGCCGGCATCCACCAGCAGGACGAAGTTGACTATCGGGATGTCGTGCCGCTCGGCCAGGACAACATTCAGGCCGTTTGACAGGGTCGCCCGCTGGAACTTCGGCAGCCGCGGCTCGGGCGCCGCGCCGGGCTCGGGCACCTTGCTGCGGTCGACGGTGGCCGGGGCGGCGGGCTTCAGGCCGCCGAACGGATGGACCTCCAAAGCGTACTCGCCGTCGGAGATCCACCGCAGGGCGGCGCCCTTCAGGTCTTGGGCGGTGGCCTTCTCCACCACCTGTAACTCGGTCCTGTAGATTTCAGGGTTGCCGGCGTAGATCTGGCCGCGCGCCAGCACGTCGGACTTGCCTCCGAAGCCGCCGATTCTCTCTATGCCGCGCAGAAAGGAAGCTACCTGGCGCGTTTTCTCGCGCGCCAGCTCCTCCGGGGTCGGGCCGGACTCCAGGAACTTGCGCAGTTCGTCATCCAGGGCCGCCTCCACTTTGGCAAGGTCCACGCCGGGCCGCGCCGTCGCCTGCACCACCAACTGTCCCGCAATCTCGCGCAGGTCGACGTAGGCGCTGGCGTCGCTACAGAGCTGGTCCGTATACACCAGCCGCTTGTAGAGCCGGCTCGACCTGCCCCAGCCCAGAATGCTGGTCACCAGGTCGAGATAGATGGCGTCGCGGTCGTAGATCTGTGGAATGTTCCAGACCTTGTAGATGCGCGCCTGGGGAACCCGGTCCTGGAGAACCTGACGCTGGCTCCCGGGGCGCTTGGCCACCCACGCCTGCTGTCTGGCGACAGGGGGGCCGGGGGGGAACGCTCCGAAGTACCGCTCCACCTTCTCGCGGGCGGTCTTGGCGTCGATATCTCCGGCGATGACCAGCACGGCGTTGGACGGACCATAGTAGGTCCGGAACCACTCGCGCACGTCCTCAAGCGTGGCGGCGGTCAGATCCTCCATCGAACCGATCACGGTCCACGAGTACGGGTGTCCCGCCGGGTAGGTGCTCTCCGCGATGAGGTTCTCGACCAGCCCGTAAGGCTGGTTCTCGTACTGGCGCTTCTCGTTCTGCACCACGCCGCGCTGCTCGTCCAGCTTGGCCTGGTCCACAGCGCCCAGCAGATGGCCCATGCGGTCCGACTCCATCCACAGGACCGTGTCCAGGGCCGAACTCGGGACATCCTGGAAATAGTTGGTGCGGTCGTTGTTGGTGGTGCCGTTCAGGTTGGTGGCGCCAATCTTCTCAAGCACCTTGAAGTAGTCCGAGTTGAAATTCTCGCTACCGTTGAACATCAGGTGCTCGAACAGGTGGGCGAAGCCGGTCTTGCCGCGCTTCTCGTTCTTGGAGCCGACGTGGTACCAGATGTTTACAGCCACGATGGGGGCCTTGCGGTCCTCGTGAACCAGCAGGGTGAGCCCGTTGGAAAGGACGAACTTCTGGTAGGGAATATCGATCGCCGCCGGCTGCCCGAACGCGGGCGCCAGGAGCAACAAAACGCAAATCAGCCCAACGATGTGTCGCACGGTCTTCCTCCCACGAAAGTCTTCTCGACAGTGATCTTCTTCAACTGCTCGTCGTAGCGGAACTGAACGATGTCGGCGCGGTCGCCGGGGACCAGCCCGAGCTGGCGTCCGGCGATATGGCCCGCCCGCGCCGGGTTCAGCGTAGCCATGGCCACCGCCTCCGCCAGCGGCAGGCCGCCGATGCTCACCAGGTTCCCGATGGCGCGGTCCATGCTCAGAGCGGATGCCGCCAGGCGGCTGCGGTCCGCCAGCACGATACTCTGCTCCTCGGTAAGCAACACGTCCAGCGAGCCCAAACGGTACGGCCCGGGGGCGCAGCCGGCAGGCGCGGCCGCATCGGTCACCAGAAACGACCTTTCTGGACCCTTCGCCCGCAGCGCCACCTTCAGAAAAGCCGCATCCAGGTGGACGCCGTCCACGATGAAGCCCGCCGCCAGCCGGTCCTCGGCGAGTTGCTCCCAGATGTAGTTGTCGCGGCGCGAGAAGACGTCTCCGGCGCCGTTGCCCAGGTGCGTGGACATTGTTGCCCCGGCATCCACCGCGGCGCGGATCTGGCCGCCAGCAGCCTCCGTGTGACCTATGCTTACCACGATACCTCGGCTGGCCAGGGCCTCGATCAGACGCAGTGCTCCGGGCCGCTCCGGAGCCAGGGTTACCAGGCGTATCAGACCGGCGGCGGCCTCCTGGAGGCGGAGAAACTCCTCGAGGTCCGGGGAACGCACCCACTGGCGCGGGTGCGCGCCGCGCGGCCCGTCCACGGGCGAGATGTAGGGCCCTTCCAGGTGGAGACCCTCGATGGACTCTCCCTCCGGGATGCTCGCCCGCGCCGCAGCCAGGTTGCTGAGCGCGCCGGCCATCAGCCCGAACGGCCCGGTGATGACGGTTGCCAGCAGGCGCGTCACACCGCAGGCCCGCAGGGCCCGTATTGAGCGCGCGATCTCTTCGTGCGGCGTGGAGGGGTCGTTGTAGTCCACCCCGGCGAAGCCGTTCACCTGCAAGTCGATCCAGCCCGGCGCCAGCCACGGCGGATCGCTGACCAGCCTGCCGGCCGGCTCCACCGCCGTGATGACTCCGTTGAAGGTGATCCGTACCGGCTCACCCGTTGTCAGATTAACCCCGGAACATTCCATCTGGGTGCTGCTTTATTCACAGTTTTACCACACCGGCCCGTAGGCAACCCGCACAAAATAGAGACGAACAAATCTGTTGAAAAGGCCACAAGAACGGCGAATGGCACTGGAAAGCGCCACTGCGGACTGCTAAAAGAGAATAGATTGTGAGCGCGCCCTGGGCGGACGATCTCGGGGGAGGTGGCCGTCCAGGGCCGCGCTCCAATTTGAGAGTTCACCTGACCGCCACGGGCTGGGACGCATAGACCGGGGTCAGCCAGCCGTATCGATCCGCCTTGTTGCCCTCGACGATGGCGAAGAACTCCCTCTGCAACTTCTCGGCGACCGGGCCCCGGCAGCCCTTGCCTATAATTATGCGGTCGATGGAACGGATCGGCGTGATCTCGGCCGCCGTTCCTGAGAAGAAGACCTCGTCGGCGATGTACAGCATCTCGCGGGGCACCAGCGTCTCCACCAGCGGAATTCCGAAATCCTGCGCCAGGCGGATCACGGTATCCCGCGTGATGCCGGGCAGCACCGAAGCGCCGAGCGGCGGGGTGTAGATCTTGCCGTCGCGCACCACGTAGATGTTCTCGCCGGAGCCTTCACTGACGAATCCCGATGCATCCAGCGCGATGCCCTCCGCGTAGCCGTTGGTGATCGCCTCCATCTTGATGAGCTGGGAGTTCATGTAATTGGCGCCGGCCTTGGCCATGGCGGGCAGCGTGTTGGGCGCAATCCTGGTCCAACTGGAAACGCAGACGTCCACTCCGGCGGCCATCGCCTCCTCGCCGAGGTACTTGCCCCATTCCCAGCAGGCGACGTACACCTCGATGGGGTTGCGCAGGCTGTAGACGCCCATCTCGGCGTAACCACGCAGCGCGATGGGGCGGATGTAGCAGGATTTCATCCTGTTGACGCGCACCAGCTCCAGCATGGCCTCGGACAATTCGTCGATGCTGTAGGGAATCTCGGTGCGGTAGATCCTGGCCGAGTCGATCATGCGGCGGACGTGCTCCCTGAGCCTGAACACCGCCGGGCCGGAGGCCGTATCGTAGCAGCGGATCCCCTCGAACACGGAGGTTCCGTAGCTCACAACGTGCGACAGGACATGGATCTTCGCATCGTCCCATGCGATGAATCGTCCGTTGTGCCAGATCTTCGCGGTGGGCGTCAGCATGCACCGATTATAGCAGCCGTGTTAGCGTATTGAGGTCGCAAATGCCCATGTTCGAGGCGGTCCTGTTTGATTTCGACGGAGTGCTGCTGGACAGCGAGCCCGTTCATTACGAGTGCTGGCTTGAGGCCCTGAAGCCGCTGGGAATTCGATCGGATTGGGGCGCCTATTCCGAGTATTGCATCGGAATCCCGGACCGGGATGCCGTGGAGCACCTCTGCCGGCGGAACGCCACGCCTGTCGACCCCGACGCCGCCTGGGAGCAGTACGCGCGCAAGACCGAGCTGTTCCGCGCCCGGATGCTGGAGGATCCGCCGTTCCTGCCATCGACGGTCGAACTATTGGAATCCCTTCACGGCTACAAACTGGCGGTGGTGACATCCAGCGCCAGGCGGGAGATCGAGCCGCTGCTTGAAAGGGCCGGAATTCGCCGCCACTTCCAGGTCGTGGTCTGCCGGGAGGATGTGGCCCGCCACAAGCCTGCGCCGGACGCTTACTTGCTGGCCGCCAGGCTGCTCGGTGTAACCTCGGCTCTGGTGGTGGAGGATTCCGAAGCAGGCGCCGCCAGCGGCCGCGCGGCCGGTTTCGAAGTCCTGCGCGTCCCCACCTCAGACTCGGTTCCTCGCCTGGTCCGCCAGCGGCTGGGGATGAGCCATGGGCGCCGTTAGAAGGGCTTCCGCAGCGGGCTGTTAGGGTATGCTGGGGCGAAGATGAAGCAATACAGGGCGTGGCTGCGGCGGTGTCTGCCGCCGTCCGTGTTGTGAAGAGTCAACAGCTTGGTTCACATCGACGACCGGCTGTTTGACGCCGAGGCGAGGCGGGCGCAACTGGCGCGGGCGGTGCTGCGCGAGCGATTTCCAGAGTTGCTGGCGCACGGCGAGGGGAACGAGTTTCAGGTCTTCTCCCAGAACGGAGAGGATGGGATCCTGCTGGGAATTCTGTCGAAGTTGACGGGGGTGAGCAAGACGTTCGCTGAGATCGGCGTCGAGGACGGACTGGAGTGCAACACGGCCGTGCTGGGTTTCGTGCTGGGTTGGGACGGGGTGATGGTGGAGGGAGACCGGCAGAGGGCTGACGCGGCGCGGAAACTGGCGGAGCGGATGTTGATCGGGCGAAGCAACAGAGTGGAGGTGCGCCACACGCTCGTCACGGCGGAGAACGTGAATGATGTGGTGGGGGGCGGCCAACTTGGCGTTCTCTCGATTGATGTGGACGGCATGGATTACTGGCTCTGGAAAGCGGCGCGGGAAGCGGCGGCGGATGTGGTGATCATTGAATACAACGCCTCGATGGGACCAGAGCGGGCGGTTACGGTTCCCTACGACCCGAGGCTCCCGGCCAACCGGGCGCACGTGAGCGGGTACTACCATGGAGCGTCGCTCAGGGCGCTGGAGAAACTGGGGCGGGCGAAAGGCTACAGCCTGGCGGCGGTGGACTCGGCGGGCGTGAATGCCTTCTTCGTGCGCGACGCGGTGAGGCCCGGGTCGATGCCGGCGCGTTCGGCGGCCGAGATCTTCCGCCCTCACCGGATGAGGCTGAGGCGCCATACCGAGAGCGAACAGTGGGAGATGATCAGCCGGAAGCCCTACGAGACGGTTTGAGCGCGCGCTTCAGAGCAACGCGTCTGTTCAGGCGCCGGGGCGGTGTTCGACTTCCAGACGGGGCGGGGACGCGCAGCCTGTCGAAACGTGCTTCGCCTGAGGCTTGCCGTGGACGTCGATTTCCGAACGGGACTCGCCGTAGGACGTGCAGTATATCCCGGGTTCATCCTCCACCGGACACCTGTTTTCGCAGATGCCGCACCCGATGCACAGCGACAGATCCACAACCGGGACTTGAGTCTGAATCCTTCCTTCCGGCGTCATGACTTCGCTGTCCACCATCGTGATCGCCTTGGGAGAGGTAGGGCATCTGTTCTCGCAGACGCGGCACGGTTCTCCAAGCGAATAGGGCAGACATCGATCCCTGCGGACCCAGGCGGCGCCGATCCTGATTTCCTGCTTCTCCTTCACGGCCGTTTCCCGGATTGCTCCGGTCGGGCAGACCTGGCCGCACAGCACGCAGTCATACTCGCAGCCCCCGATTCGCGGCGCCAGCACCGGCGTCCAGAAAGCCAGCAGGCTCCCTTCGTTAAATGCATATTGCAGTCCGTTGGTCGGACATACCTTCATGCATTCGCCGCACCTGATGCACTTAGAGAGGAACTCAGGCTCGCTCAGCGCGCCGGGCGGCCGGATCAACTTCCCCGACTGGCGCTCCGAGCCGGAAATGCTGAGCAGAGGAGCGGCGGCAATCCCGAGAGCAGAAGCGAGGACGATCTCGCGTCGCGACGGACCCGCCCCGGCAGAGTTCCCCGCTGGCGCCATCTGAGAACGGACCGCGTCTTGCGGGCACTTGGAGACGCAACTGTAGCAGTGGAAACACTCAGCCTTTTTCCATTGATCGCTGAGGTGAATGCTCGCCTGTGACGGGCAGTAGTGAGAGCAGAGCCGGCAGCCATTACAGCCGTCGTCGGCGGTCTTCGCTTTGACCAGGTGCCAACGGGCAAGAACGCCGAGCATGGCGCCGGCCGGACATAAGTACCTGCACCAGAACCGTGGCCGCGCCAGGTTTAATAGAATGACTCCGAGAAAAGCCAGCCCGATCACCACCCCCTGCCGGAATGTGGTGTTGATCATCAGGCCCTGAAAGAAGTCCCTCCAGCGCTCGCCGGGGAACGCCGCGCCCGTTTGATGGAGAAGATCTGCCGCGGCTCCTGCCCAAATGGAGGCTGCTGGAAGAACCGCGGTGGCGAACGAACGGTAAAGGAAGGAGAGCGGATCGAGATACCCGGAAACGTTGAGTGTGAACACACCGGCGACGAGGACAAATATAAGGAGCAGGTATTTCCAGCGGAGATGCCGGCCTTTGTCGATCGTGAGCTTGATCCACTTGAGTTTCACGAACAGGAATGAGAAGAAATGAAGCAAGGACCCCATCGGACATATCCAGCCGCACACATAACGGCCGAACAGGACGGTAACCAGAACGGTGACCAGGGCCAAGCCGTAGGCCGCCTGGAACGACCGTGATGCCAGCGTGGTCGTCAGTCCAAGCAGAGGATCGAAGTGGAAGAACCTCTCCACCGCGCCGATTGCAGCTTCCCCCCGCGAGCGCGTCTGTAGCAGCATCACGAAGAAAAGGGCAAAAAACAAGACCTGGCAAAGGATGCGGAGGAGTTGCATCCGGCCCATTGAATGAGATGACTTGTGTTTCAAGACGCCTCGGATCCGGCGGCTGCGGCCCCGGTCATCGCATCAACACGGACAGATTCCTGGTCAGAATCGGAAACACGTCCCTTGACGCAGTGGCCGGAAAGTTCCTGAGCTTGCGCTGGAGCGATTTCAACAGGGCGTCGTCGCCTAAACCCTTCAATATCTTCCGGGTTTCATCCTCGGTGACGTCCTCCAGCATCCCCGAAAGCCGAGCGTAGGCGAAGTTCTCCGGGCAGGTGTCCTGGCAGGGCATGCAACCCATCAACGCGTTGTGACTGCTGCGTAACATCCAATTCGGAAACGCTCCGGGCCCCTCGTTATAGAGCGTGACGCATCTGTCGATGTCTATGGGAAAACGCCCGTCTATGACGGAAGCCGTGGGACAGCCCCGGATGCAGCGGTCGCAGCGCCGGCAGTGGCCCAGGAGGTTCAGTTGCGTCCAGCCGTCTTCGGGGAAGGCATGGTCGGTAAGAAATGCGTATAGAAGGTTGCAACTCCCCATGCCATCGACGAAGATCAGGCCGTTCTTCCCATAAAGGCCGAGACCGCTACGGGCAGCCAGAAGTTTAAGCGGCACGCTGCCGGAAATGTCGACGACCCGGCTTCCCGTGTTCTTGATGATCTCCGTCTGCACGATGCCGCGGAGCTTGGCGGCGTTCATGTCATCCGCGTAGTACTGGGGGGGGACGGCGAGACGAATCTGCGCGCCGTCCAAGGTGAACCTCACGTACATGGTCTTCGCGAATGCCGCCACAACAACGGCCGATTTCGCAGTCGGAAAGTCCGCCGGTATCCTGAAGCCCAACTTCGCCACCTGGTCGCGAAACGCCTTCTCGCGGGTGTAAAGCGGGCTCGCCAGAGCTTTGTCGAACTCCGCCTGAAGCTCCCGGAACCTGCTTACCGGCAGAGTCTTGTAGCGGTAGGCGGGTATGTCGGAAAGCTCCACGTTCCGGCGCCTGCCCCGGCTGCGCTGGCCTCGAAGCACTTGGGGGAGTACCAACCCCGCCAACAACGTCTGCCTCAGCAGCTCTCGACGGGGCGTCCCGGGCGCCGTGCTGCACCGGGGTGTGATTCCAACGGCGGGATCTTTCATGTACTGTCCTCCTGGTCTCGTTTGAAGTCCTCGCCTTGCCGCACTGCCGGCGCTTCGCCGGGCTGGTATGCAACGGTGCCGCAGGCCGGATGCCGTGATCTGAGATGTCGACGGAAAGCCTCACCTGCACATGTCGCGGCCCCTGCCACGCCCAGTCCGATCGGCGGTCTCTCCTCAAGTCTCTACTTCAGAGGCGAAAAGGGTCACCAGGACGTTACACGCCTGCTCAGACGCGTTGACTTGCGGGGAACCGCCGCAGTAGACTGCTGGCCTGAGATGACATCGCACCAGGCAACCACCGCGGCCTCCATCACCGATCTTCGCGAGGCGCTCGACTTTCTCGCCTCGATCCCGGGCCAACTGGTCTCGACCCGCGAGCCGGTGGACCCGGTGGCGGAGTTGGCCGGCGTCTACAAACTGGTCGGCGCCGGGCCGCCGTTGGCGCCCCCCACACGCATCGGGCCCGCCATGCTCTTTGAGAACGTCAAGGGCTACGACATGCCGGTGGTGGTGGGCGTGCTGGCCAGCCGTGAGCGCACGGCCCTGCTGGTCGCGAGCACGATCCAGCGCCTGCCGTTCGATTTGCTGGAGGCTCTGCGCCATCCGGTCACTCCGGTCATGGTGCCGGCCGGACGCGCGCCCTGCCAGCAGGTGGTCATCCGCCCTCCCTTCGACTTAAGGACGCTGATCCCCGCGCCGACCAACACGCTCGCCGACGCCGGTCCCTACTTCAACATGGGCCTGTTACGGGCCGAGGACCCCGAGACCGGGGAATCCGACGTAACCATCCACCGCCTCTGCGTGCAGGGTCCGGACCGCCTGAGCGTGTACTTCGTGCCGGGGCGCCACATCGACCAGTTCCGCATCAAGGCCGAGAAGGCCGGCCGGGCGTTGCCGGTTTCGATAAGCATGGGCTTGGACCCCGCCATCTACCTGGCCTCCTGCTTCGAGCCGCCCACGACCGCTCTCGGCGTGGACGAACTGACCATTGCGGGGGGCTTGCGCCGCCGCGGTGTGGAACTAACGGAATGCGTTACGGTGGCGGCCAAGGCCATAGCGCGGGCCGAGATCGTTCTGGAAGGCGAGATCCTGCCCGGCGAGCGCGTGCGCGAGGACGCGCAGACGTTGACAGGACATGCCATGCCCGAGTTCCCCGGCTACCTGGGCGCGGCGCAGCCCGAGCTTCCCGTGATCCGGGTCACCGCCGTCACGCACCGCGAGAAGCCCATCTTGCAGACCATCATCGGCCCCGGCGAGGAGCACACCAACCTGGTCGGCATCCCCACCGAGGCCAGTATCCTGAGGCTGGTAGAGAACAGCATGCCCGGCCGGCTAGTGAACGTCTACTGCCATTCCTCCGGCGGCGGCAAGTACCTGGCGATACTCCAGTTCCGCAAGCGCGCCCCGAGCGACGAAGGCCGCCAGCGGCAGGCGGCGCTCACGGCGTTCGCAGCGTTCTCCGAACTGAAGCATGTCATCCTGGTGGACGAGGACGTGGACATCTTCGATACCAACGACGTACTCTGGGCCATGACCACGCGCTACCAGGGCGACCGCAGCACGGTCTTCATCCCCGGGGTGCGCTGCCATCCGCTGGACCCGTCGCAATCTCCGGAGTTCAGCCCGTCGATTCCGGCGCCGGGGACCTCGTGCAAGACTGTCTTCGACTGCACGGTTCCCTACGCCATGAAGGAGAAGTTCCGCCGGGCCGAGTTCCTGCCCGTGGACCTGTCGAGATTCCTCAAGTAAGGGCCCGTCGGCAGCGGGGCGGTTTCTTTACAGGGAGGTGCCCCTCACGGGGACAACACTTACGGACGTGGCTTGTATCCAACTGATTCCAGTATCCAAGCGAACGGATCCCGATCTGCTCCTGGAGATGGCATGCCGGGCCGCTCCGCCTCTTCGCTTTACCGAAGGCGGAGATTCTGCTATCCCGGAAGAGGGCAGGTGAAGCTGGCGTTGATCATGGTCGCTCTCAGCCTTCTCGCCCCGGCGGCCGCAGATGCCGCCGGTGAGCGGGACCGGCGCGATCGCGGGCAGCGCGAGAGACTGGCGGACCTCAGCGAGAAACTGGAACGGCGGCTCAGGTACGCTGAGCCCACCGGCGAACAGCGCTGGATGCACAACCAGGCTGCCGCCCTCGTGGAACGGGCCAGGCGCGTTCCGGACGACCGGTACCTGTTCGACCGGGTTGCCGGCGCAGCCGATGCGCTGCTCAAGGCCAGCGAGCGGGTCTTTCAAGCGCGCCGGGAGGATCAGCGCGACAAGACCGGCCGGGGCGACGCCGCGCGGGCGCTGGAGAGCGACTACTTCCGTGTGCAGCAGGCGGACTACTTCGCCGCGCAGGCCAAGGAAGCCAACGCGGCCGAGTTCACCATGCTTGCCCGGTCTCTCTACCAGCAGGCCCGGCGGGCGTACGACGGGGGCCAGTATCGCCGGGCCAAGGCTCTGGCCGACTCCGCCGGCTATGTGGTGCGCGCGCTTGAGGCTCTGGCCCAGGCCGCTGTCCGAATCCCGGACCCGCCGCGCCTGCCATGAGCTTCCCTCTGCGCATACAGTTCTTCATCATTGCTCTGGCCTCCGTGGCGATGCTCAGCCTGGCCGCCTTTCTCATAATAGATGTCATCTCGCAGACCGAAAGCCAGCGGGTAGAAGACGCGCAGCGGCAGGTGGCGTCGGCCAGCGAGGAACTGCGCCTCCAATACGACCAGCGGGAGGCGTTCGTTCCCGAGGATCCGCTGTCACTGCTTCCACCCGAGATGCGGGAGTTGTCGCTGCGGGGCCTCTCTGAGACCGTGCTCCGCGCTTACCCCTTGGTGCAGGGCGGCTATTTTCTGGTGGACTCGGCAGAGGTGCTGGGCGCATCCGGCGGCCCGCTGACAGCCCAGATGAAGGACCTGATCGGCAGAGTGTGCCGCGAGGCGAGCCGGTCGGCGGGAACGGCCGGGCTGGCCATGGAACACGGGTTGGACAGCCTGGTGGCGGCGGCTTCACCGTCGGAGTTCGGCGTGGCGGTGGCGTGGTCCGTTCGCCAGCTTACCGGGCTCCGTGACCCGGTGGTGCGGCAACGCAGGTGGCTTCTGGCGGGGCTGGTCTTGTCCGCGCTGCTCGGCATGGCGGCCGTGGTCTCGGTCTGGTACTCCTTGCACGCCGGCGTCGGATCGGTGCGGCGCGGGTTGGCCGCACTCGAGGCTGACTTCCGGCACCGGCTGCCTGAGGGACGCGGAGACTTCGGACAAATCGCCCGCGCCATCAACCAGATGGCCGGCCGGAGGCTGGCGCTTGAGACCGAACTGCGCCGCCAGGACCGGTTGGCGGCGCTTGGCCGGGCCGTGGCGGGAGTGGCGCATGAGATCCGTAACCCGTTGAACTCGCTGAAGCTCTCTCTGGAGTTGCTGAGCCGCCGCCTGGCCAAGGGGACCGCCACAGGGCAGGAGGTGAGCGGGGCTTCCCGTGAGGTGGATCGCCTCGACCGGATCGTCGGACGCCTGCTGGCGTTCGGGCGGCCCGCGCCGGCCGAGCGGCAGGTCCAGGACCCCATGCCCCTGATCGAACAGGCGGTCCAGATGGTGGGAGAGCAGGCCCGCCGGAAGGATGTGAGGATTACGGTGGCGCAGCGCTCCGGTTCGCCGCTGGCGGCGGACGTGGACGGGCCGCAGTTGCAGCAGGTCCTCATCAACCTGCTGTTGAACGCCATCGACGCCTCGCCGAGCGGCGACAATGTAGAGGTGACTGCGGATTCGAGTTCTGGCTGGATTACCGTCAGGGTGGCCGACCACGGAAGGGGAGTCCCGGAAGAGGCCAAGCCGCACATCTTCGATGTTTACTTCACGACGAAGCCCGAGGGCGTGGGGCTGGGTTTATCCGTCTCGCGAGAGATCGTGATCAGCCACGGCGGCACACTGGAGTTTTCCTCCGCCCCGGGGCGAACCGAGTTCGTTGTCACAATACCCGCCGCAAGGGGCACGCCCAGTGAAACGGAAAGCGTCGGTACTGATCGCCGAGGATGAGGCGCAAGCCCGCGGGTCCCTGCGGGCGCTGCTGGAGGATGAGGGATACCGTGTGATGGAGGCCGGCGACGGGCCGGAGGCGCTGGCTGTGCTCGCCTCCAGCGTCGTAGACGCGGCATTGCTGGACTTCCGGATGCCCGGCAAAGACGGTATCGAGGTTCTGCGCGAGCTGCGCTCTCAGAGTCACCCGCCGGCGGTGCTGTTGATGACGGCTTACGGATCGAGCTCGGTCGCCATCGAGGCGATGGCGCTCGGAGCCTTCGACTACCTCACCAAGCCCCTGAATTTCGACGAAGTGATGATTCAGGTCGAGCGTGCGGTTGAGAACCGGCGCCGCCTGATGGAACTCGAGGCGTACCGCTCCGAGGAGGACTCGGCCCTGGGCGGCGGGATGGTCGGCAACTCGCCGGCCATGCGGCGGTTGTACAAGCTGATCGGACAGACCGCTCCCACCGACTCCACGGTCCTGGTCTGCGGCGAGTCAGGCACGGGGAAGGAACTGGTCGCCCGCGCCATCCACGCGCACAGCCCGCGCTCCGGGCGGCGCATGGTGGTGGTCAACTGCGCCTCCATACCTGAGACGCTGCTGGAAGCGGAGTTGTTCGGCCACGAGCGCGGCGCGTTCACGGGGGCGACCCAGCGCCGCATCGGCAAATTCGAATACGCCGGCGGCGGCACCATCTTCCTGGACGAGGTTGGCGAGCTGTCGCCGGCCACCCAGGGCAAGCTGCTGCGGGTGCTGCAAGAGGGGACGATCGAACGGCTGGGGTCCAACCAGGCGCTGCCGGTCGACGCGCGGGTGATCGCCGCCACCAACCGCGACCTCGAGGCGGAGATGCGGAAAGGGGCTTTCCGCGAGGATCTCTTCTACCGCCTGAACGTGGTTTCGCTGCGCGTCCCCGCACTCAGGGAGAGGATTGACGATCTTCCTGAACTGGCGGCAGTCCTCCTCCGCCGTTGCGCGGCTCGCTTGAGGATTCCCGCGCCCGTTCTGACCCCTGCCCTCGTGCGGGTGTTGCAGTCGCGGAGCTGGCCGGGCAACGTCAGGGAACTGGAGCACGCGCTGGAACGGGCGCTCATACTCAGCCCGGGCGGCCTGATAGATGAGGGGTGCCTGGCCGCGGCCCAGCAGCCGGCCGGCGATCCGCTTGACCGCGTCGACCTCGGCGAGGGCTACCACAGGATCATCAGGCGCGTCGAACGCAGTCTGATCGAGCGCGGACTCGCGCAGGCCGGAGGCAACAGGACACGCGCGGCGGCGCTGCTGCAAATCAACCGCCGCCTGCTGTATGACAAGATCAGGGAGTTCGACCTCGGCTGAGGAGCGGGCCGCGGTTCCGCGCCCGGCATCGCAGCGAACCGCGAGCTTGAGCGAGCGGACGTTAGTGGTACCGGCTGCGGTAGTCCAGTTCCCCTGCCGCGGCCGCCTCCAAGGACACGGACAACGGGCCCCGGCTGCCCGATGGCGCCTGGATGTCGACCGCGTAGTGAGAAACGATCCGGCCGGTCATGTCACGGATCGCTTCCGGTATCTCGGCGTCCGAGCGGCAGAAGACGGCGGCTCCGCCGGTGGTTGAAGCAAGCTGGAGAATGCCGCTCTGATAGGCCTCGTCGAGCCGGTCGGTCTTGTAGCTCAGGTGAACCACGAAGACAGGAGCCTGGCTGGCGGCCAGCATCGCGGACAGGCGCGCGACGCGGTCCCGCACGAGGCCCTCCGGAAACCGGCGGCTCAGATCGCGGTCATCACTCTCGTTGACCACGGGGTTGGAGAAGTCCTCGCGGTAGTTCCTGATTTCCGAGTCGGTCACATAGAGCACGGCGACGCGCGCTGGCGAATCCGAGATGATGGAGTCCGCCAGGCCCGAAGCGCCGGTGATGGTCTCCAGCAGCGCCGGGGCGCCGCTCACCGGGAAGCCGCGGATCGCGCGCGCCATGGCGTGATGATCGTCCGTAGGGTCCAGGAGGACCCTCAGCCCGCCCGGCGCGCGCAGGATTCCCAGGTGGAGGTTCCGCGGCGCTTTCGAGAAGGCGCTCACGAGTCCTTCCCTCGCGAGTTCTATCTTGTTAAGGTCTCCGACCAGGTCCAGCACCAGCAGAACCATCAGCGCCTCTCCCGGGCCTTGCAGCCGGACGACCGGGGCCGGTTCACCATTGACGCGGGCGGTCAGCCCGTCCGCCTGTAGCACGCGGTCTGCCCGCGTCCAGGCCGCCACGCGCAGCGTCCGGGCTTCGATCAGCGCGGGCGCCGCCCCCAGGGCAGCCAGCATCAGACATGTCAGTGCGTTACGCATTTCAGAATGAAAACCTCAATCCCAGTTGCATGATCCTTCCGCCCCGCGACCCGATGATGCGGCCCGCATTCGTATTGGGAGACGCCAGCGAGCCGATCTCCACATCCGGCTGGTTCCAGTTGGCGTGGTTGAGGAAGTTCAGCGCCGTGCCTACAAACTCCACTTCACGCTCGGCGGACAGCCGGAAGCGCTTGGCCAGGCCGAGGTCGTGGTTCTGGCGGGAGGGGCCCCGCAGGCTCGGATGCCGGCGGGACACGTTGCCGATGGTGAAGTCCGGCGGATTTACGAATGCATTGGCGTTGAACCATCTTTCGGGTCCCCGCTGCGGCACGTGGGCGCTCACGCCGTCAACGGCGTTCACGTACAGATCACGGACCACCCCGCCCGTGTTGTTGAAGCGGGCGCGCAACTCCAGCGGCTCTCCCGACGAGTAGGTGCTGGTCCCGCTGATCGCCCATCCTCCGAGAATTGTCCCCGCCCATCCGGTGGTCCAGAGGGACTTGCCCGGGCCGAAGGGCAGTTCGTACATGTATTGCACAGAAACCCGATGAGGGCTGATGTCGCTGAGCGCCCACTCCTTCTCGCGGTGGTAGTAATCCTGTAGTTCGCCGTCGTAGTTGTCCATGCGTCTGGAGAACTCGTACTGGAATTGCAGCGACAGTCCCTGGGGGGTCCTTTTCCCCACGCTCAGATCGAAGGAGCCGCCGCGCTCGCTGCCCACGTAGAACTCGTTGAGGCTGAACCGGCGGTATTGAGGATAGGGCCGGAGAGAGCGGTTGAACGCCTCGCTGTACAGCATGTCCCGGTACTGAAGGGCCTCCAGCGGGATGGCGTTCGGGTTGGCGCCGTCGTCGGCGCCGCGGTTCCAGCCGTGGGTGAACCCGGCGCCGGCGCGAACCACGAGCGTCCGGCTCAGCGGATGCTCCAGCGACAGCGTATAGGAGTGCGACGCCGGAGCGCGTCCCGACAGATCCAGCAGGTGGGCGTCGGTGTCATTGGCCGCTTCCGGACGCAGATCAGGCAGGGGTGTGGACAAGGGGGGCAGGCCGTGGCGGAGAACGGCCGCCGGCGCCAGTTGCGGGTTCTGCGTGAAATACGTGGCGATGGCGTTGAAGCCTTGCGTCCCCCACTGGCCGCCCTGCGAATCATGGCCCTCCATGCTGCGCTCCATCCCCAGCCGCAGAACCGTCCGCGAATCCGCAAACGGGCTCCAGGCTAAGCCCACGGACTGCTGAAACATGTACCACGCGGGTTGAAGCCGCCTGCCATAGCCGTTACGGTTGGCGAACACCAGCGCCCCGGGCCTGCCGGCGGCGGGGTTCGGCGCGGCCAGATCCACCGTGGACTGACGGTCGTATTTCTCGGCCCGCGCCAGGGATGCTTCCAGAAGCGCCCCGAAAGAAACGGTCAGGCCGGGCCGCACCTGCCATTCATCCTGCGCTCCCACGCGCCATTCCAGCTGGCGCCAGTAGGAGGGATGCCCAACGAAGGTCTTCTCGGCGCCGTCAACCATCCCCAACAGGAATGTGGCGAAAGAGTGGCCTGTGTTCACGATTCCAGGGAGGCTCGTAAGACCCCTGCTGAACAGGAAGAAGCCGGCCGGGTATTCGGGCTCGTAGTCGTTGTTTACGTCCCATTCCACTGCTCCCCCCACGCGCACCCGGTGCGCCCCGCGGCGAAGGGAAAAGCCGTTCTCGATCTCGACGTCGGTACGCGACGAGCGGGAAGCCGGCTCGCGGCGCCCCATCCCGAGGTAGGGGGAAAAGGAGTAGCGGGGGAACGGACCGGCGCCGGAGGCGTCCCCGGCCCTGGAGCTCTCGGTTTCCGCCTCGACCTGGAAAGAGTTGACGCTGTTGGGGGAGAAGGTGAAGGTGTGTCTCAGGCTCGCCCCGCGGGCCCGTTCGCGGCGGCCGGGGCGGCTCGGGCTGGCGGCCGAATCGTATACTTGGGCCGGTCCCAGGAAGCCGTTGGAAATGCTGATGCCGACCGACACCCGCTGGCGGTCGCTGACGGTATGATCCAGCAGGGCGCGCAATCCGTCAGCCTCGTTGCGCTCTGGCGTGTAGTTGGTGTAGTTGTTGCGGAAGTACGGACCGATGGCCGCGTTGGGCCGTGGGTAGTGGGCGAGCTCCCCGGAAGCAACGGGATCGAGCCGGTTGGACGGAATGCGGTTGCCCGGGAAGGTATCTCGCAGGTATTGCAGATTGAGCAGGGAGATTCTCCTGGAGGGGTCGAACTCAGGATTGGCGCGCGTGGATTGAGGATCGAAGATCGGCAGCAGCGCGCCGGCGGTGTCGACGGTTTGGCTGAAGTCGCCGGTCCGCTCCGCGAGGGTGGCTATGGTCTCCAGGAACGATCTGCCCTGGTTCTCCCGAACCCCCTCAAATGTCACTGTGAAGAACGTGCGGTGGCTGGCGCGGAGGAGCCTGGGGATGATCACCGGTCCGGACAGCGAGAAACCGTACTGGTTACGGCGCAGAATGCCCTTGTTTCCGCCGGTTTGTGTGACCTCGTGGGGGACGGCGTCCAGGACGTCGTTGCGCAGGTTCCAGAAAATCCGCCCGTGCCAGCGGGTGGGCGGCCGTTTGGCGGCGGCCTTGTCCACGATCCCGGAACGCATGCCCAGATCGCCTGTCCGGACCTTGAAACTCTCAATCGCCCGGCGCAACAGTTCGGCGGAGGGTTGCGGCTGGGGGGCGTCGCCCGGCTGCGCCGCCTGCCCCCAGGCAAGCAGGGGGGCCAGCAGTAGGATATACCTGAACGTCATCCCCCGAACAGTTGCACGGCACCAGCCACCGATCCTTCCTTGCCACGCAAGGACTTAGCTGCCGGCGTGGGCCGGCGGTGTCCGGTCAGCGGACTGCCGCCGTGAGGAATCCGCCCGCGCCGCTGGTAGCGGCCCGAAGCGCTCAACACTATAGTGGGAAGAACAGGAGCCCGACACATGACACGATCTGCTGGCGCCATGGCTGCGCTCGCCGCCCTGTCCTTCGCCCTTGCCGGCTGCGCGGGGCGCCCCACGGCCGAGGACGCCCGCGTCTTCATGGAGGAGACCGAGGCGCAGTTGCTCGCCCTCAGCGAAGAGGCCAGCCGCGCCGCCTGGGTCCAGGCCACCTACATCACCGGGGATACGGAGATGCTCGCCGCGCGCGCCAACCAGCGGCTCATCGACGCCATGGTGGCGCGGGTCAAGGACTCCACGCGGTTCGAGGGCGTGCAGCTTCCGGTCGAACTTGAGCGCAAAATGAAGCTCCTCAAGCTGTCACTGACCATGGCGGCGCCCTCCGACCCCAAGGAGAGCGAGGAGATCACGCGCCTGGCCGCCGGCATGGAGGCCGCCTACGGCAAAGGCCGCGCCTGCCCGGAAGGGGAGAAGGACCCCGCCCGGTGCCTTGACATCAACCAGGCGGCCAAGGTCATGGCCGAGAGCCGCAACCCCGCTGAGCTGCTGAGCGTCTGGCGCGGATGGCGGGCGGTGGGCGCGCCCATGCGGAAGGACTACCAGCGCTTCGTGGAGCTGTCCAATAAAGGCGCCCGCGAAATCGGCTTCGCCGACACCGGGGCCATGTGGCGCTCCAAGTACGACATGGCGCCTGAGGAGTTCGCGCGGGAAGTCGACCGGCTGTGGGAGGAAGTCCGCCCGCTCTATGTTTCGCTGCACGCCTACGTGCGCGGCCGGCTGCGGGAGCGGTACGGCGCGGCGGCTGTCCCCGCATCCGGCCCCATCCCCGCGCACCTGCTGGGCAACATGTGGGCGCAGTCCTGGGATAACGTTTATCCCCTGGTGGCTCCCAGGAACGCCGGCCCCGGCTTTGACCTCACGGCGGTCCTCCGCAGCCGGAAGGTCGACCCGCTGGAAATGACGCGCTATGGGGAGCGCTTCTTCACTTCGCTCGGCTTTGCGCCGCTTCCGGAGACCTTCTGGGAGCGTTCGCTGTTCACCAAGCCACGCGACCGCGAGGTGGTCTGCCACGCCAGCGCCTGGAACGTCGACAACGTGGATGACCTCCGCATCAAGATGTGCATTGAGCCAACCGGCGAGGATTTCATAACCATACACCACGAACTGGGGCACAACTACTACCAGCGCGCCTACAACCGCCAGCCCATGCTGTTTCGCGACAGCGCCAACGACGGGTTCCACGAGGCCCTGGGCGACACCATCGCACTTTCGATGACACCCGAGTACCTCGTCAAGCTGGGCTTCCTGGGGAAGCCCACGGACCCCTCCAGGGACATCGGCCTGCTGCTCTCCCGCGCGCTAGAGAAAGTGGCCTTCCTTCCGTTCGGGATTCTCATCGACCAGTGGCGCTGGAAGGTATTCTCGGGCGAGATCACACCGGACCGCTACAACCAGACCTGGTGGGAACTGCGTCAGAAGTACCAGGGCGTTGCGGCGCCCATCGAGCGCAGCGAGGCCGACTTCGACCCGGGCGCCAAGTACCACGTTCCGGCCAACGTCCCTTACACGCGCTACTTTCTGGCGCACGTGCTGCAGTTTCAGTTCCACCGCGCGCTGGCCGATGCCGCCGGATGCAAGGAGCCGCTGCACCGCTGCTCCATCTACGGGAACCAGGAAGCCGGCAAGCGTCTCCAGGCGATGATGGAGATGGGCCTGAGCCGTCCGTGGCCCGAGGCGCTCAAGGCGCTCACCGGGCAGGACCGCATGGACGCCACCGCCATCCGCGACTATTTCGCGCCATTACAGGCCTGGCTCGACGAGCAGAACAAAGGCAAACCGGTGGGCTGGTAGTACACCCCAGGGGCGCGCGCCCGGCCGGTGCGCTGGACCCCATCGACACCATCATCGTGCTGTAAAAAGGCGGGGTAGCGGATACCGGGTCCTTACACACACCGGCAGTGTTGTTGCCCGACCGGGCGGTCGATGCAAGGGGCAGGCAACGGCTTGGCTCATCCCCCGAAGGGAGACGTCGATATCTCAGTCTCCGGCGGCGCTGGAGGTCACACCGTATGGACCCACTGGGATGCCGCCCCCGCGCCCGCCCTGGCAGACCGTGTGGTTCGTGCCGCCCGGCAGCTCCACGGTCAGCGTGCCAGACGTGCCCGCCGGCGAGAGCACGACCCTGATGCGATCTTCCGGAATGCTGGCCGACAGGACAGAGGCCGTCGCTGGCTGCGCCGCCTGTACCATGGCCGTGGAGGAGCCGGAGCGGGGCTGGCTCGGGTACTGCGGCATCCAGGGGTTGCCCCAGTAGCCGTTGGAGGTCACCGTCACCGTGACCTGCTGGCTCGGCGCGTAGGGCGACACCGTCACCCAGGCGTTCATCCCCGCGTCCCTGGCGCGGTTGGCTGTCCCTGACAACCACTGCTGCCTCAGGCTCACGTAGTTGTAGTACACGTTGATCTGATTATCGCTCTGGTAGACGATCCACAGATTGGCCCCGGTCATCGAGACCTGCGGAGTGGTCCCCGGAGGCGCCAGGTGGGCCCCGTAAATCTCGATGTAGCCGGGCGCCGTGCTCACTCCCATGTTGGGATTGATGCCGTAGATGTACGGAGGCTGCGCTGACGGGTCGGAGTTATAGTAGCCGGCGTACGAACTGGACTGATATGGAGCCAATCGACGATGACGTAGTGGAGCCCTTCCATCGAATAGAAAGCGTTCCCGGGCTGAAGGAATGCCGTGGCCTGAGCCATGGCCTGCGTGGCGTAGGGCTCATAACTCGAGTTCCAGTCTCGCGCGCTTCTGGAACCGGTCCGGCCCCAAAGCCGCCTTCAGCGCTTGGACGGCGTTTAGTTGAGCGGCCGCGGCCGGGGGCAGATCGGAAGCCCGCGAGACGCCGGGGTGTTGGGCTCTCACGTTCTGCACCGCGGTGGCGACCTCGGTGCGGGCGTGGGCGTCCAGATCGGCGCTGCATCTGGCTGCCGCGCTCTTAAGCAGCTTCGCCTCCGTGTCGGCCAGCCTGGCGGCGTCCTTGAACCTGGCGCGGGCCGCAGCGTCGTCCTTGCCCGCGGCTTTGAGGTCATCCGCGAAAGACACCACGGATAGGACGTGAGCGAAGAAGAACCGGAAAAGCAGGTAGTCCGATGGACCGGCCTGGATCGCGGGCGCCTGGGCAGCGACTTGAGCATTCGCCGGAGGCACACAGGCCACTATCACTGCGACTAGGAGGAGCACTCGGGCCAACGCCGTTTCCTCCTTTGCGGGAATCCTAATTCCCCTTAACTGCAATGGAGGCACGCTGCCCCCCCAACCTGGGAAGATTCCGTAGTACACGCCGGGGGGAGATGGGAGACGGCTCGATCAGTGCATTTGACCTTTCTGGTCACATGAAATAGACTATAGTAGTCGTGAAGAGCGCAGCGATCGCGGAGCTGAAAGCCTCTTTGAGCCGGTACCTCGCCGCCGTCAAGTCCGGCGAGGAGCTGCTCGTCATCGAGCGCGGCAAGCCCATAGCCAAGCTCGTCCCCCTTCCGCCTTCCGTCCAGCCCGAGGGGGACCGGCTGCGCCGCATGGAGGCTCGGGGCCTGGTGCGGGTTGGGCAAGGGAAGTTGCCGCGCGGACTGTGGAGGGCGCCCCGGCCGGCCGATCCGAAGGCTGAAGTCCGGAAGGCGCTGATCTCGGAGCGGGACACGAGCCGGTGAGTTTCTGGGATTCCTCGGCCCTGATTCCGCTCCTGGTGGAGGAGCCTGCGTCCGCGGCGGCACGACGCCTGCTGCGAAGCGGAGGAGCGCCGGTGGTCTGGTGGGGCAGCGTTGTCGAATGCTGCTCGGCGTTGGAACGGCGTCACCGGGCCGGACAGTTGAGCGGCCCCGGTAAACGGCAGGCTCTCCACGTGCTGAAGCAGTTGGAGGCCGCCTGGACCGAGGTCCAGCCTGCCGGCGCAGTGAGGGAAAGGGCCAGAAGACTGCTCTCTTCACACGACCTGAGGGCCGCGGATGCGCTGCAGCTTGCGGCGGCGCTCATCTGGTGCGAGGAGCAGACCACGGAGCGCGCGTTCCTCTGCCTGGATGAACGGCTGCGAGAGGCGGCACAGCAGAACGGGTTTCACGTCTTGCCGGAGGAAGTGCCGTAGGGGAGCCTCGGCGGCGTGCCCCTTATGTTTCGGCCTCGAGCCAGTTGCGGCGCTCGATGACGGTGCGCGGCTCGTAGGTGAAGCCGCGGGCCAGGCGCCGCTCCTCCATCCGCGAGGTCCACAGCAGGACCGGGCCCGCCAGCGCCGAGGCCATCCGGCTGACAATGCCGAACTCCCTCTCAACCTCCCGCCGCAGCGCCCGGATTCTCTCTTGCAAGGCCTTGTTGGTGCGCTGCATGCTGCGCTCCATGGCCCACAAGCAGGCAGCGGCGATGCTCCTCAACTGCCGCGCCTCCCAGTGAATACGCACGCGCACGCGCGGCTCGGGGTGGTCTTTGTAGCGCCGCCAGCCCTCCAGCGTCGTCCTGAAGATGCGGTAGAGACTGGGGCCGTTCTTCTCAAAGTCCAGGTGGAAGGCCCAGTCCAGCAGCCGCTTGGACTCGTCGCGGGAGATGGCGGCGTGCTCGAAGTTGAACTTGTACTGGCCGTGTATGTCGGCCAAGTCTACTTCGGCCAGCATGCGTCCCTGTTCAGACATCTGCTCATACAGCGGCGTCCCCGGCACGGGCGTGTACAGCATGAACTGGTGGAAGTCGGTATCGTGCGCCACGGCGTGCTCGATCTCCGGCCCGATGTTCTGCGGAGTGTGGTGCTCGAGCCCCACGATCGTGGACCCCAACAGCTTGATCCCGTGGCTGCGCAGGTCGGCGGCGAGGCGCATCGTGTCGGAGTCTTTCAGCTTGCTGTAGCTGGAGTGCGGAGACTCCAGCCCCATCCACACCCAGGAGATGCCCAGCTCGACAAGCTGCTCCATCGTGTAGCGGGCGATGGCGTTGGCCGAGGAGAAGACGTAGAACGCCCAGCTCTTGTTCTCGCGCCGCATGCAGTCGAGCAGTTCCAGGGCGCGGTGGCGGTTGAGCAGGAAGTTCTCGTCCATTATGAAGAACGCGCGCGCCTTCAGCCCCGCCTCCGCCTGGCACATCACGTCGAACAGCTCGCGTCCGCTCGGGTAGAAGTCCAGTTGGTTTCCCTTGCCGCCGAAGAACGCCGATGTCGTACAGAAGTTGCAGCCCATGGGGCAGCCCACCGAGGGGATGATGGTGGCCGCCGTGGATCTGTCGGCGTCCAGCATGCGCAAGCCCATCACGCGCGTGCCGTAGCCGGACACGATCTGGGGATGGCGTATGGGGGCCGCCGGGTCGTCGCCCACATAGCGCCGCATCCAGGAGATGCCTTCGCCGCGCACGATGTGGTCGGCGTCGATCATCCGGTTGAGTCCGGGGATGGCCGCGACATGCCCGCCCACCACTATGGTGGAATGGGGCGACAGGCGGCGCACCATCCCGCACATTTCCCGCACCTTGCCGACGTTCACGATGATCGAGGATATCCCCACCACGTCGTAGCGGTGGCTGGTCAACTCTCTCTCGAAGGCCTCCCGCGTGGGGAAGTCCAGAACCGTGGTCGGGGCGGAGACGTTCTCCTGGATCATCATGATGCCCCAGGAGCGGTGGAACATGCGCAGGCTGAAGGCGCCCTGCGCCCGTGTCACCTGGTTGTGGTATAGCTCCATGGGGTTGATGGAGCGGCTGCCATACTGATCGTCCCGGGCGTAGGGACCGAAGACCGAAGACAGAAGGATGCGGGCACGAGGCCCCATTGGATGAGTGTGCATGAAATGAATCAAGGACTACGGTAAACCCAGCATACCAGACCGGGCGCGGCTCTTTGCGGCACGATTTGGCGGCGGCCGGTAACATTCCAGGCCGGCCCGCTCGTCTGAATCCATGAAGGGTGGCGTGTGCTATCCTTTTAGGCAATCGGGTGGGGTGGCTGATGCGTTCGCGAATAGCACTGCTGCTGGTCGTGGCCTTTCTTCTGAGTCTCTGCACCACCTTCGCCTGGCAGCGCCGCAGCCGGGGATTCCCGGGCGGGGGATTCGGCGACAACTGGGTTCCAGAGCCAGCCGACGCCAACGAAAAGACCGAGTTCGTCTACGCCCGGCTGATGTATCCGTCGGCCGGCCGGCGCGCCTTTGGCGGGTTCGGCGGACGTGGCGGAAGCTCGTGGACGACAGACTACCCCAAAAACGACCGCCAGTTCCTTCAGGGCCTGAGGCGTCTGACCAGGGTGCACGCCCGCTCCAAGGAACACGTGGTTGATCTGGACGGTGACGACCTGTTCAACTACCCGTTCATTTACGCGGTGGAAGTCGGGCAGTGGCACCTGTCCGACGCGCAGGCCGCCAAGCTCAGGGAGTTTCTGCTGCGCGGCGGCTTCCTGATGGTGGACGATTTCCACGGCACGTTTGAATGGGAGGTCTTCATGGCCAGCATGTCGCGGGTCTTTCCCGACCGGCCCGTGGTGGAGATCGAAAACAAGGACCCCATCTTCCACGTGATCTACGACCTTGACGAGCGGTTCCAGGTGCCGGGCCTGGCCGCCCTCTACGACGGCGTGACCTACGAACGCGACGGCATCGTGCCCCGCTGGCGGGGGATCTACGACGACCAGGGACGCATCATGGTCGCCATCTGTCACAACATGGATCTGGGCGACGCCTGGGAGTGGGCTGACGACCCTGCCTACCCGGAACGTTACGCCTCGCTGGCCTACCGGATCGGAGTCAACTACGTCGTATACTCCATGACCCATTAGCCCGGGGGACCGGGAGCCTGTTCGATGTTCGAATTCCTCTTCAAATATTCGCCGGCCGTATTCGCCAAGGGGGAGTTCGTCTTCCTGGCCCGGTGGCCGGTGTGGGTCCTGCCGGTGGCCATTGCGCTCGCCTGCGCGCTGCTCGCTTTCGTGCTGTGGCGGCGGCGCGGGCGGATGCCGGCGGGGCTGGCGGGCTGGCGTCCCGTGGCGATCTGGGCCCTTCAGTGCTGCCTGGCGGCGCTGTTGCTCACCATGCTCTGGCACCCTGCTCTGAGCGTGGCCACGTTGAAGCCGCAGCAGAACGTGGTCGCCGTGGTGGTGGACGACTCCCGGAGCATGTCGCTCTCCGAGAATGGCAAGACCCGCCTGGAGACCGCCAGGTCCACGCTCAACGGAGGACTTCTCTCGGCGCTGGAGGAGAAGTTCCAGGTGCGCCTGTACCGCTTCGGCCGGACGCTGGAACGCGTCGAGAAGGCCGACCAGGTTACGGGCGCGGCGCCAGTAACGCGCATCAGCGACGCGTTGAAGCAGGTCGCTTCGGAGGCCGCCAGCCTGCCCGTCGGCGCCGTGGTGCTTGTGAGCGACGGGGCCGACAACAGCGGTGGAATCGACCGGGAGACCATCGCGGAGATCCGGCGCTACAGGATTCCCGTGCACACCGTGGGCATCGGCCGCCTCGCTCCGGAGAAAGACATCGAGATCACCGACGCTGTGGTGCCTCCGCGCACCCTGGCCGATTCACGCCTGAGCGCGCAGGTTACCCTGCGCCAGTTCGGCTTTCAGAACCGCAAGGTCCAGTTGAAGATCTCCGATGGCGCGAAGCTGCTCGCCTCGCAGGAGGTCACTCTGCGAGGCAGCGGCGAGCCGCAGACCGAGTCCGTTGCGTTCGACGCCGGCATCGCCGGCGCCAGGACGCTGGCCATCGCGGTGGATAAGCTCGACGGGGAAGAGAACCAGAACAACAACTCGCTTATGAGGCTGGTCAACGTCGAGTCGTCCAAGCCGCGGGTCCTCTACTTCGAGGGCGAGCCGGGTTGGGAGCTGAAGTTCGTCCGACGCGCCGCGGAGGAAGACCGCAGCCTGGATTTCATCTCCATGGCGCGCACGACGCAGAACAAGATCTACCGGCAGGGCGTCTCGGACGCCAAGGAATTGGAGCAGGGTTTTCCCGGAAAGGCCGAGGAGTTGTTCGCCTACGAAGGGCTGGTTCTGGTAAATGTGGAGGCCTCCTACTTCACACCAGCGCAGCAGGAACTGATCCGGCTCTTTGTAGACCGCCGCGGCGGGGGCCTGCTGTTTCTGGGCGGGCGCGCATCGCTGGCCGACGGCGGCTACGCGGCCTCGGTGCTGGCGGACCTGGTCCCGGTGGCTCTTTCCGATCGCAAGAACACTTTCCACCGGGATCCGGCCAGGGCCGTGCTGACAGCGGCGGGGCGGGACAGCCTGATCTGCCGGCTGGTGGAACCCTCCGCCCGCAACGCCGAGCGGTGGGAGAAGCTGCCGCTGATAGGCGACTATCAGGAAACCGGCGAGCCCAAGCCTGCGGCGCTGGTGCTGGCCGAGAGCGAGGTAGCCGGCCGCGCAAGGCACCCGCTGCTGGTGATTCAGAAGTACGGCCTGGGCAGGACGGCGCTGTTCGCTACCGGCTCGTCCTGGAAGTGGCGCATGTTGCAGGATCACAAGGACACCACCCACCACACCTTCTGGCGGCAGCTTCTGCGCTACCTGGTGTCCGACGCGGCGCGGCCGGTCAGCCTGACCACGCCTAGACAGGTGCTGTTCGACGAGGGCAGGTTCCGCCTGAGCGCCGAGGTGCGCGACAAGTCCTACAGCCCGATCTCGGATGCGCGGCTGGAGGCTCACGTCATGGGGCCGGAGGGCATCGCGGCAACGGTCGAGCTGACGCCGTCCCCCGCCGAGGTGGGCCTCTATGAAGGCGAGTACGACGCCGAGAAGCCAGGATCATACCTGGTGGAACTGGCAGCCACCCGCGGAAACGAACTGGTGGGGCGAGACGTGCTCACCTTCCGCCGCGAGGATGGAGTGGCCGAGAACTTCCGTACCGAACAGAACCGCGAGCTGCTGCGAAAGCTCTCCGAGGAGACGGGCGGGCAGTACTACACGCCTGAGACCGCGTCGCGGCTGGCTGGCGATGTCGCCTACTCCGAGGCCGGAATCACGACGCGGGAAATCCGGGACCTTTGGAATATGCCGGCTGTCTTTCTGTTGTTGATCCTGGTGCGCGGATGCGAGTGGCTCCTGCGCCGGAAGTGGGGCGCGGTATGAGGTTTATTCTGGCTCTGTTGTTGACGGCTCTCGGTCTTCCGGCCGCAACGCACTACATCACCGTGGCGGGTCTCGGAGGCGAGGCCGATTACGACCAACGCTTCACAGGTTGGGCGAACACCATCGACCAGGTGCTCAAGGGCAGCCGGACCGGCGCGAAGTCGGAGGTTCTTACCGGGGCCGGTGCGACCCGGGAGCGGTTGCGCAAGGCGCTGGAAGCGGCCATCCAAGATTGCGGTCCGAACGACGCTTTCGTCCTCATGCTGATCGGCCACGGCACGTTCGACGGCGTGAATTACAGGTTCAACATCCCCGGCCCGGACATCACCGAGGCCGAGCTTGCCTCCTACCTGAACCGCCTGCGCGCCGGGCGCCAGCTCGTAGTGGTCATGACCAGCTCGAGCGGCGGCGCGCTGGAGCGCCTCCGCAAGGAGAACCGTGTTCTGATAGTCGCCACCAAGAGCGGCACTGAGAAGAACGCCACCATATTCGCCAGGTACTGGGCCGAGGCGCTGCGGGACCCCTCGGCCGACACCGACAAGAACGAAGCCATCACCGCGCTGGAAGCCTTCCGCTACGCCAGCCGGAAGACCGCCGGATTTTACGAATCGCAGAAACGGCTGGCCACCGAGCACTCTCTGCTTGAAGACACCGGCAAGGGGGAGGGCGTCCGCGAGCCCGTGCCTGAGGAAGGGCAGGGAAGGCTGGCTGCGGCATTCACGCTCCTCCGCTTCGGCGCCGCGCAGGAAGCCGCCAAGGACCCGGCCAGGCAGAAACTGCTCGCGCAGAAGGAAGACCTGGAATCGCAGATCGACCTGCTGAAGTACCAGAAGGCCGCCATGCCGGCCGGCGAGTACAGTAAGCGGCTCACGGCGCTGCTGCTGGATCTGGCGCGCACACAGGAGGCCATCGACAAGTGAGACTGCTCGGGAGACTGCTCGGGAGCCTGCTCCTCGTCGCGGCGCCGCTCGCGGCCCAGACGCTGGACTCCTGCCGTCAGTCCTACCGGCGCGGGCTCCTGGCGGAGGCCGACCGCTGCTACCAGGCCCTGCGGGCGTCGCCTGACCCCTACTTGCGCGCCGAGGCCAACTGGGCACTGGACCGTTACCGGGAGGCCAACGAGGCTTTCAAGCAGGCCCTGGCCGCCCAGCCCGGGAACCCCGATTACCGTGATCGCATGGGGCGCCTGTATCTCTCCCACGAGCAGACCCAGGACGCCGTGGACCTGTTCAATGAGGCGTTGGAGCTGAAGCCAGACCACGCGGGCGCGCTCACGGGCCTGGCGCTGGCCGCCGCGGGAGGGTTCGACGCGGCCGCCATCCGGCTTGCCGAGAAGGCCCTGGCGGCGAGCCCCAGACAGATCGAGGCCAGGGTGCTGCTGGCCACCATCGCCCTTGAGGATAACAATCCGGAGAAGGCCGCCGAGGAGGCCGACAAAGCCCTCGGCGTGGACCCTCAGTCGCTCGAAGCCCTCGCCATCAAGGCCACCATCGATCTGCTGGACGACAAGCCCGATTCGCCTCACCTGGCAACCATCCTGAAACTGAACCCCGCCTTCGGCGAGGCATATCAGACCGCCGCACGGTTCTTCGTTTTCAACCGGCGCTACGAGGAAGCCATCGAGCTGTACCGCAAGGCTCTGAAACTCAACCCGCGGCTCTACAGGGCTCGCGCCGAGCTGGGCCTGAACCTGATGCGCCTGGGCCACGACGCGGAAGCCAGGAAACATCTGGAGGCCTGCTACAACGCGGGCAACACCTATCCTTCAGTAGGCAACCCGTTGCGGCTGCTGGACAGCTACAGGAATTTCCGCTACATCAGGCGCGGCAACTACGTCCTCAAGCTCCACGAGAAGGAAGCCGACCTGCTGGAGCCGTACGTGGAGGCCGAACTCCAGCGGGCCATGGCGACGCTCGAAAAGAAGTACCGGACACGGCTGGACCACCCGGTCCAACTCGAGCTCTACCCCGATCACGAGGATTTCGCCGTACGCATCCTGGGCATGCCGGGCATGAGTGCGCTGGGCGTGACCTTCGCCAACGTGGTCGCCATGGACAGTCCCACCGCCCGCAGGCCGGGCGAGTACCACTGGGCCAGCACCCTGTGGCACGAGTTGAGCCACGTCTACACCCTGGCCGCCACGCGCCAGCGCATGCCGCGCTGGTTCACCGAGGGAATGGCGGTCTACGAGGAGACGGCCACCTCGCCCGAGTGGGGCGACCGCATCTCGCCGCAGGTGATTCTGGCGATCAGGGACAAGAAGCTGCTGCCCGTGGCGCAGCTTGACCGCGGCTTCGTCCATCCGACCTATCCGGAACAGGTAGTGGTGTCCTACTTCCAGGCCGGTCGGGTCTGCAAGTTCATCGAGCGCAAGTGGGGCTTCGACAAGCTGCTCGATATGACCAGGGCTTTCGGTGAACTGAAGACGACGCCGGCGGTGATCCGCGAACAACTGGGCATGACGCCCGAGGAATTCGACAAGCAGTTTCTGGCCTGGGTGGAGGACGAGACCCGGGTCACCGTCGAGGGTTTCGAAGGCTGGAAGAAGGGCATGCAGCGCATTCGGGAACTGGTCAACAAGGAGCAGCACGACGACATCCTGCGCGAGGCGCCGGCGGTCCGCGACCTCTACCAGGATTATGTCGAAGCCGGCAATCTCTACCAGGTGATCGCCGACGCCTGGCTCGCCAAAGGCGACCGGGAGGCGGCCGCCGCCGAGCTGGAGCTCTACGCGCGGGCGGGAGGCAAAGATCCCGCCGTGCTGAAACTGCTCGCCACGCTTCTCGAGGAGCAGGGCAGGAAGAAAGAAGCCATCCAGGCGCTGAGCCGCATCAATCACATATACCCGCTCGACGAGGAGCTGCGCCGCCGCCTCGGCGGACTGTTGCTTGAAGCGGGAGACGCCCAGGGTGCGGTGCGGGAGTTCCGCGCGCTGGTGGCTATGAAACCGCTGGATCAGGCGGCGAGCTTCTTCAACCTGGCCCGGGCTTACAACTCCGCCGGCCGGCAGGAGGAAGCCATGGAGCAGGTCCTGCTGTCGCTGGAGGCAGCGCCGGGTTACCGGCCGGCGCAGAGGCTGTTGCTCGAATTGAGCCGGTGAGGAACGGGAACACGCAAGGAAAATGTCGCTACTAACAAGCACACCCACGCAACTTGACGTAGCCGGACTGAAGGGGAAGATTGAGCGCTTCCAGAGAGCCGAGGAACAGATCCTCCGGGAAGTGCACAAGGTGATCGTCGGCCTGGAGGACGTTATCGAGCAGGTCCTGATCGCCCTGTTCGTGGGCGGGCACTGCCTTATCACCGGCATGCCGGGGTCGGCCAAGACGCTCATGGTGCGCACCATCGCCCAGACGCTGGGCCTGGTGTTCAAGCGCATCCAGTTCACCCCCGACCTTATGCCCTCCGATATAACCGGCACGGACATTATCGAGGAGGACATGACCACCGGGCGCCGCACCTGGACCTTCGTTTCGGGCCCCATCTTCACCAACATCCTGCTGGCCGACGAGATCAACCGCACGCCGCCCAAGACCCAGTCGGCGTTGCTTGAGGCCATGCAGGAGCACTCCTGCACGGTGCGCGGCAACCACTACGCCATCCAGGAGCCGTTCTTCGTGCTGGCGACGCAGAACCCGATCGAGCTGGAGGGAACCTACCCGCTGCCCGAGGCGCAGTTGGACCGCTTCCTGTTCAACACCATGCTCGACTACCTGTCGGCCGACGAGGAGATGCAGGTGCTGGATCTGACCACGACCACCAAGTCGGCGCAGGTCGAGGCGGTAACCACGGCCGAGGAGATCCTCGGGTTTCAGCGGCTGGTGCGAATGGTGCCCGTCGCCGATTCGGTGGCCCGCTACGCGGTGGACCTGACGCGCTCCACCCGGCCGGCCGACCCCGGCGCCCCGGATTTCGTCAGGAAGTACGTCAACTTCGGATGCAGCGTGCGGGCGGCGCAGTTCCTGGTGCTCGCGGCCAAGGCGCGCGCGCTGATGAAGCGCCGTTACCACGTGACCTACGATGATATCCGCGCCCTGGCCACCCCGATCATGCGCCACCGGATGCTTCTGAACTTCTTCGCCGAATCCGACCGGCTGAAGGCGGACGACATCCTGAAGCAGCTTCTGGACCACATGCAGCCCCCGAGAGGAGAGTGACGGCGGACCGGCACAGAACCGCGACCGTGAGGGAGCGGAGAACAGAACATGTCACGGCGTTATTTAGACCCGGAAACCCTGGCCGGCATCTCCGGCCTGGACCTGGTGGCCAAGACGGTGGTGGAGGGCTTCATCGCCGGCCTGCACCGCTCGCCCGACTTCGGGTTCAGCCAGGAGTTCGCCGAGTACCGCGCCTACAGCGAGGGCGACGACCTGCGCCACGTCGACTGGAACGTCTTCGCGCGCACCGAGCGCTGTTACCTGAAGCGCTACCGCGGCGAGACCAACACGCGGCTCACGGTGCTTATCGACGCCAGCGCCTCCATGGGCTACGGCTCGCACCGGGTCAACAAGCTGGAGTACGCCCGTTACCTGGCGGCATCGCTGTTCTACATGGCCCACCGGCAGCGGGACGCGGCCGGCATTATCGTGTTCGACGACCAGGTGCGCAACCACCTGGCGCCTTCTTCCCGCCACGGCCAGTTGCTGCGCCTGCTGTACGCGCTGGAGCGCATAGAACTGGGAGTGCGCACGGACTTCCGGAAGCCCTTCCTGCACTTCCAGCAGTTCCTGTTCCGTCCTGGAATAGTGGCCGCCATCTCGGACTTCTACCAGGACCCCGAGCTGGTGATCAAGACCATCGAGCCGCTGCGGTTCCGCGGCAACGAGCTGGTCCTGTTCCACCTGCTCGACCCGCAGGAAATCGCGCCTGGGTTCAAGCGGCCTGTCCTGCTGGTGGACATGGAGGATGAGCAGGCCATGGACGTCTCTCCCGAGTACGCGCAGACCGAGTACCGCGCCCGGATCGACGGCCATATCGAAAACCTGCGCGCTAGCGCCAAGCGCGCCGGCATGGACTACTTTTTGCTCGACACCAGCCGCCCGCTGGATGAGGCCTTGCGGGAGTACCTGGTGGTCCGGCGGGGGAGGATGTAGGCATGGGGCTGTTCTCACCATGGTTTCTGGCCGGACTTGCAGCGGTGGGACTGCCGGTCTACTTCCACCTCCTCAGGAAGCACAAGAGCCCCCCGCTGCCCTTCAGCTCTCTGATGTTCTTCGAGCCGCGCACGCAGAGTTCCATACAGCACCGCCGCCTGCAATACATACTTCTGTTCACCCTGCGGACCCTGCTGCTGGTTCTGCTGGTCCTGGCCTTTGCCGGCCCCTTCATCATGGGTGGCCCGGCGGCGGCGGGCGGCGGGCGGCGGTTGGTGGTGGTCGCCATCGACAACTCCTTCAGCATGCGCCAGGGCGGCCGGCTGGAACAGGCCCGCCAGCAGGCCCTCCAGGTGCTGGCCGGGCTGCGGCCCGAAGACCGCGCCCAGGTGCTCGCCTTCTCGCGCCAGGTGAGCGTCATGTCCGAGCCTTCGGGCGACCAGGCCGTCCTTCGTGGCGCTGTCAGCGCCATCGAGCCCACCGATTCGCGCAGTTCGTACGGCGACCTGGTGCGCGCCCTGAGGAGCGTGGTCCAGTCCGCGCAGGTTCCCGTCGAGGTCCACCTGTTCAGCGATCTCCAGAAGACCTCGATGCCGGCCGGTTTCGCCGAACTGGCGCTGCCCGCCGGCGCGAGCCTGAAGCTGCACCCGGTGGGGGAAGCGAACATGCCCAACTGGGCCGTGGAGGCAGTCACGGCTCCGGCCAGGGTTGACGGCAAGGGCGGGGCCAGGGTCCAGGCCGTCATCGCCGGCCTCGGCCCGGAGGCCGCCACCATGCGCGCGTCGCTGGTTGTCAACGGGCGCGTGATCGAGTCGAAGAGCGCGGAGACGCCGGCCGCCGGAAGGACCACGGTGGAGTTCGCGCCTTTCGATGCGCCGCACGGCGCCAGCCGCTGCCAGGTGCAAATCGAATCCTTGGACGCCTTTCCCGCCGACGACCGGTTCCTGTTCGCGGTGGAGCGCGCCGACCCGGCCCGCGTGCTGTTCGTGCATGAGAGCCGCGACACGCGTTCTCCCACCTATTTCCGGGCCGCTCTGGAGGCTGCCGGCCAGGCTTCCTTCGCGCTGGATGCGCGGACGGCGTTCGACCTCGGCGGAGTGGACCCGGCCTCCTACGCCTTCGTGGTTCTCTCCAATGTGACCAGCGTTCCAGGCCCCTTTGAGGAGGCCCTGAAGAAACGGGTGCAGGCGGGCGGCGCCCTGCTGATCGCGCTGGGACCGGCCGCCGCCGTGCGCGGGCGAATCCCGGTTCTGGAGACCTCCATCGTCGAATCCCGCTACGCCGCCCGGCAGGGCGACCGCTTCCAGATGGTGGACTGGCTTGACACCGCTCATCCCTCCATCCACCGGGCCAACCGCTGGGAAGGCGTGAGGTTCTATCAGGTGTTCAGCGTGAAGGCCGACAACCTGCGCGTGCTGGCCCGGTTGGCGGACCAGACGCCCGTCCTGCTGGAGAGGCAGGAGGGCGAGGGCCGCGTTCTGCTGTTCACCTCCACGCTCGACAACATCGCCAACGACTTCCCGTTGCATCCGGCCTTTGTCCCCTTCGTCGAGCAGACGGCGCGCTACCTGAGCGGCCTGGATGAAGGCCGGAGCAGCATGACGGTGGATTCCTACTTCGAGCTGCGCCGGACGAGCGGCGAAGGCGCCGCGGCCGACGTGCTGGACCCGCGAGGCGGGCGGGTGCTGGACCTGTCTGGCACGGCCAAGGCGCTGGGCTTCACGCTGGCCGAGGAAGGCTTCTACGAGGTCCGCCGCGCCGGCGGGCGGCGGGAGTTGGTGGCCGCCAACGCCGACCGCCGCGAATCCAACTTCGAGACCATCCCGAAGGACACCCTGGCGCTGTGGCAGAATACGGGCGAGGGGTCCGCGGGGGCGCAAGGCGCGCCGGCCGGCGAGTCAAGGCCGAGCCCGCTGTGGTGGTACGTGCTGTTTGTCGCGTTTGTGCTGGCCCTGGCCGAGTCCGTGGTGGCGGCGGGGCATCTCTCCCTCAAGAAGGAGGCAGCATGAGTCCGCTGGAGATTCTCAATGCCTACCTGAAGCGCCTGGAATCGCGCTTCCGCCTGGCTGCTTTGGCGCGCGGTGCGGCCCTGGTGGCCGTGGCGGCGCTGGTGGTGACCCTGGTGCTGGTCGTGGCGTCCAACTGGCTCGCCTTCTCCGAGCCCATCCTCACCGGCGGCCGCATCATTCTGTTCCTCAGCCTGGCCTTCGCGGCAGCGTTCGGAGCCGTCGTGCCGCTGCTTAAGATCAACCGGCGCTACGCCGCCGAGGCCGCCGAACGCAGGGTTCCGGATCTCGACCAGCGGCTGATCACCATCGCGGACAGACAAAAGGACCCCGCGCAGCGGCCGTTTCTCGAATTGCTCGCCGCCGACACACTGACGCTGACCGATAAGGCAGGACCCGGGACATTGGTGGGACGTTCCGCGCTGGCAGGTCTGCTGTCGACCGCGGCCGCGGCGCTGGGCGTGCTCCTGTGGCTCATACTCGGCGCCTCCGGTTTTGTCGGATACGGCGCGCGGCTGCTGTGGGCGGGACCGCCCCGCGCCGGCGGGACCGCGCCCGCGTTCTATGACATCCTTGTCACGCCGGGCGACAGGACCGTTCGCCGGGGCGCCAGCCAGGCGGTGACCGCGCAACTGGTCGGGTTCGATTCTCCCGCCGTGCGCCTGTTCGCCAGGTACCGCGACTCGGCCAAGTGGGAGGAAGCTCCCATGTTGCCGCAGCCCGGGAGCCTGCAATACGAGTTCCTGTTCGCCGGCATCCCCGAGACGGTGGAATACTACGTCTCGGCGGGCAGGCTGCGCTCCAAGACCCATACGCTCACGGTGGTGGACGTTCCCGGCGTGAAGCGCATACGGGTCACCTACCGCTACCCCTCCTGGACCGGGCTTCAGCCGGAGACCGAGGATCCCGGCGGAGACCTGCGCGCCGTTCAGGGCACCGAGGCGGAAGTCGCCATCGAGACCGACCGGCCACTGGCCAGCGGCCAGTTGGTCATGGAGAACGGCGCGCCGGTTCCACTCGCCCAGGGGGCGGGGAACTGGGTCACGGGAAGGATCAGAATCGAGCAGGACGGGTCATACTTTGTGGCCGCCCTGGACCGGGGCGAGCAGGTGCGCCTCACCGACGATTATTTCATCGAATCGCGCGCCGACCAGCAGCCGCTGGTCCGCATAGTCCGCCCCGGACGCGATGCGCGCGTCAGCCCGATCGAGGAGGTCGTGGTGGCCGTGGACGCCGCCGACGATTACGGGCTCCAGGATCTCACCCTGCACTACTCGGTCAACGCGGGACCCGAGAGGACCGTCCCGCTGCTGAAGCGGAAGGGCGCCCGGGAAAGCGACGGTTCCATCCTGCTGGAGCTGGAGGACTACAAGCTTGCCCCCGGCGACATGGTGTCGATGTACGCCACCGCGCGCGACGCCAGGAACACGGCCCGCACCGACATCTTCTTCCTCGAGGCCCAGCCATTCGAGCGCGAATACACCCAGAGCCAGCAGATGGGAGGCGGCGGTGGGGCGGGCGGCGAAGGCGGGCAGCAGGGCGAACGCGAAGGGCAGATCTCGCAGCGCCAGAAGGAGATCATCAGCGCCACCTGGAACCAGCTTCGCGACAAGTCTGGTGACAGGAAGGCGGCGGCAGAGAACGCGCAGTTCCTTTCCGGCATGCAGGCCAAGTTGCGGGACCAGGCTCAGTCCCTCGCCACTCGCATGGGCCGCCGCGAGCTGACTCAGGAGAACGAGGAGTTTCGCGACTTCGGCAACGAGATGCAGCAGGCCGCCAAGTACATGAGCGCCGCGGCCGACAGATTGAAGGCCGGCAAGTGGCAGGAGGCCCTGGTGCCGGAGCAGCAGGCCCTGGCGCACCTGTTGCGCGCCGAGTCCACCTACCGCAAGATTCAGGTGGCCTTCGGCAACCGCGGCCAGCAGGGTGGCGGAGGCGGCGGTGGAGGAGGAGGGGCGCAGCGGGACCTGGAGAACCTCTTCGACCTGGAGCTGGACACCGAGCGCAACCAGTACGAGACGGGGCAACAGGCCTCCACCGGAGCCAGCCAGCGCGCCCGCGAGATCGACGAAGCCTTGCAGCGGCTGGAGCAACTGGCGCGCCGGCAGCAGGAACTGGCCAACCGCGGCCGGCAGCAGCCGCAGCAGACCCTCCAGCAGCGCTGGCAGCAGGAACTTCTGCGGCGCGAGGCGGAACAGTTGCGGGAGCGCATGGAGCAACTGGCCCGTGGCGGACAGCAGGGGCAACAGGGCCAGCAAGGGCAACAGGGCCAGCAAGG
>JBBITL010000022.1:39058-72152 GCA_037440765.1 Solibacteraceae bacterium
CCCGTGGCGGACAGCAGGGGCAACAGGGCCAGCAAGGGCAACAGGGCCAGCAAGGCCAGCAGGGACAGGCCGGGCGCGCCTCTTCGGGCGACCAGCGTCTCGATCAGGCGCTGCGCCGGCTGAGCGAGGCCACCGAGGACATGCGCCGCGCCAACTCGCAGCAGAGCCAGGCCGATGCACGGCGCGCGGCGGAGCGTCTTCAGGAAGCCCAGGATCTCATGCGGGGCATGCGCGGCCAGCAGGCCAACCAGCAGCTTGACGATCTGGCCCGCCGCGCCGAGCGGTTGGCCGGCCAGCAGCAGGACTTCCAGAACCAGGTCAGGGACATGCTGGGCGCCCAGCCCGATCCGCAGGCCTACACGCGCCCGGCTACGGGCAGCCAGCTTGAGCAGTCCCGCAAGCTGGCCACCGAGCGGGACCGCATGGTCGAGGAGCTCACCGGCATCGAACGCGAGATGCAGCAGTCGGCCCGCGAACTGGCGGGAAGCCAGCGCGCGGCGTCATCTCAGCTGCGCGAGGCGCTCGGCGAATTGCAGCAGAACGAGATCAGCACGCGCATGAAGTACAACAGCGACCTGCTCCGGAAGGGGTATGGCGCGTACGCCCTCCCGCGTGAGGCTCCCATCACCCAGGGGCTGAACCAGTTGCGCGACAGACTTCGCGACGCCCGCGGCGCGCTGGACAACGCCGCGCCGGAGCGCGGCGAACGTGAGCAGGCGCTGGCCCGCCTGGAGCAGTTGCGAAACCGCCTCCAGAGCGCCACGCGGCAGGGCCAGCAGGGGCAACAGGGCCAGCAGGGGCAACAGGGCCAGCAGGGGCAACAGGGCCAGCAAGGGCAACAGGGCCAGCAAGGGCAACAAGGCCAGCAGGGTCAGGGGGGCGGTGGTGGCGGCGGCGAAGGCAACCGGGCCTTCGGAGACCCGCGCGGCGGCCCCTCGCGCCAGGGATCGAATCTTGGCGGCTTCGACCGCTCGGCCATGAACCAGGGCGACTGGCGGCCCGCGCCGCTTCCGCCCCAGACCGGGCGCGTCAGCGACGCGGACCTTGCCAGAATCTACCAGGAGAGCATGCGCGATCTGGCGGCGCTCGGCGGCTCGCTGCGCGGCACCACCGCCGGCACTCGCGACATCCAGGAGCTTCTTGAGGAGATGAAGCGCCTGGATCCCAGTCGTTTCCCCGGCAACCCCGAGCTGATCGAGAAGATCAGGGCGCAGATCCTTCCCGGACTGGAGCAGTTGGAACTGCGACTGCGGCGGCAACTCGACGAGGAGCAGGGGGGCCAGGTGCGCAACGCCGCCAGCGAGCCGGTGCCGCCCGGTTACTCCGGCGCCGTCGCCGACTACTTCCGCCGCCTCGGCAAATCCAGGTAGGGCAGGACTCCCGGCCTGTACGCTGCTATACTGGCACAAGTCGAAAGTTCGACACGAATCGCGGGCTCAGGCTCCGGCCTGCTGAGGAGAGCAGATGATCAATCGACGAGGCCTGTTTTTGGCCACCGCCGCGCTGGCGGGCACGTTTCTTATCGTCACCGCGCTCGCGGCCGCGGATGATGTGAGCGGAACTTGGCATTTTGTGTTTCAAACCGACGGCGGCGAGCGGCAAGCGCCCGCCACCTTCAAGGTTGAGGGCGTCCAAGTGACCGGCAAGTTCGGTGAGGCTGATGTGAAAGGCACTTACAAGGACGGCGCCATCAACCTCGCCTTTCCCTTCACCTCGCCCGAAGTAGGCCCCGGAACCATGAGCATCAAAGGCTCGCTGGCTTCCGGCGCTCTGAGCGGCGACTGGGAGTTCGCCGGATACCGGGGAACGTTCGTAGCCAAACGCCCCCAGTAGGGCCTCCGACGGGACATGCTCCCGCGCGCGGAGGGACCGATGAAGAACACGGCTATCCTGCTGATTGACTGCCCCGACCGCAAGGGCATCGTCGCCACGGTCGCCGGCTTCCTCTACTCGCACGGGGCCAACATCCTCCACGCCGACCAGCACCAGGACAGCGGACTGCAACTGTTCTTCATGCGCGTCGAATGGTCGCTCGATGGTTTCGGCCTGCCGCCGGACCGCTTCGCCGATGAGTTCCGCTCCATCGCGGAGGAGTTCCGCATGCGTTGGCGGCTGGAGTATTCATCGCAGCCGTCATCGGTGGCGATCTTCGTTTCGCGCCAGCACCACTGCCTGCTGGACCTCCTCCACCGCCACCACAACTCCGAGTTGCCCTGCCGGATCCCGGCCATAGTGAGCAACCACGCCGATGCCGCGCGGCTGGCCGGGTTCTACGGCATCCCGTTCCATCACATCCCGGTGGATGCGTCGAACAAGGGCGAGGCCGAAAGCCGGCAGTTAACTCTGCTCGAGGAAAACAGGGTTGACCTGGTGGTTCTGGCCAGGTACATGCAGATCCTCTCGCCGGAGTTCGTCGCCCGCTACGCGAGCCGCATCATCAACGTGCATCATTCATTTCTGCCGGCTTTCAGCGGCGCCAAGCCGTACCATGCCGCCTTCCGCCGGGGCGTGAAGCTGATCGGCGCAACCAGCCATTATGTGACCGAGGATCTGGACGAAGGTCCTATCATCGAACAGGACGTTGCGCGCGTCAGCCACCGCTACGAACTGGAGGACTTCATCGAGAAGGGGCGCGACCTGGAGCGCATGGTGCTGTCCCGCGCCGTGCGCTGGCACCTGGAGCACCGCATCCTGTGCTACGCCAACAAGACCGTGGTCTTCGACTGAACTGGCGGTGCCGCGGCCGCGCAGGGGCGTCTGAGCGCCGGATGCAGCACGCGATGCCGATTGCATATATCAGAAGCCTGGAAAGGAAAAGAAGACCGACATGAAGAGACTCCTTGCAGCATCCCTCGTCCTGCTGTGGGCCGCCTTGTGGGCGGCAGATGAAAGTACCATCGCCGGGCGCTGGAACATCCATTCCAGCATCATGGGCAACGAAAGCGACCAGGAGTGCACGTTTGTCGTGAAGGGAGACGCGCTTACCGGCACTTGCAGCGCCCCCCAGGGTTCAGCGGACGTGGCGGGCAAGGTGAGGGGCAACAGCGTGAGCTGGCAGCGGAAGACTCAATACGACGGCCAGGACCTCACGATCGTGTACACGGGCAAGATCGATTCAGGAGGAAAACTGACGGGTTCTATCGAAGTGCAACCCTTTGGGGTCGAGGGCGAATTCACGGCAGCAAGGGTCAAATAGCGCCAACCGGCTAAATGACAGGATTCCGGGCAGGCTGGAGCTATTCGGCCGCTCGGACGGCCAGCAGAACCTGCTGCGAGACGCGGGACCCGACCGACGCGGTCAGCGGAACCGAATCGTCGGGTTGCACGTCGGAGGATATCTCGATCCTGGCCTCGTAGCTGCCTGAAATGGCCGAGGGCTCCAGCGTCAGGGGCCTGTGCGGCACGCCGCCGACGGTCAGAACCAGGCGGGCCAGTTCGGCCGGCCCAGCGTGGGGCTCCAGGCCCGCGATGCCAATCAGCAGGGTCTCCCCGATGAAGGCCGGCCGGCTCACGCCAACAGGTTCCCCGGCCATGTTCCTAACAGTCCGGATCACTGGAGGCGGGGCGTCGATGGGCAGCACGACGGGGGCCGCCGCCAGGCCGTTCACTCTGAGCCGCAGAATCGCGGGGCCGGTCTCCAGCGACGCCGGGACCGACACCGTGACGCTTCCGTTTTCCAACGCTGCCACCGGCGCGGGGATGTCGGCGATCGTAACGCTCACCGCGGCCGCCGTCACGCCGGCCGGCAACTGCGAAACCGCCAGCGCCGCCAGCCCGCCTGCGTATACGCTGGCATGGCCGGTGGCCGGGTTAACCGCCACGGGAGTCACCACCGGCGCCCCAGTCTGCGGCGGCTGCACCTCCAGAGCCAGGTCCCTCGAAGCCACCTGAAGGCCCGTGACAACCGACAGCGGGAGGACCCGCGCCCGCGCTCCGGGGGCCACGTGTACGTTGGCCCACAGCCGGTCGGGGCCGAGCGCCCAGACGCGGCGCACCACCACGTCGCTCGATCCGAACCCGGCCACGGTCCGGTCCTCGGCGAAGCCCGTGTTCACCCCCGTGATTTCGATCATGGCTTCGCTCCCTGCCGGAAGCGCCGCAGGCCACAGCGTCACGGAGGGCGCGCCGGTTGCCGCGTAAGTATAGGCGGGCGGGTTGGCGCCGTCCAGGAAAAGGGAGTCCTGCCCGTCCAGGTCAGCCGCGGTGACCACCGCCCGGTGCCCAGGTGCGCCCTGCGGTGGAATCACGGTCAATGCCCCCGTGGCCGTGTCGTAACCTGCCATGGTGGCCGGCAGCCCGTCGAACATGATCTGCGTGGAGCTCGTGAAGTTCGAGCCGGTCACCACCAATACCTGCCGGCCCTCGGAGTCAGTGCCGGCCGCGATACCGGCCACCGACGGGGGCTGGCTCCGCACCACGTGGAAACCTGCCGGCAGCACGTACGTTTCTCCGTTGAGCGAGAAAACCAGGTGCCGCGGGCCCTCGCCGCCGAACGGTGAAAACCCAAAGCCGATCTGGAGGAAAGACGGGGCGGGAGGATACGCAGTCACCGCGTCTTTGACCACGGTTGCCGATGAGCCAACCGCGCTGACCTCGAGCCCCGGCGCGCGCGCGTTGTTGGCAATCAGGCCTTTGCCCGCGGCTACCAGGAACCTCCGCGGCCCGTTGGCGTTAACAAATGCCGGCTTGACGGCGATGGAGCCGGGGAAGCTGTACGTCGTGACGCCGTATACCCCCAGCGGGCCCCGCGGGCTGACGCTGAAGTCGTACCCGGCGGTGTCCTTTCCCGCCCGCACCGTGACGATGCTGGCTTGCGGGAGGGTCTTGACGTTCGGGTGAAACACGGCGTCAAACAGAGGTCCTGCCGGAACGCGGCTGCCGTCCGGAAGGGACGGCAGAACGATATCGGCAGGTCCAAGCTCAGGCTGTCCGCCGGGAGGCAGCGAGTGGGCGTAAAGATAGTACTGCGCCGGCGCCAACCCGCCGATGCGGAAGTAGCCGTCGCGGTCCGTTAAGGCGCTCACCGCGGCCCCCGCCGGCTCCAGGGCCATCACCGCGGCCAGGTGCACCCCCGCGCCGCCAAGCGTAACGCGGCCGCTGATGCTCCCGGTGCGCCTGGCGAACGACGGAGCGGGGTATAGGAAAGATATGCCGGCGATGTCGTCGGCCGCCAGCGGCCGGGACCGTGTCACCGAACGGGTCACCTCGGTGGACATCGCGCCGGAGGTAAGCGTGTGCTGCAATCCGAGCGCGTGACCCAGTTCGTGCACCACCGTCAGGAAGAAGGCGCTGCTATGGCTGGGGCGCTGGGAGAGATCCCTCCCGAGAACCAGAATGGAGCGCGTAATAGGAACGAATGCACCGCCTTCACCTGTGACCAGCGAGGAACGTGAAGTGGGCCCTCCCAGCGCAATCAGCCCCGGCGGAAGCTCTACTTCGCCGAAGTACACGTCCACTCCGGGCGTGGTCTGGCTCAGGCCCGCAGCGGACAAACCGCCGAACTCTAAACGCAGCGCCGAGGTCTCCACATCGTTCCAGACCCTGGCCGCCAGCCGGATCTGGCTGAGGATGGACGTGAAACTGTCACCGGGCGCCAGCTTGTCGGGCCCCTGGCCCGATACGAAGTAGTGCAGCGTGCGGTTGGGAAGCGCGTTCAGATCGAACTTCTCGGGCGCGGACTGGAACGGGCCCGTGGCGCTCGTGTAGTGAATAAACGGGTAGTAGCCGAAGGCGGCCACCGTGCCTGCGAGCAGGACCGCCGCCAGCACCGCCGCCGGCCGGCTCATCGAGCCCCCGCTTTCTGCTGCATGCGGGCCACCCGCGATTTCAACTCCGCCAGCCGCAACCGCACCGGCTGGTCCGCCACCATCCGGCCGGTCTTCGGGTCTAGCATGGCCTCGCTGCTGGCGTGGCGGGACGCGGTCAACTCGCCGTTGGCCTCGCGCGCGAGGGTAAACACGCCCTGCGACAGGCCAATAACGTGAGTGAGCCCGCTCGGGCCCGTCCAAAGAAACAGCAGGTACTCCCCGCCCATGGTCAGCGCCGGAGCCCCTGAGAACGTCTGCCGCAACCCCTGGAGCGCTCCGCCGGGGATCACCACGTCCAGCCGCGCGGCCTCGGCTCCCTTGAACCGCTCGGCGACCTGGACGGAGTAGCGCGTGTAGATCAGAGGCCCGTGCTGCTCAGTGCCCGCGCCCAGCACCCGGCCCCGGACTATGGCGGTCGAGCGCTCGATCATGTCATCCGTGCTCAGGTACTCCAGCGTGGCGGACCAGCACGCCGCAGCCAGCGCCGCCAGGCACGCCACACGCACGAATCGCCGCATCACGCCCACGGACGTAGCAGTTGTATCTCCATATCAACAGTTTGAAAACAAAGGACATGAGAATGCTGTGGGACTCCGGGCTGGGTCGTCCGGACGCGGCCCTGAGACACGGCGCCGCTCAGCCTGGGGCGCGCACGATCAGGATGGGTATGTCCAACTCGTGGCGCACACCCTCGATGGTTGTGCCGAAAACCACGTCCTGAAACCCCTTGTGGCCATGGGCGCCCATGACTACCAGGTCCGGCTCCAGTTCCTGGGCATAGGCCACAATCTCGCGCATGGGGCGGCTGGAGTACCGCACCACGGTTTCCACCTGTATTGACTGCGCCCGCAACGCGGCTGCAATGTCCTCCAGGTACTTCATGCCCGCCACCACCTCGGCCGTGGAGGCTTCCGGCCCGTAGAACTGGCTGGTCACGTCCTCCTCCACGTGCAGTAGGTAGAGCTTGGCGGCGTTGGCGCGGGCGACCGATGCTGCGTGGGCCACCGCCAGCCGGTCGATCGCGGTGTGGTCCAGGGGCAGCAGGATACTTCTGTAAACCTGTGGAGCGACCTCCGAACCGATCTGCGGCGGAGCCTGCGTGGGCCGCCGCGCCAGCTTCCGCGCCCAGCGCCCCAGGAACGGCTCGAAAGTCACGTAGAGCAACAGAGCCAGCAGGAACAGCGCCAGGGGCACCACAAAACTGCCCACCAGCCAATTGTAAGGCCCCGCCGCCTCCAGCCAGCCGCCTATCGTGTTCACCACTAGATGTACGTTAAGGGTCACGATCACGGCGGCCACAGCCCAGGCGCCGGTCCGCACCCAGGCGGGGTTGGCGAAAGCGCCCATCCTTTGGCGGTCGCTAGTGAAGTGGATGAGCGGAATGACGGCGAACGGCAACTGCATGCTCAATATCACCTGGCTCAGGATGAGCAGCTTGTAGGTGCCCTGTTCGCCCGCGATCAGGATGGTGATGACCGCCGGAATCACAGCCGCCATGCGCGTGATCATCCGCCGCAGCCACGGGCGCATGCGAAAGCTCAGGAATCCCTCCATCACGATCTGGCCGGCCATGGTGCCGGTCAATGTGGAGGACTGGCCGGAGGCCAGCAGCGCCACCCCGAACATCACGCTCGCCGCCGTGGTTCCCAGCAGCGGGGCCAGCAGCAGGTGCGCCTGCTGAATCTCGGTCACCACGATCCCGTTCTTGAAGAACGTCGAGGCCGCCAGGATGAGGATTGCCGCGTTCACCAGCAGGGCGCCGTTCAGCGCGATCACCGAGTCCAGCAGGTTGAAGCGGCAGGCCGTGCGCTTGGCCTCCAGGCTGTCCTCGACCCGCCGCGTCTGCACCAGGGCCGAATGCAGGTACAGATTGTGCGGCATGACGGTCGCGCCCAGGATGCCGATCGCAACGTACAGGCTCTCGTCGCTGAGCCTGGGGATCAGACCGCTGGCCACTTCGGCGAAATCCGGCCGGGCCAGCAGGATCTCGAACATGAAACAGCCGCCTATGACGGTGATCAGAGAAAGCACGAGGCCTTCCAGCACCCGGATCCCGAAGCGGGTGAGCCACAACAGCAGCAGCGTATCCACTGCCGTGATCAGGACGCCGGCCAGCAGCGGGATGCCGAACAGCAGCTTCAGCCCGATGGCCGCCCCCAGCACCTCGGCCAGATCGCAGGCCGCGATTGCGATCTCGCACAGGAACCAGAGCACGTAGTTCATGCGCCGCGGGTAGGTCTCCCGGCAGGCCTGTGCCAGGTCCTGCCGGCGCACGACCCCCAGCCGGGCGCTCAGCGTCTGTAGCAGGATGGCCATGATGTTGGACATGACCAGCACCCACAGCAACTGGTAGCCGAACCGGGCGCCGCCTTCCAGGTCGGTGGCCCAGTTGCCCGGGTCCATGTACCCCACGCTGACCAGGTAGGCCGGGCCCGCGAAGGCGAACATGCGCCTCCACAGCGAGGGCTGCGCGGTTCGCACCGAGGCGTGCACTTCGGCGAGGCTGCGCGGCTTGGCTCGCGCCATCAGGCCTGGCCCCTCTCCTTGCGGCGGGCGAGGACGGTGAGTCCGATGGCCCCTGCCAGGCCGGTCAGGGTCAGAAACAGCCCCGCGAAAACGGAACCCGGCAGATACCGCATCTCGATGGTGTGCCTGCCTTTATCGACCACCACCCCGCGAATGGCGGTGTAGGCCTCGTGTATGGGGGTCCGTTTGCCGTCAACCCAGGCTACCCAGCCGCGTGCGTAGCTGTCGCCCAGGATCACCATCCCCCGGCAGCCCATCTCGGCCTCTATGGTGACGCGGCCGCTGTTGCGCCGCGTGAGCCACACTTCGTCTGGTTCCGGGCAGGCTTCGAGGGCCGGCGGCTCACCGAGCATGAACGTCGTTGTACGCAGGTCCAGCGGCCCGCCGCTCATGATGGCCTGTATCTCGCTCTCGCTGTGGACCTTCCTGGCCTCGTGGACCGTCCAAACCCTGGGGAAGGCGTCCGGGTTCCAGTAGACCTTAAGGCCGCCCGCCGCCTGGAAGACCTCCTGTTGGTTGCCTTCGGGCGGCTCGCGCTTAACGGTGAAGTTCACACCGAAGATCTGCTTGACGCGCGCGGTGTGGAACGGAAGGCGCAACAGGTTCACGGGAAGGCTCGCCACGTAGCCGCCGAACTGGTCAATCCCGTACCAGTCCCCGAAGCCGTAAGGGATCTCCTTGTCGGAGACCTCCATCCGCACCGGCCAGGGCACGGACCTCAGAAAAGCTGCGATTTCGTGGTCCTGCGCCATCCTGGCGAGGTACGGGTTCCGATCCTTCTCCTCGCGGTTGGGCCAGTAGATTCCGGCCATGTTGCCGATCTCTATCAGCATCAGTCCGATGAGCAGGACGGGGGCGGTCGCCGGAGCAATGTTCCCCTGCCTCCAGCCGTGCAGCAGGCCGGCGGCCAGCAGCGCAACCAGCGCAACCACGACGAAGCGGTCGTCGCCCGGGGGCCGCTGAGCGGTAACCAGGACCAGAACAATGGTGAACACGATCAGGCCAAAGGCCAGGAGCGCGCGGCTTGCCCGGCGTGGCCAGGGGGATTCAGGCTGCTTCAGGAAGTGGTCTATTCCATAAGCGATTAGAATGGCAATTCCAAAGTGATAGATGAATACGGCAAAGGAGGCGCTGCGGGCTTTCTCCACCATCGGCACCAGCGCGTATAGCACCCCGTGAAAGACGTTGTTACGCCCCAGCGAGAACAGCAGGCCGCCAGCCGCCGTGGCCGCCAGAAGCCTTACGTTCCGGTCCTTCCAGGCCAGCGCCACGGCCAGCAGCGCCAGGGTCAGCGCCGTCACGCCTATGAACGGGTCGGCGTGGCGGGCGTAGCCCGGCGCCACAATGGCCACCAGCGAGGTCGGAATCAAGGAGTACTCAGAGTGGACCGTGTAGGGCACCGGCTGGTTCCAGCCCTTGGGCTCCTCCGCTCCGACCCAGCGTTTGGAGTGCTTCCCATACTCGTAGGCCGGCAACGTCTGTAGAGCGCTCACCAGGAACACGAAGATCAGGAACACCGCCGCCAGCCCAGCCACCCGCCAGTCCGGACGCAGCCGGCGGAAGATATGGAAGAGCCACACCCCGCCTACGGCCAGCATCAGGAAGATCGGGATCTGATGATGGCCTCCCAGCCAGGCCATTCCGAACACCGCTCCGGACGCCGCGGCGCTGGCCAGAGGCCGCTGGCCGCGCAGGCTCCTCAGCGTGTACATGAGCACGAGCGGAGCCCAGACGGCGCTGTTAAGCATTTGCGGCCAGTTGGTGTTTCCGACCCATCCGCCCAGGGCGAAGGCGCAGCCGGCGGCGATCGACGCAACTTGGGAGCGCCGCAGGTCCCGGCAGAACAAGTACGCGAACACTGCCGCCATGAAGTGGATGATCACGAAATACCAGTGCAGGAAGGACTGGCGGATCCATCCATCCTTCATGGGCAGGGAAAACAGCAGCCAGTTCAGCGGGTAGGCCACCCCCGGCTGCGCCTGCCCGATCAGGCTCTGCCCGCCCCATTCGTAGGGGTCCCAGAGCGGCACGCGTCCCCGGTGCCATTCTCCGGCCTGGAACTGTAGCCACGGCAGGACCTGGTGCGCCAGGTCGGGGCTTTCCAGCCAGGTGTACTGGTTGGTCAGGACAATCTGCCAGAAAAAGCCTGTACAGATCAGGAACAGAAGCCCTGCCGCCATGAGGGCGGGGAACTTGCGGCGTGGTCCATCCCGGCCGGTGTGGTGCTTTTCGGCCACCCCCATAAGCAGCCATCATAGCGGGAACTCGGCGGCCAGCGGGAGCGTCTCAATCCTGCACGCGCCACGCGTGAAAGAGGAGTTCTTGTGCGCGAGCTGGTCCTGAGCGTTCTCTGCGTATCCTCCGCACTTGTGGTGGGGCGAGGTCAAGAGGGTTGGGAAGTAAGTGGAACGGTGACCGCCGATTCGAGGCCGGTCAGAGGCATGTACGTTCGCATGCTCGGTCCTTCCTCCATCCCATCGGTCGTCACCGATAGCCGGGGCGCTTACTCGGTCAAAGGCGTTGTGCCGGGCCGGTACACCATCTCGCTGCAAAATTAAGGAAGACACGAGTGTGCCCGAACCCAAGGTCCTCAGCCTTGTAGGCGGCATGCGTGTCAGGGTCGACTTCCGAATCCCAAAGGGTTCGGTGATCTCCGGGCGTGTGCTCGACCAGGAAGGCCAGCCTGTGCCCGGCCTCGTGGTGGAGGCGTTCCTGAAGACAACGGTTGACCGCAGACTTCGTACGTACGTGCAAGGCGGCGACAAGACGAACGACCGTGGTGAATACCGAATCCCGTTTCTCCCTGAGGGAGTATACGCCGTCGCCGCCAGCCCTGATCAGCTAGGCACGAGAAAGCGCGCTCCCGGATCGAGCCCTGCGCCGGGCCGGGGCTACCCACCCATCACCTTCCATCCCGGCGTGCGCGACCTGCGGACAGCGGGCCTGTTAGAGCTGCGAGACGGTGATGAACGGGCCGGTGTGGACATTGTGCTCCGGCGCGAACCGACCAGGTGCCTTTCCTTCAGGATCGGCGAGGGCTTCACCGGCGAACGTGCGGGGGCGGCAGTGCGAGAAAGGCTCGGCTTCGAATCGCCCATGATCAGCGATGCGCGGGTCGCCAGAGGCGAGTCCTATGAGGTGTGCGGGCTGGCTCCGGGAGGGTATCAGCTCACTGTCATAAGCACCTCGGAGGGCACAAAGGCCGAAATACCCGGCGGTGTTGAACTGGCCCGAAACCTCCAAATCCTCGGCTACCAGATGGTGGCAGCGCTGGTGGACAGGCAGAACGTTGATCTCGGCATTGTCGAACCGCTTACTCACACGGACGCAAAGGGGACCGTGACGATCCGGAACTCACGGCCCGGGGATTCCATCCCTGAAGGAGTCCGCGTGAGGATCGTCGCGACGGAACTGCGGGCGCTGTATGCTGATATGCGCCCGGCGACGGTCCAGAAGGACGGTAGCTTCGTCCTGCGCCAGGTGTTTGCGGGCGACTACGGCGTGCGGGTTGTCCTGCCGGAAGGCTACTTCCTGATCAGCGCCCTTCAACAGGGAAGGGAAGTGTCGGATGGAGGATTCCACCCGGGCAATGGGAGCCTTCAGATCACGCTTGGCTCTGATCCCTGCGGGTTGACGGGGCGAGTGTTGGCGGAAGACGGGGCGGCCATTCCAGACGCTACGGTGTTGTTGGTTCCAGAGGATTCCGGCATTCACCATTCGGTCCAATCCGACCAGGCGGGCGCCTACACGTTCGGGGCCACCATCCCTCCCGGGTCGTACAAGCTTGTCGCGGAGCGGGACCTCCTGATGTGGCAGCGAACAGATGCGGCGACGGCTGCCCGGCTGGCCATGCACGGCCGGGAACTGGATCTGCGGCCGGGCGAATACCGCACCATTGATGTGAAGTTGCCCAGGCAGGCGCGATAACGCACTCTTGTCCCGACGATGTTCGTGTTCCTCCGGTGTGGTCCATCCCGGCCGGTGTGGTGCTTTTCGGCCACCGGCCAAGAGCATTGACCTCCTTCTAAATCCTTGAAAAGACACTTTTTGCTGTTTGGTCCCACGCGTGCCGTTATCTGGGCGGACGAACGGAGGTTGCCATGAATACCGCAGCTTGGAAGGTCTTGATCGTGTGGATGGTGCTGGGAGGAACTTTCGCGGCGGCTCAGGGAGAGGCGGGGCGCGGCGTGGCCCGCGTCAGCCTGCTCAACGGGGACGTCTCCGTTCGCCGCGGCGACTCCGGAGACTGGGTGGCCGCGGCCCTGAACGCTCCTCTGGTTGTGGAAGACGTGCTCATCACCGGCGTGAGGAGCCGCGCCGAAGTGCAGTTCGATTGGGCCAACATGATCCGCGTGGCGCCTGAGAGCGAGATCCGGCTGGCGGCCCTGGACAATGAGCGCTATATGATCCAGGTTGCCCGCGGCCTGGTCACGTTCCGCGTCGAGCGCGATTCAGGCGCCGACGTGGAGCTCAGCACGCCGAGCGTTTCCGTTCGCCCGGTGAAGAAGGGCTCCTACCGCATTCACGTGCGTGACAGCGGAGAGAGCGAGATCACCGTGCGGGGCGGGGAAGCCGAGGTTTTCACCCCCACCGGCAGCGAGCGGCTCAGGAACGGCCGCACCATGCTGGCGCGCGGCACGGCCTCAGACCCTGAGTTCCGGACTGTCTCCGCGGCGGGCCGCGACGAGTGGGACCGCTGGAATGAGGACCGCGACGGCTACTACAGCCGCTCCCGCGGCTACCGCTACGCGCATAGCAGCGTGTACGGCATCGAGGATCTGGATCATCACGGCTCCTGGATCTACGTCGCACCCTACGGCTACGTGTGGACGCCGCGCGTGACGGTGGGCTGGACGCCTTACTACCACGGCCGCTGGTCTTGGATCGACTGGTATGGCTGGAGCTGGGTGAGCTACGAACCCTGGGGCTGGGCTCCCTACCACTACGGCCGCTGGTTCTATCACCGGTCCCGCTGGTGCTGGTGGCCGGGCGGGATGTACACGCGGCACTACTGGAGCCCCGGCCTGGTGGCGTTCATCGGGTGGGGAGGCTGGAGCGGCTTCCGCGTCGGCCTCGGCATCGGCCATGTCGGCTGGGTGCCGCTGGCGCCGTACGAGCCCTACTATCCCTGGTACGGGCACCGCTACTACGGCGGATACCGCAACACCACCTATATCGACAACAGCGTTCACATCGTGAGCAACACCAACATCGTGAACATCTACAAGAACGCACGGGTGAACAACGGAATCGTCGCGGTCAATTCCAGCCATTTCGGTCAGGGCGGGGCGGCCAACGTGCGCGTCAACCGGAACGACCTGGATCGCGTGGACCTGGTCCGCGGCCAGCTTCCGGTGGCCCCCAGCCGCGAGAGCCTGCGCGTCTCCGACCAGCGGCTTGAGGCTGCGCCGGCGCGCGCGGCGGCGTCCAGGACGGAGTTCTTCAGCCGCAGGCCGGCGCCAGCAGTGGAGCGCGTGCCCTTCGAGGAGCAGCAGCGCGGCATGGAGCAGGTGGCGCGCCGCGCGTTCGGTGACACCCCCTTGCGGACTGCCGATCCCGGAGGCGCGCGGGGCGGCGCCGCCGCCGCACCGGCCAGGGCCGAGGCGCCGGCCCGTGGAATCGCCAATGAGACAACCCGGACTGCTCGGCCGGCCAGGAGTGAAGCACGGACCGGCGGGCCGGTGCTGGAGCCAAGGAGCGCCCCGGCAGCCGAGAACAACTCCGGCTGGCGGCGCGTAGGAGAGCCGGCCAGGACCGAAGTCCAGGAAGCCGGCCCCGGCGACTCGTGGCGCAGGTTCGGCGGCGCCGCTCCTGCCAGGGTCAACCCGGATCCGCGTGAGGCGGCCAGACCGGCCCCCCTGACGGAGGCCGAGCCGCGCGCGCCCGAGAGCCCGAGGCTTGAGCCGGCGCCTCGCGCCACGCAGAGAGAGGAGAGCGGCAACTGGCGGCGGTTCGAGTCGGGGCGTGAGGCGGCGCCGCCGGCCGAGCCTAGAAGAGTGGAGCAACCCGCACCCGCTCCGCGCCAGAGCGAACCGCTGCGCATGAGCGAGCCGCGGGTGGAGACGCAGCCGGCGCCTCGCGCCACGCAGAGAGACGAGAGCGGCAACTGGCGGCGGTTTGAGTCAGGGCGTGGGGCGGCGCCGGCGGCCGAGCCTCGCAGGGTGGAGCGGCCCGCGCCGGCGGCGCGGCCGAGTGAAGCGCCTCGCGCCAGTGAGCCGCGGATGACGCCGCAGCCGGCGCCAGAGCGGCGCAGTGCGCCGCTCCGGATCAGCCCGCCGATCGTCCGTCAGCGTGAGGCGCCCTCCCGAGTGGAGGCGCCCAGGGCGCCAGCGGCGCCCGGCGGCGGCGACGCGCGCCAGGCCCCCGGCGGGGGTCGCGGCGGCATGTCCGAGGGTGGCGGCCGGCGCGAGGACCCCGGCCCACGGACCCGTTAGCGGACACCGGCTCTGACTTTGGGCTTCTTCCCTCGAGGCCCGGTCCCACGGCGGTGGGGCCGGGCCATATTTTTTGGTGAGGGCAGAGATATCCACACAACAGTAGACATAATGCACATTATCGGAAGTTGCCGACCACCGCCGAACGCCTCGCGGCGCAACCGTGCGGCCGGCACTACTTGAGGACGCGCTCATTGTGTGACTGCAAATGCCGCGCGCGCACGCTCGCGCTTCCGTGCCCGCGGTGGTGTGAACCCTGCCATACCCTACGGACAAAGGAGCGTGACATGCGATCCATTGGCTTGCCCGGACTTCTCCTCCGTCGACTACTTCGAAGTTGCAGCGTAGTGCGTTCTCAACGGCGACAGGCCCGCGGACTGTAAGATAGGAGGTTGGCTGTGTCCGCTCGCTGACGCTCGCGGTTCCGTGCGCCGGGCGGCGATATCTGAGACAAATGAGAATCTGCTACCTGGACGCTTTTTCGGGCATCAGCGGGGATATGCTGGTCGGCGCGCTGGCCGACGCCGGCGCCGACCCCGCCGCCATCACGCAAGCCCTCTCTTCCCTCGCCGCCGGCGCCGAGTTCCGGTTCGAGAAGACCATGCGCCGCGCGATCGGCGCCACCAAGTTTCACGTCGAAGGAGGCGATACCAAGAAGCACCGCCACCTCTCGCACATCCTCAAGATGATTGAACAGGCCGAGCTGCCGGACCCCGTCAAGAGCGACGCGTCGCGAGTCTTCACGCGACTGGGCGAGGCCGAGGCTGGCGTCCACCAGGTCCCCGTCGAGAAGGTCCACTTCCATGAGGTCGGCGCGGTGGACTCCATCGCCGACATCGTGGGCGCGTGCCTGGGGTTCCACCTTCTCGGCGTCAAGGAGATTCGCTGCTCAGCAGTCAACACCGGCAGCGGCACGGTAAACACGGAGCACGGCGTCATGCCGGTTCCGGCCCCGGCCACGGCTTCCCTGCTCCTGGGCAGGCCGGTTTACGCCCGGGGGCCCCAGGTGGAGCTCACAACCCCGACCGGAGCCGCCATCGCCACCACCCTGGCCGCCGGCTTCGGCCCGCCTCCAGCCATGACGCTGGCCGCCGTGGGTTACGGCGCCGGGACAAGAGACTTCCACGAGCACGCCAATGTCCTGCGAGTTATGATCGGCGAGGCGAGCGGCGCCACCGAGGCCACGGCCGTTTCCATCATCGAAGCCAACATCGACGACCTCAGCCCGCAGATCCTGGCCTACACCATGGAGCGCCTGATGGAACGCGGCGCCCTGGACGTCTCCTTCGCACCCATCTTCATGAAGAAGAACCGGCCCGGCACGCTTCTGCGCGTCATAGCCCGCCCGGAGAAGCAGGAGGAACTGGCCCGGATCCTGCTGGCCGAGACCTCCACGCTGGGGGCGAGGATTTACACGGCCGAGCGCCGCTGCCAGGCGCGCCGCACGGTGGAAGTCTCCACGCCGCACGGCGCCGTCCGCGTCAAGGTGGGTGAGAACGGCAACTTCGCCCCCGAATACGAGGACTGCCGCAGGCTCGCCATCGAATCGGGCGCGCCCCTCAAGCAGATCCTGGCGGAAGCGAACCAGGCCTACCGGGACACCCAGCAATGACCAGGAAGTACTACCTCACCACGCCCATCTACTACGTGAACGCCGCGCCGCACATCGGCCATGCCTACACCACGATCGCAGCCGACGCGGTCCGGCGTTTCAAGCGCATGCGCGGCTACGAGGCCATCCTCACCACCGGCACCGACGAGCACGGCCAGAAGGTGGAGCGCGCCGCCAAGGCCGCCGGCAAGACACCGCAGGAGTTCACCGACATCATCTCGGCCGAGTTCAAGCAGCAGTGGGAGAGTCTGGGCCTCGCCATCGACCGCTTCAAGCGCACCACCAGCCCCGACCACCACCAGGTGGTCAAGGACCTGTTCCTGCGTTGTCTGAACAACGGCTACATCGAGAAAGGTTCCTACACCGGCCAGTACTGCGTCTTCGACGAGTTGTATGTGGGCGACGCCAGCCCGGGCGACCCCTGCCCCGATTGCGGCCGCCCCACCGAGACTGTAACCGAAGAGAACTTCTTCTTCAGGCTGTCCGCCTTCCGCGACCGCCTGCTTGACCTGTACGAGCGGCAGCCCGATTTCATCCGCCCGGAGGCGCGGCGCAACGAGGTGCTGGCTTTCGTGGAGCGCGGCTTGAGCGATCTTTCCATCAGCCGGACCACCATCAAGTGGGGCATCCCCGTCCCGGCCGAGGGCAACCACGTCTTCTACGTGTGGTTTGACGCACTCTCCACGTACATGAGCGCGGTGGCGGGCGAGGACCGCTGGCCCGCGGACCTGCACCTCATCGGCAAGGAGATCCTGCGTTTCCACGCCGTCTACTGGCCGGCGTTTCTGATGGCGGCGGATCTGCCGCTTCCCAGGCAGGTTTTCGCGCACGGCTGGCTGCTGTTCGAGCAGGACAAGATGAGCAAGTCGCGCGGCAACATCGTGCGCGCCGCTCCCATACAGCAGGTGGCCGGCGCCGACTGCCTGCGTTACTTCCTGCTGCGGGAGATCGTCTTCGGGCAGGACGGCAACTTCAGCTACGACGCGCTGGTCAGCCGCTACAACTCGGACCTGGCCAACGGCCTGGGCAACCTGACCAGCCGCACGCTCACCATGATCCGGCAGTACCGCGGTGGCGCCGTGCCGTCGCCACCCGGCAACCCAGCCGTCGCCGCGCTGGCCGCCGAGACCATTCAATCCGTAGTTCAGTCGTTTGAGGCCTTCGATTTCTCGAAAGGGCTGGAGACCCTGTGGGTGCTGCTGGGCGCGGTGGACAAGTACATCGTCGCGCAAGCGCCCTGGGCCAACGAGGCCGGACGCTGCGAGACACTGTACACCGCGGCCGAGGTTCTGCGGATAGCCGCGGCGCTGGTCGCACCCGTGCTCCCGGCGGCCGCGGCGAAGATCTGGACCCAGCTCGGCATGAGCGAGCCTGTCGGGAGCGTGCGGCTCGACGATCTCCGCTGGGGCCAGCTTGCCGGAGGGCAGAAGATCGGCGCCGTGTCGCCCGTGTTCCAGCGCATCGACGCCGCGCCCGCCATTGCCAGGATGCGCGCGCTTGAAGTGGAAGAGATGGCGCGGCAGGCGGCGCTGGTCGGCAAGCCCGTCCCGAAGCAGGAGGCTGCAATGGCTACAGGCGTCATCACCATCGACGACTTCGCAAGGGTCGAAATGCGCGTGGGCCTGGTGCTCAAGGCCGAGCGCGTGAAGGGCGCCGACAAGCTGCTGCATATGCAGATCGATATCGGCGAGCCCCGGCCGCGCAGCATCGTGGCCGGCATCGCCGAGGCATACGCGCCGGAGGATCTCCTGGGCAGGAAGGTCGCCATCGTCTCGAACCTCCAGCCGCGCAAGCTGCGCGGCCTGGTTTCCGACGGCATGATCCTGGCGGCCTCGCCCGAAGGCGGCCTGCCCGTACTGGTGACCTTCGCATCCGACGTACCGGTGGGCACGCGGCTGCGATGACCCTGGTCGATTCCCACTGCCACCTGGACGACCCGCAGTTCGACGCCGACCGCGAGGCGGTGATCGCCCGCGCTGTCGCCTCCGGAGTGACCACCATACTGGCCGTGGGAACGGGTGAAGGCCCGCCCGGCCTGGAAGCGGGCATACGCCTTGCAGACAGGCCAGGAGGCCTGTCCCACGGTGGTACAGCCGTCCCCGCCTGTCCCGCCCTGGTGCTAGCGACCGTGGGGGTTCACCCGCACGATGCCCGAAAGGCCGGCGCGGAAACCTGGCCGCGGCTGGAGGCGCTGCTCGCGCATCCCAAGGTGGTCGCCGTGGGCGAGATCGGCCTCGACTACCACTACGACAACTCGCCGCGGGAGCAGCAGCGCGCGGCGTTCATCGAACAGATGGCGATCGCGCGACGCGCCCGCAAACCGGTAGTCATTCACACCCGCGAGGCTTGGGACGACACCTGGCGCCTGCTGGAGGAGCATTGGGCTCCATACGGGCTGGGCGGCATCATGCATTGCTTTTCGGGGGGAGCGGAGGAGGCCCGCCACGCGCTGGACATGGGCTTTCACCTGGCCTTCGGCGGCGTGGCGACGTATCCCAAGGCTCACCGCGTGCGGGAGGCCGCGCGGGCGACGCCGCTTGACAGGCTGCTCGTCGAAACCGACGCGCCGTACCTGGCGCCCGCGCCCCTGCGCGGCAGGCGCAACGAGCCGGCGTTCGTGCTGGAGACGGCCCGCCGCCTGGCCGAGCTCAGGGGCGAGTCCTTGGAAGCGCTCGCCCGCGCCACCACCGCCAACTTCCACCGCCTCTGCCCCGCCCTGCCGCTTGCATTGTGACCCTAGTTTGAGGCAATCTGGATTGTTTTCCAGCGCTCCAAGATAGAGTCATGCGCGTAAGGGTCTTGTACCACGATCACTGCTTTGATGGCGCCGCGGCGGCGGCGTTCTTCAGCCGCTTCCTGGAGGACAAGTTCCACCCTAACGCCGAGTTCCTTTTCACGGGCCTGGCTCACAGGGCGTCCGACCTGTTCGAAGACAGCATGTTCGACGGCGACGAGAACGCCATAGTCGATTTCAAGTACTCTACGCACCCCCGGCTGACCTGGTGGTTCGACCATCATCAGAGCGCCTTCCTGCACCCGGCAGACGAGGAGCACTTCCGGCGCGACACCAGCGGCAGGAAGATGCTGGACCCGCACTGCCGCTCCTGCACCCGGTTCATAGCCACGGTCACCGCCGAGAAGTGGGGCTACCGCGCGCCGGACCTGGATGATCTGGTCCACTGGGCCGACATCATCGATGGCGCCCAGTACTCCGGCGCCGCGGAGGCCGTGGAGATGGCGGCGCCGGCCATGAAGCTGACGCTGGTGATTGAAGGCGCGAAAGGCTCCGGCGTGGTCGAGCGGGTCATCCGCAGCATGCGGCGGAGCTCGCTGGCCGACATCATGGCGGAACCCGAGATCCAGGCGCTGTACGAACCGCTCTACGAGCGTCACCGCGAGTCGATCGACCTCATCCGCTCGCGCGCCACCCGGAACGGCGGAGTGGTCTACTTCGACCTGACCGGCTACGACGTTGAAGGCTACAACAAGTTCATCCCCTACTACCTGTTTCCGGACTCCGTTTACACCGTCTCGGTAAGCAAGTCCAGCTTCCGCACGAAGGTGTCCGTGGGTTCCAATCCCTGGTCGCCCAAGCCGCTGGTCCACAACCTTGCCACCATCTGCGAGCGCTACGGCGGCGGAGGCCACACGCGTGTGGGCGCCATCAGCTTCGACCTGGCGGCGGCGGACGCAGCGCGCAAGGCCGCCGCCGAGATCGTCGAGGAACTGCGACACTAGCCTGAGGGCCAGATTGAAACCGGCTGCCCAGCTTGTCGCCGCCCTGGGGCTGCTCGCAGCCGCGGCCACGGGCCAGGTTCCTTCGGACGCCGCGCGTGTCGAGCGCGTGGCGGCGCTCGGCAAGCTGTGGGCGGCGGCCAGGTACTTCCACCCGTCGCTGGCCTACCGGGAGATCGACTGGGACGCGGCCCTCCTGCGGGCGCTGCCACAAGCCCGGGCCGCCAACACGGCCGCCGAGTACGCCGAGGCCGTGCAGGGCATGCTGTCAGTGCTGGATGACCCTGCCACGCGAGTCCTCCCGGCGCCGGCTCCGGCGCCGCCGCCCGCCGGACTGATTCGCAAGACGGACGGCGGAATCCTGGTGGTGACGCTCAACCCCGCGACGGCGCGCGACGGGCAGTTGGCCCGGCTCGGGCTGGAGGTGGCCCAGGCGCGAGGGGTGGTCTTCGACCTGAGACGCCAGGAGGCCTGGACCGGCGCCGAGTCGAGCACGGTCGGGCTGATGTTCGTCTCAGCGGGTCTGAACGGCCAGTTGGCCTCGGGCGTTCTGAAAGCGCCCGGCCAGCGGTCGCGCATCCACTCGGGCCTGGCCTCGCCGTGGGACGGAGGCAGCGTCTACTTCCACTCGGCCTTCTACGTGCGGGATGGCGCGGTGATCGTCGGGGCCGGCAAGGCCCCGGCCAAGCCGGTGGTGTTCCTGGTGGACCGCTCCTCCAACCTGCCCCCGATTGCTCCCGCGCTGCAAGCCGCCGGCAGGGCCCGCATCGTGGCGGCAGGCGGCGTTACCGACACCGCGCTGGTGGAGCGAAACCTGATCCGGCTGCCCGAAGGCGTCACGGTCGAACTGAGAACCACGGAACTGATCTACGAAGACGGCACCACCGGATTAGTGCCCGATCTGGTGGAGCCGGCCGGCGGCGACAGGGCGCTGGAAGCCGCACTGCGGCTGGCCCGCAATCCAGGCGCCGCGCGTCAGGCCGCCAGGCCGGCGCTGCCCGCGCACGGCGCGCCTCGCCGCGACCAGGCCTATGCCATTCCCGAGTACCCGGGCCGGGAGCACCGTCTGCTGGCCGCGTTCCGGATCTGGGCGGCCTTCGAGTATTTCTTCGCATACCGGGACCTGATGGAAGCCGACTGGGACCAGGTCCTCGCCGAGTTCCTGCCCCGGTTGGAGAAGGCCTCCGACGCGGGTGAGTATGCACTGGCCGTCGCCGGGATGCTGGCGCACACCCGCGATTCACACGTCAGTCTTTTCGGAAGCCGCGCCTTCGACCAGTTCCCCGGCGTGGCGCGTCCCCCGGTGGAGACGCGCATGATCGAGGGCGTGCCCGTGGTGACATACGCCGCCGTGGGGACGGGCCTGTCCCCCGGCGAAGTGATTCTGCGCGTGGACGGCGAGGAGGCCGGCGCGCGTCTCGAGCGCCTGGGCCGGTATTTCGCCGCATCCACGCCTCAGTCGCTCGCCAACGTGCTGATGCTGCGATGGCTCGGAGGGCCGCCGGGCTCCGTGGCCACGCTGACCGTGCGCGACCGGGAGGTGAAGCTGGAACGCTCCGAGTCACTGCGCCGCCGCCTGCGCCCGGGCGATGCCGTTCAGATTCTCCCGGGCAACATCGGCTACGCCGACCTGGAGCGTGTCGCGCCGGCCGACGTGGACGCCATGTTCAAGAAGCTCCGGGACACCAGGGCCATCATCTTCGACATGCGCGGCTACCCGCAGGGCACCGCCTGGCTGATCGCGCCGCGGCTCACGGATCGAAAGCAGGTGGCGGCGGCGCGGTTCCGCCGCCCGCTGGCGCTGGCGCCGCCGGGCGTCGCGGGGGACGTGAGCACGCTCGGCGCCTCCTGGGACTTCGTGCAGTACATCCCGGATTCCGATGCGGAGAAGTACCGCGGCCCGACGGTCATGCTGATCGACGAGCGCGCCATGAGCCAGGCCGAACACATGGGCCTGTTTCTGAGGGCGGCCAACGGGACCAGATTCATCGGCTCGGCCACGGCGGGCGCCAACGGCGACGTGGCGCGGTTCACGATTCCGGGCGGAATCACGATCAGCTTCTCGGGGCACGACATACGTCATCCCGACGGCCGGCAGCTACAGCGGGTGGGCCTGCAACCGGATGTCGAAGTGCGTCCCACCATCGCCGGCATCCGCGCCGGCCGCGACGAAGTGCTGGAGCGGGCGCTTGAGTCGCTGGCCCCGGCCCCGTAGACTGGCTAGACTGGACGGAATGGAGCCTGGCCGTGGCGCCGGCGCCCACGCGGTCTTCACCGCGCGCGGCGTGCGAAAAGTGTACGACATGGGCGAGGTGCAGGTGGAGGCCCTCCGGGGCGTCGACCTGGATCTGTACTCCGGCGAACTGGTGGTGCTGCTCGGCCCCTCGGGCAGCGGCAAATCCACGCTGCTGAACATCCTGGGGGGCCTGGACAGCGCCACCTCCGGCCACGTGTCCTACATGGGACGCGACCTGGCGGCGGCGACTGACCGGCAGCTCACTGCCTACAGGCGTGATTTCGTCGGCTTCGTGTTCCAGTTTTACAACTTGATTCCGAGCCTTACGGCGCGGGAAAACGTCGAGGTCGTCACCGAGATCGCCAGAGACCCGATGAAGCCCCAGGATGCCCTGAATCTGGTCGGCCTGGGCGACCGCATGGACCACTTCCCTTCCCAGCTCTCCGGCGGCCAGCAGCAGCGCGTGGCCATAGCGCGCGCCATCGCCAAGCGCCCGGCGGTGCTGCTGTGCGACGAGCCCACGGGCGCGCTCGATTCGACCACCGGCATCGTAGTGCTCGAAGCGCTGGTGCGCGTCAACAGGGAACTCGGCGCCACGACCGCGGTTATCACGCACAACGCCGATATTGCAAGCATCGCCCACCGGGTGATCCACCTCAGGAACGGGCACATCTGCGGCATAGACAAGAACACGGAGGTCAAGGACCCGCGGGACCTGCGCTGGTGAGCTCATGGAGTGCCTGGACCGCAAGGTAATCCGCGACCTTCTGCACATGCGCGGCCAGGCGCTCGCCATCGCGCTGGTGATCGCGGGCGGCGCGGCGACCTACATCATGTCGGCGAGCACGCTCGACACGCTAAGGGCCACGCGCGACGCCTACTACAGCGAATACCGTTTCGCCGATGTGTTCGCGCAATTGACGCGGGCGCCGGCGAGCCTGCGCGGCCGCATCGAAGAGATCCCCGGCGTGCGGCAGGTGGAAACCCGGGTACTGGCTTCGGCCAGACTGGATATCGCCGGATTCCCGGAGCCGGCCAGCGGGCAGATCGTGTCGCTGCCGGCGGCCGGCCCGCTGCTGAATCGGCTGTTTCTGCGCTCGGGCCGGCTGCCGGATCCGCTGCGCGACAACGAGGTGGTTGCCGGCGAACCGTTCGCCGAGGCGCACAACTTCGCCGTGGGGGATCGCCTGGCGGCCGTCATTCACGGACGCCGCCGGGAGTTGACCATCGTGGGAATCGCCCTCTCGCCCGAGTTCATTCTCCAGGCGCAGCCCGGCAGCATGGTTCCCGACTTCAAGACCTTCGGCATCCTCTGGATGTCGCAGGAGGCCCTGGAAGCCGCCTGCAACATGGAGGGCGCTTTCAACAGCCTGGCGCTGACCCTGACCAGGGACGCCGTGTTACAGGACGTAGTCGGCCGCCTGGACGCGCTGCTCGCGCCCTACGGCGGCCGGGGCGCCCACGGCCGCGCCGAACAGATGTCGCACCGGTTTCTCTCCGACGAGTTCCGGGGGCTTCAGCAGATGGCCACCATTTTCCCGGTCATCTTCTACGGCGTCGCCGCGTTCCTGCTGAACGTGGTGGTCACGCGCCTGGTCGCCTCGCAGCGTGAACAGGCTGCCGTGCTGAAAGCGTTCGGGTACACGACGTTCGACATCGTGGTTCACTATCTGAAACTCATCGTGGTGGTGGTGCTCATGGGGGTCGCAGGGGGCATGGCCCTGGGCACCTGGATGGGGCGCGCCATGAGCGGGCTCTACATGGAGTACTACCGCTTTCCGTTCCTCATCTATTTGGTCGAGCCGGGCGTGTTCGCGACCGCCGCCTTGGTCGGCACGCTGGCGGCGGTGTTGGGGGCCGTCTATTCCGTTTTCAAAGGAGCAAGACTGGCGCCAGCCGTGGCCATGCAGCCGCCTTCCCCGCCGAAATACCGCCGGAGCGTGCTGGAGGGGTTTCCGGGCGCCCGGCGCCTCTCCCAATCCGCCCGCATGATCGTACGCAACATCGAGCGGCGCCCGCTGAAAGCCCTCTTCACGGTGGTGGGTACGGCCATGGCGTGCGCCATCCTGGTGCTCGGCGGGTTCTTCTACGACGCTTTCGACCACATGGTGGAGACCCAGTTCAAGCTGGCGCAGAGCGACGACGTGGCCGTCACTTTCGTGGAGCCGACCCCGCGAAGAGCGGTTTATTCGCTCACCTCGCTGCCGGGAATCGAGTACGTCGAACCTTTCCGGACGGTTCCGGTGCGCCTGCGCCATCATCACCGCAGCCAGCGCACGGCGATCCAGGGCCTGGTGGAAAACGGCCGCCTGCGCCGGCTGCTCAACAGCGATCTGGCGCCCGTGGAACTGCCGGCGTCGGGCATTGTGCTGACGGACTACCTGGCCTCAACGCTCGGCGCGGCGCCGGGCGACATGATTACCGTCGACGTTCTCGAAGGCCGCCGCCAGACAGTCGAGGCGCCGCTGGCGGCAACCGTCAAGGAGTATGTCGGCGTCTCCGCCTACATGCGGATCGGCGCGCTGAACGCGCTGATGCGCGAGGGGCCGGCCATATCCGGCGCCTTCCTGCAAACGGACCGGGATCTGAACGGGTTGGTCTACTCGGAGCTTCGCCGGATGCCCAGGGTGGCGTCGGCGGCGGTTCGCGAGAACGTGCTCCAGAGCATCTACGACACCATGGCCCGGCAGACGCTGACCTTCGCTTTCTTCAACACCCTGCTGGCCGGCTGCATAGCCTTCGGCGTGGTCTACAACAGCGCCCGCATCGCGTTCCTGGAGCGGAACCGGGAGCTGGCCAGTCTGCGCGTGCTCGGGCTGACGCGCGGCGAGGTGTCCTTCATCATGCTCGGCGAACTGGCGATTCTGACGCTGGCTTCCATCCCTCTGGGGTTCGTGATCGGCCGCTGGCTGGGCGCGCTGATGGTGGCGGGTTTTCAGTCAGATCTGTACCGGATTCCGCTGGTGATCGCTCCGGACACATACGCCATGGCGACGATAGTGGTGCTGGCTTCGGCGCTGTTCTCGGGGTTCATAATCATGCACAAGGTCAGACACCTGGACATGGTGGCGACGTTAAAAATGAAAGAATAGGTTCTCGTGCGCTGGAAACGCTGGATAATACCGGTCTTGCTCGGACTGGCTGTTGTGGCCGCCATTGCTTGGGGGCTGCGCCCGCAGCCGGCGGTTGTGGACACGGCCGAAGTGAAGCGCGGCCTGCTGCGCGTCACGGTGGAGGAGGAAGGCAGGACGCGAATCAAGGAACGCTACGTGGTTTCGTCTCCGATCACAGGCCGCATGGACAGGATCGAGCTCAACGAGGGCGCCCCAGTCCGTTCCGGGCAGCGTCTCACGGCTGTTGCGCCGCTGCCGGCCGCGTTCCTCGACTCGCGGACGCGCGCCCAGATGGAAACTGAGATCAGCGCCGCGGAGTCGCGCATTTCGGCGGCGCAGGAGCGGGTGGAAACCGCCGGAGTCAACGCGGAGTACTGGCGCGCGGAACTGGACCGCGCCCGGAGCCTGGCCGCCAGCGGAGGCATCACCAGGTCCAGCCTGGACCAGGTGCAGGCCGAGCAGCGCAGAGCCGAGTCAGTCATGCGCGAAGCCCAGGCGGCGGTCGAGGCCGAGCGCGCCGCCATGCGGCGTGTGGTGGCCGCCATGGAGCAGCCGTCGGCGGAGGCCGAGCGCTCTTCGGCCGGCGTGCCGGTGGCGGCGCCCGCGGCGGGCCGGGTCCTGCGGCTGATCCGCCAGAGCGCGGGTCCGGTGAGCGCGGGAGAGCCGCTGGTCGAGATCGGCGACGCCCGGGCGATCGAGGTGGAGGTGGAACTGCTCTCGCCGGACGCGGTGAAGGTCGGGCCCGGCACGCGGGTGCTTTTCACCCGCTGGGGCGGCGAGAAGGAACTGGAGGGCAGGGTTCACAGAATCGAAGCGGTGGGGCGGACGAAGATATCGGCTCTCGGCGTCGAGGAGCAGCGGGTCCCGGTCATAGTGAGCATTGCTTCCCCCGAGAGCGAGTGGCGCGGCCTGGGCGCCGGGTATCGCGTGGAGGCGAGCTTCATTCTTTGGGAAGCGGAAGGCGTGCTCCGGATACCGGCGAGCGCAGCATTCCGCAACCAGGATGGCCCAGCCGTCTTCGTGGTGGAGGGCACAGTGGCGCGGCGGCGCGCCGTGAAACTGGGACATCGGGCAGGGCTGGACGTGCAGGTGCTCGAGGGCCTCACCGAGGGTGAGCGGGTGATCTCGCACCCGGACAACTCCATCGAGGACGGGAAGCTTATCCGGCCGAGATAGGCAGGCCGCTCAAAAACCCAACTCCCGCAGCTTGTCCATGGTCAGGCCGGACTCGCGGCGGCCCTGGAGCTGCTTCTCGACATACTTCGCCAGGATGTCGCACTCGATGTTGACCCGCTCGCCGCGCTTGCGAACGCGCAGGCTGGTGTTCGCATACGTGTGAGGGATGACGGCGACGCGCAGCAGGCCGGTTTCGATGGCGGCTATGGTGAGGCTCACGCCGTCCAGCGCCACCGAGCCCTTGAAGACGAGGTAGCGGTCCACCTCGGCGGGGTAGCGGACTTCGAGCCACCAGTTCCCCGCCCCGGCGGGCTTCAGCGCGGCCAGTTCCCCGGTGGCGTCCACGTGTCCCTGAACGATGTGGCCGTCCAGGCGTCCGGCAGGGGAGAGCGGCCGTTCCAGGTTCACGAGCGAGCCGCGGCGCAGGTCGCCCAGGTTGCTGCGCTCCAGAGTCTCGGGCGCCACGTCCGCAGTGAACAGGCCGGCGCCCGGCTCAACAGCGGTGAGGCACACCCCGTTCACCGCCAGGCTCCCGCCCGCCGTCATGTCCCTGAGCACTGCCCGGCAGCGCACCCGCAGCCTGCCGCCCGATGAGCCGCGCTCCAGGCCCTCCACCTCGCCCACTTCTTCGATGATGCCGGTAAACATAGCTCAGGCGTCCTTGATCAGCCAGGCCTCCACGGCAAACTCGTCTTCGGTGATCTGGCGCAGTTCAACGTCGCGCAACAGGATGGCGTCCGCGCGGCGCCGGCGGCCCACGCCGCCCACCACCGGCAGCGAATGCACCCCGCCCAGGATCTTGGGAGCGTAATAGAAGAAGATCTTGTCGGCCACGCCCGACTCCAGCGCCGCCCAGTTCAGCTTGCTGCCCGCTTCGATCATGACCGAGAGGTAGTTCTCGCGAGCCAGGCGCTCCACCAGCCGGCGGAGGTCGGCTCGTCCGCCCGGGCCGTCCAGCGTCAGGATTCCGACACCGCGGTTTTCAAGCGCCCGGCGGCGCTCGGCCGAGGCCGCCGAGGTGGTCACCACCAGCAGGTCCGCCTGGCCGGCCTCGACCAGGCGGGCCGACGGCGGCAGCCGCAACTGCGAGTCCACCACGACGCGCAACAGCGGCCGGCTGCGCTCCAGGCCGGTGCGGTCGGTCAGCAGGCAATCGTCGGCGAGCACGGTTCCGATGCCCGTCAGGATGGCGTCGGAGCCGTGGCGCAGTTGCTGGACGTGCGCGCGCGCCCGGTCGCTGGTGATCCAGCCCTGGTCGCTTTCGGGAGCGGAGATCTTCCCGTCCAGCGTGACCGCGGCCTTGAGCGTGACCAGCGGGAGCCCCGTCCGCATGAAGTGAACAAACGCCTCGTTGACACGCTCGGCCTCTCCGGCGTGTTCGCGGGAGATCTCCACGGCCAGCCCCGCCTCGCGGAGGCGGCGCAGGCCCGCGCCCGCCACCAGCGGGTTGGGATCGGCCATGGCGGCGACCACGGCGCCGACTCCGGCGGAGATCAGCGCCTCCGTGCACGGCCCGGTGCGCCCCTGGTGGGCGCACGGCTCCAGCGTCACGTAGAGTGTTGCGCCACGGGCGTTCCCGCCCGCCTCCTCGAGAGCCAGCACTTCGGCGTGCTTCACTCCGCTCCAGGTGTGGAAGCCGCGGCCGACCACCCGGCCGTCGCGCACCAGCACGGCACCCACCGCGGGATTGGGGCTGGTGCGGCCATGCCCCTGGCGCGCCAGATCCAGCGCCTCCCGCATGTAATCCGGACTCATGTCTGAAGGATAGACGAAAGGAACTTGCCGGCGTCAAAGGGCAACAGGTCGTCAGCCTGCTCGCCAACGCCCACGAAGCGGATGGGGGTGCCCAGTTCCCGCGCGATGGCCACCACCACGCCGCCCTTGGCCGTGCCGTCGAGCTTGGTCAGAACGATGCCGGTGACGCCGCTGGTTTCGGTAAAACGCCGCGCCTGCTCCAGACCGTTCTGCCCGGTGGTGGCGTCCATCACCAGCAGCACCTCGTGCGGAGCGCCGGGGACGACGCGGCCGGCGGTGCGGCGCATCTTCTCCAGTTCCGCCATAAGGTTCGACTTGGTGTGCAGCCGGCCGGCGGTGTCGACAATGACGCAATCCACCTGGCGGGCGCGGGCCGCCTGCAAGGCGTCGAACAGCACGGCGCTGGGGTCGGCGCCGGGCTTCTGGCGGATCACGTCCACGCCGGTGCGGCGGCCCCATATCTCCAGTTGCTCGATGGCTGCGGCCCGGAACGTATCGGCGGCGCACAGCAGGACGCTCGCTCCTCCGGCGCGGTAGCGCTGGGCGAGCTTGCCGATGGTGGTCGTCTTCCCCGATCCGTTCACCCCCACCACCAGGATCACCGCCGGCGGACCGGCCACCCCGGGCACAGGCTCTTCGGCCGCCCGGAGCACTTCCAGCAGATGTTCCTGGATAAGCTGCCTCAACTGCCCGGCGTCACTGACCAGATTGCGGTCGACCTTTCGGCGCGCCAGCTCCAGAATCTCGGTGGCGGTGCGTACCCCGATATCAGCGCCAATCAGCGTGGACTCGAGCTCTTCAAGCAGTTCTGCGTCGATCCGCTTGCCCCCGGCCAGCACCTGGTCCAGCCTGGAGACGAATCCCGCCCGGGTCTTCTCGACGCCGCGCTTGAGCTTCTCGATAAGGGTTGGCTCCGGCTCGGTGGAGCCGAACAGGGTTTGGACCATGAACGGTAACAAGTTATTGTAACGCGCGCGTCGGGGTACAATTGTCAATGACCCGGCATGCAAAACGATCAGGCCTCCGCGGTAGGCCTTCCGTGCCGGGCAACGGATCTTTATATAAGAGAAAGAGGCAACATCGTGAGCGTTCGAGTACTACTCAAGACCGGGGCGCTGGTGACGGCGCTCCTGCATGCAAGCGTGGCGTTCTCTCAGCTTGCTCCCGGCAGAGGCCAACAGGGGCCGCGCATTGTGTCTCCTGAGATCCACCCCGACAAGAGGGTGACGTTCCGTCTGTCGGCGCCGAAGGCGGCCGAGGTCCTTCTGAACGGAAACTGGGACCAGGGCACGAACATCAAGATGGCCAAGGACGAGGCAGGCGTTTGGTCAGTGACCATCGGCCCGCTCGGCGAGCAGCTCTGGGGCTACTCGTTCAACGTGGACGGCCTGAAGGTGCTCGATCCCGGCAACGGCGAGTACCAGCGGGACGGCAACCGTTACGACAATCTCCTGATGATCTCCGGCCCGGGGTCCGACCTGTGGGATTTCAAGCCCGAGATTCCGCACGGCACCGTGCATGCCATCTGGTACCCCTCGCCCATACTTAAACAGAAAGAGCGGCGGATTTACGTCTACACGCCGCCGGGCTACCACAGCAGCAATACGAGGTATCCGGTTCTTTACCTGCTGCACGGCGGCGGGGGTGACGAGGACGCCTGGACGACAATGGGCCGCGCCCCGGTCATCATGGACAACCTGATCGCCAGCGGCAAGGCCAAGCCCATGATCGTGGTCATGCCGAACGGCAACGCCACGCAGATCGTCTCCCAGGGCTATGCCTTCGGGCCCACGCCTCCGCGCCAGTCGGTGACGGCGCCCGCGCCGCCGCCGGTGCAGGCGGCCCAGGGACTGACGGCCGGCCGCGGTCCGGGTCAGACGCCCGCCGCTCCCGCTGCCGAGCCCGCCAAGCCGCCCGCCCGCGGGCCGGTAGTATACGAGGGCTCCTACCCGCACAGCCTGGTGAAGGAAATCGTTCCGTTCATCGAGAAGAACTTCCGCGTCATCGCCAACCGGGACAACCGCGCCATCGCCGGATTGTCGATGGGCGGCGGCCACACGGTCCAGGCGACCAACAACAACCCGGGCGTGTTCGGCTGGATCGCGGTGTGGAGCGCCGGCGGACAGAACACTCCGGAATTCGAGGCGCAGTTGGCGAAGGTCCGCCAGGGCGGCGTGAAGCGCTACTGGGTGGGCACCGGCACCACAGACTTCGCGCTGAAGGGCTCCCAGACCCTGTTCGAGGTGGCCAAGAAGGCGGGCCTCAACGCCTCCTACCACGAGGCTCCGGGCGCGCATTACTGGTTCGTGTGGCGCCAGTTCCTGGGCGAATACGCCTCCATTCTGTTTAAGTAGACCTGGGCCGGCCGCTGAGCGCGCTACCGGCGGCCGGCTCCTTATCCTCCAACGTCGCAGACGCGAAAAGCCTCCTCCAGGCCGGCGATTGGGTCTCCACGCGGGGTGTATTCATGCGCCAGCCAGCCGGTGTAGCCCGTGTCCACGATGGCCTGGCAGATGGGGCGGTAGTTGAGTTCCTGCGTGGGACTGAGCTCGTTGCGGCCCGGGTTGCCGGCGGTGTGGAAATGGCCGATCCACTGGATGTTCTCGCGGATGGTGCGAATGATGTCGCCTTCCATGATCTGCATGTGGTAGATGTCGTACAAGAGCTTCATGCGGGGTGAGGCCACCCGCTTGCAGATCTCGACTCCGTAGCTGGTGCGGTCCGCCTGGTAGTCCTTGTGGTCCACCTTGCTGTTGAGCAGCTCCAGGCACAGGGTTATGCCCTTGTCTTCCGCTTCAGCCTTAACCTTGTTGATGAAGGCGACCGAGTTGGCAATCGCCTGCTCATCGGACATGCCGCGGCGGTTGCCGGCCATCAGGATCACGTTGGGGCCGCCTTCGGCCACCGCCTCCGCGATGCCCTCCCGGACCTGCTTCTCTGACACCTCGTGAAACTCGGTGCGGTTGATGCCGTCGGCGATCGACCGGGTTCCGCGGATCATGGTGGGAACCAGGCCGTACTTCCTCATGACCGGATACTCCTTGGGGCCCACCAGGTCAAGACCTTTGAGCCCGACCTTCACGGCAACCTTGCACAAAGCGTCAAGGTCGGCCCTCAGATCCTTGCCGAAACAGCCGAGCGTGGCGGACTGCTTGAGGCGGCTCCGCGCGGGCGCCTGACCACGGAGAACAGACATGGCCGCCGCGGCGGCCATGCTGGAAACCAGCGTTCTTCTCGTCATGGCGGTGTGGACTTGCTCCTTGTGACCGAGGATTCTATCACAGTCACTAGCGGGGCCTGCGGTACAATGTCAACGCGGAATGCACAGGATCGGCCGGTATGAGATTCAAGCGGAGCTGGGCCGCGGCGCCATGGGCGTCGTCTTCCGCGCGCTGGACCCCGCCATCGGCCGCACCGTGGCAATCAAGACCATCCGGCTGACGCTCCTGGGCGGCGAACGGGACAGAGAGCGCCTGGGCAACCGGCTGCTGCACGAGGCCCGCAGCGCCGGCGCTCTCAGCCACCCCGGCATCGTCACCATCTACGACGTCAGCGAGCACGAAGACCTGGCCTACATCGCCATGGAGTTCGTCAACGGACCGACCCTGGAGCAGGTGCTCGCCTCCGGGGAGCCGGTGGACCCGGCGCTGCTGCTGCGCGTTGTGAACACCGCCGCCGCAGCACTGGACTACGCCCACCGCAAGTCCATCGTTCACCGGGACATCAAGCCGGCCAACATCATGATCCATGACGACGGCGCGGTGAAGATCACCGACTTCGGCGTGGCCAAGATACAGGCCGGGCATCCTGCCACACAGACCTGGGCGGTGGTGGGAACGCCGTCCTACATGTCGCCGGAGCAAGCCCTGGCGAGGCCCGTGGATGGACGCTCTGACCAGTTCTCCCTGGCCGTGGTGGCCTACGAGATGCTCACCGGCGAGAAACCCTTCGGTTCGGAGAATGTGGCCTCGGTGGTCTATAAGATCGCCCACGAGGACCCCCCGCCGGCCGCCGCCCTGAACCACACGCTCGGCGCCGGGCCGGAGGCCGTGCTCCGCCGCGCGCTGGAGAAGGCTCCGGGCGGCCGTTTTCCAACTTGCGGCGGGTTTGCCGCCGCCCTGGAATCGGCCTTGCAGGCCGCTCCAGGGTGGCGCCCCCTGCCCCGCGGCGGTTCGCTCGCCTTGCCAACTGTGGAGGTCAGGCCACGCCCCCGGCCCGCTTCCGTTTCACCGCGGCCTGTGCGACGGATTGCGCTGGCAGCGCTGGCGGTGGCGGGGGTGGCGGCTGTCCTGGGCCTGTCAGCGTGGCTCGGGCAGCGCAACGGACCAGCAACCGCGCCAGGGCCTGAGACCATGCAGGCTCAGCCCCCATACTCGGAACTGCGCCCCAGCCCCGCCGGCCCAACGGCCCCACAGACCGAGCCGGCGCCGCCGGAGCAGGCGCTGCTCGTCGGCGAGGAGGCCGCGCCGCCGCTGACACAGCCGGCCAGGAAACTCGCCGGTGTTGAGCGCGGGTTGCCGGCCGAGGTCACGGTGCTGGTTCGCACCAGCCCGCCTGGAGCGAGCGTCGTCTTCGACAGCCGCCCGGAACTGAGCTGCGTCAGCCCCTGCTCCATGCGACTATCGACGGGCCGGCACACAGCTTCAGCAAGCCTTGAAGGATACAGAACAGCCTTGAAAATCTTCCAGTTGCCCGAGGAA
>JBBITL010000023.1:0-62427 GCA_037440765.1 Solibacteraceae bacterium
GGTCATTGCGGCCCAGGCCGGGCAGGCATTGCACGTGCTGGACCGTTTCCACATCACGCGCCATCTCAACCAAGCGGTGGATCAGGTGCGCCGGGTGGAGAGCACGCGCCTGCGGGCGAGCAAGCTGGCCACCGCACGCGCCTGGGATCTGAATGGGACCTTCCGCTATTTCTGGCACTACAAGTCCCCCATCCGGGCCGGCGCTTTCCTGGACTACTGGTGCTACCGGGCCATGAGGAGCCGTCTGGAGCCGATGAAGAAGGGGGCTCGCATGCTGCGCGCGCACGAGCCGCTGATCCTGAACTGGTTTCGCGCCAGAGGCGAGGTCTCCACCGGCGCTGTGGAGGGTCTCAACAACAGAATCCGAGTGGTTACCAGACGATCCTACGGATTCCGGACGTTCGGGGCCATGGAAATCGCCCTGTATCACACGCTGGGGCGGCTGCCGGAGCCAGAATCAACCCACAGAAACTGCTGAAAAGGCCTTTCAATTAACGGCACTCCCGGGCTGGCCGAAAACTGCCTTGGGCGCAGGGGGGGCGCTGGGTCAAATCCAGTCGCCCCGACCAGTAGAGGGGCCCTCGGCCGCTATACTGAGAGCGACATGCCCGAGCGGCCCTTCGTCCACCTGCACCTGCACACGGATTACTCGCTGCTGGACGGGGCCTGCGAGATCGGGCAGTTGATGGAGGTGGCCGAGCAGCAGCGCATGCCGGCCGTGGCCATCACGGACCACGGCAACCTGTTCGGAGCCGTTCAGTTCTATCACGCGGCCAGGGAGAAGGGCATACATCCGGTCATCGGGTGCGAAGTCTACGTGGCCAAGCATGGGCGCACCGTGCGCTCCGATTCGAACAGGTACAACCACCTGGTTCTGTTGTGCGAGAACCAGCAGGGTTACCGCAACCTGGTGAAGCTGGTTTCGGCCGGCTACCTGGAAGGCTTTTACGGTAAACCCAGGATCGACCTGGACCTGCTCAGCCAGCACTCCGCAGGGCTGATCGCGCTGTCTGCGTGCCTTCAGGGCGAGATCAACGAGAAGCTGCGCTCGGGGCTGTACGAGGACGCCCGCCGCCGCGCTTACGCCTACCAGGACATCTTCGGCCCCGGCCACTTCTTCTTGGAGATTCAGGACCACGGCCTGGACGACGATCGCGCCGTTCTGCCGCAGCTCAACCGCCTCTCCCAGGAAACCGGCATTCCGCTGGTGGCGACCAACGACTCGCACTACCTGCGCAAGGAAGACGCCCGCGCTCACGACATCCTGCTGTGCATTCAGACCGGCAAGACCGCCAGCGACACCGCGCGGATGAAGTCCTGGGGGCCGGACTTCTACCTCAAGTCGCGCGACGAGATGATGGAGCTGTTCGGCGAGGTGGAGGAGGCGCTGGACCGCACCTGGGAAATCGCCCAGCGCTGCCAGTTGAAGCTCGACAAGATCGCGGAACCGTTCCCCAGGTTCGAAGTGCCCGAAGGCCACTCGACCGACTCCTACTTCGAGTACGTCGCCCGGCAGGGTTTCGACAGGCGCCGCGCGCGGCTGGAAGCGCTCAGCGCCGCGGGCCGCCTGCGCAACGGACTGGCCGAATACTCCGAACGCCTGGACAGCGAAATACGGATGATCCAGCAGATGAGGTTCGCGGGGTACTTCCTGATTGTCTGGGACTTCATCCGGTTTGCCAAGTCGCGGGGAGTTCCGGTCGGTCCGGGCCGCGGCTCGGCCGCGGGCAGCCTGGTCAGCTACGCCATGGGGATCACCGACGTGGATCCCCTGTACTACGGCCTCCTGTTTGAGCGCTTCCTGAATCCCGAGCGGGTGAGCCTGCCCGACATAGACATCGACTTCTGCATGAACCGCCGGGGCGAGGTCATTGAGTACGTGACCGGCAAGTACGGCCGCGAGCAGGTGGCCCAGATCATCACCTTCAATACGCTGGGCGCCCGCGCCGCCATCAAGGACGTGGGCCGCGTGCTGGAGATGAGCTTCGCCGACGTGGACCGGATCACCAAGCTGATTCCCAACGTCCTCAACATAACGCTGGACGAGGCCATGAAGAAGGAGCGCGCGCTGGGGGAGGCGGCCTCCAAAGACCCGCGCGTGGCCGAGGCGCTGGAGGTCGCCAGGCGCATCGAAGGCATGTGCCGGAACGCCTCGGTTCACGCCGCCGGCGTGGTCATAGCGCCGGTGCCGCTTCAGGAACTCACGCCGCTGTACCGCACCAGCCGCGAGGAAATCGTCACGCAGTACGACATGAACTCCCTTGAGAAGCTCTCGCTTCTCAAGATGGACTTCCTGGGGCTGACCACCCTGACCGTTGTCCACGACACGCTGGAACTGATCCGCGGCAACCACGGCGTGGACCTGGTGATCGAGGACCTGCCTCTGGACGATGCCGCGACCTTCGCCATCTTCTGCAACGGTTACACCAGCGGCGTTTTCCAGTTCGAATCCGACGGCATGCGCGACATCCTGCGGCGCTACCAGCCCGCCCGCGTCGAGGACCTGATCGCACTGAACGCCCTCTACCGCCCGGGACCCATACAGGGCGGGATGATCCCCGATTTCATCGACCGCAGGCACGGGCGCAAGGAGATCGCCTACGATCTGCCCGAGTTGAAGGAGATCCTGGAGGAAACATATGGCGTCATTGTGTACCAGGAGCAGGTGATGCAGATCTCCCACCGGCTGGCCGGTTACTCGCTGGGGGAGGCCGACATACTCCGGCGGGCCATGGGCAAGAAGAAGCCCGAGGAAATGGCCGCGCAGCGCGCCAGGTTCATCGAAGGCGCCGAGGCGCGGGGCTTCCCGCGAAGCAAAGTGGCCAGGATCTTTGAGCTGATGGAGGAGTTCGCCGGCTACGGCTTCAACAAGTCGCACTCGGCTGCCTACGCCTATCTGGCCTACGTAACCGCCTACCTGAAGGCGCACTATCCGGTCGATTTCATGGCCGCTCTGCTGACCTCGGAGACCGGCGACACCGCCAAGGTGGTGCGCTACATACACGAGTGCGAGGAGATGGGGATCCACGTCCTGCCCCCGGAGGTCAACTCCAGCGGTTGGAGCTTCACGCCCGACCACTCGCAGCAGGACCGCAGGACCATCCGCTTCGGGTTGGGCGCGGTGAAGAATGTTGGACGCTCGGCGGTGGAGGCGATCCAACGGGCGCGCACGGAGGTACAGCGCTTCCGCTCGCTCTACCACTTCTGCGAGCACGCGGAGCCGAGCGCTCTCAATCGCCGGATAATCGAGAGCCTCGTCAAGGCCGGCGCCCTTGACTCGCTCGGCGGCAACCGCGGCCAGCTTTCCGCCGCCATCGACCGCGCCATTGAGCGCGGCCAGCGCGCCCACCGCGACCGCCAGAGCGGCCAGGCCGGCCTGTTCTCCCTCTCGCCGGAGGAGGAAGCGCTCCAGCAGGAGCCGCTGCCCGACGCGCCTGACTGGGGCCTGCCCCAGAAGCTGGCCGGGGAGAAGGAGGTCCTGGGGTTTTACGTGAGCGGGCATCCACTGGACCAGTACCGGGACAAGGTGAACGAACTGGCCACGCACGACTCCTCCTCGCTCGAGGGCCTGGAACGGGGGGCTGACGTGACCCTGTGCGGCATCCTGACGGGACTCCAGCGCAAGCGCAACAAGGAGGGCAAGCCCTGGGCGTCCTTTCAGCTCGAGGACCCGCAGGGAAGCGCGGAGGCCCTGCTCTTCACGACCGGCTACGAGCGGCTGGAAACCGAGCTGGTCGAGGACCGGGCCGTGCTGGTTCGAGGGTCGGTTCTGCCGGAGGAGAACGCCCCGCCCAGGATCTCGGTGGTGGACATCGTGCCGCTGGAACTGGCGCGCGTGTCGCTTCCGTCGCTGATCTCGATCCGGGTGTGGCTGGGGCAGGGCAACGCAGACCAACTTGCCAGCCTGATCAAGCGAAAGCCGGGCGACACCTGCGTCCGGCTGCGGCTGGAGAAGTCGCGCGATTTCACAGTAATTCTGGACCTTGACGCCCGCGTCAGGCCCGACAGGGAGTTCCGCGCCGAGGTCGAGCGCCTCTGCGGCCCCGACTCTCTTGAAGTCCTGGCGAACTGAGATGAAGGCGACCTGGCGATCTCGGAATGGGGTGGTTCGGCCATTCCTGGCCGGGTAGGCGCAGAGCCTGGCTTTCAGCGGGCGGCGGGTAACCAGCGGGGGCGGCGGGCGTTCTACTATGTAGGGGATGGAATCCGAACAGAATAGACCCGCCGAGAAGCGCATCGCCGCCCTGGAGGCCGAACTGGCTGCCGCCCGGCAGGCCCAGGCCGGGCAGCCTTGGCAGAGGGTGCAGCTCGCCCGCCATGCCAAACGGCCCCATTCCCTGGACTACATACAGCGCCTCATCACCGGCTTCAAGGAGTTGCACGGGGACCGCGGCATCGCCGATGACCCCGCCATCGTGGCCGGAATGGGCTTCTTCGAGGCCACTCCTATAGTTATAGTAGGACAGCAAAAGGGCCGCGACACCAAGCAGAAACTCTTCCGCAACTTCGGCATGCCCAAGCCGGAGGGCTACCGCAAGGCCTTGCGTGTCATGCGCTTGGCCGCCAAGTTCGGGCGGCCGGTGGTGACCTTGCTGGATACGCCCGGCGCCTACCCCGGCATTGACGCCGAGGAGCGAGGCCAGGCCGAAGCCATAGCTGTGAACCTGAGAGAGATGTCGCGCCTGGCCACGCCCGTAATTGTGGTCTGCATCGGCGAGGGCGGCAGCGGAGGCGCGCTGGCTCTGGGGATCGGCGACCGCGTCTATATGCTGGAGAACGCGGTCTACAGCGTCATCTCTCCTGAGAGTTGCGCAGCCATCATCTGGCGCGATTCGAGCAAAGGCGAACTGGCCGCCAATGCGCTCAAGCTCACGGCACAGGACCTGTTGCGGCTGGGTCTGATTGACGGCATCGTCCCGGAGCCGGCAGGGGGGGCTCACACGGACGCCGACCAGGCCGCCGAAAGCTTGCGGCTGACGCTCCGGTCGGCGCTGGCCGAGCTCACGTTGCTCGATACGGGGCGATTGCTGGAGGCCCGCTACCAGAAATTCCGCCGGATGGGCAGTTTCTTCATGGAGGCCTCCGGGTGAGGCGGACGCAAGGGGCGCGGCCCGGAAGGCCGCATGATAGCATGAAGGTAGCTCGAATCCTCGAACAAACCGACCCCGTTGCGCGTCTACACCCGTTGGAGCGACTCACGTGAAGAACAAGTATAAGATCTGGCTGGCGGTTCTCGTGGTCCTGGTGTTGACCGGCGGCGTAATCTACGGCGTCAGGAGGAGCCAGGCCGATATCGTCACCCTGCAAACCGATAAGGTCTCGCGGCAGGACCTTTCCTCGGCGGTCACGGCCTCGGGCGAAGTCAAGCCGCGGAACTACGTAAACATCGGCGCCAACGTCATGGGCAGGCTTACCGAGATCCTGGTCCGGGAGGGCGAGCATGTGAAGCGGGGCCAGCTTCTGGCGCGCCAGGAGTCGGTACAGGCGGCGGCCGACGTGCGGGCGCAGGAAGCGGGGCTGCACTCTGCCGAGGCGGACCTGACGGCCGCGCAGGCCGCGCTCAAGGCGACCGATGAGAACCTCAGGACCGTCCAGGCCTCGGTCGACCGCTCCCGGGCGGAGCTGGAGCGAGCCAAGATGGATTACGAGAGGGCCAGCCAGCTCATCAAGGAGAGGCTGGTGGCGCGCCAGGAATACGATCAGCGCAAGGCCGCCTTCGATTCAGCCGAGGCGGCCGTGCGGGAGAGCGAGGCGCGGCTGGCGCAGGCCAGGGCGCAGCGTGGGCAGTCAGCCGCCGCCGTGTCCAGCTCCGAGAAGCGAATCGCGCAGCTCAAGGCCATGGTGCAGCGGGTGTCCGATGTGCTGGACAAGTACACGGTGATCTCCCCGCTGGAGGGCGTCGTGACCAACCTGCCCGTGCGCGTGGGCGAGACGGTGGTGCCCGGAGTGCAGAACTCGGCCGCCAGCCTGATCATGACCATCGCCGACATGTCGCTGATCACGGCCGAGGTGAAGGTGGACGAGACCGACATCATTTCCATGCGGCTCGGCCAGCAGGCGGAGATCACCATCGACGCCATCCCCAACAAGACCTTCAAGGGCCGCGTCATTGAGATCGGCAACACGGCCATTCTCCGTTCGACAGGCCTGGCGGCGTCGCAGAGCGCGATCTCCAGCCAGGAGGCCAAGGATTTCAAGGTGGTGATAGCGCTGGACGATCCCTCGGCCGAGATCCGCCCCGGGCTTTCCTGCACGGCCAAGATCACGACCGCCACGCGCGAGGCCGTGCTCACCATCCCCATCCAGGCGCTGACCATCCGGCGGAAGGGCGACCTGGAGACCGTCGCCAAGAAGGGCGTGCAGGCAGCCGCCAAGCTCACCCCCGCCGAGGAGAAGGCGCGCAAGGAGGAACTCCAGGGCGTCTTCGTGGTGGCGGGCGGCAGGGCGGTGTTCCGGCAGGTGGAGACCGGCATCACCGGCGCTACCGATGTCGAAGTTCTGAAGGGTCTGAACCAGGACGAGGAGGTTGTCACCGGCAGTTACCGCGTGATCCGTACGCTGCGAACCGACACGCGGGTGAAGGTGAACAACGAGACCCAGGCGAAATCAAACTAACTTAAGCGAGAGCGAAGCATGGCAAAAGCAGTCGTCGCATTGACCGAACGAGGCGAGCAGCTAAGAAGGGACGGCATCGTCATCCAGACGCACGACCTGTGGAAGACGTACATCATGGGCGACCAGGAGATCCATGCCGTTTCGGGCGTGGACGTCACCATCAAGCGGGGCGAATACGTCGCCATCATGGGTCCGTCGGGTTCGGGCAAGTCGACCCTCATGAACCTGATCGGGTGCCTGGACACGCCCACCAAGGGCGAGTACTTCATCAACGGCAACCTGGTGAGCGACCTGACCGATGATGAGCTGGCCCGCATCCGGAACAAGGAGATCGGCTTCGTCTTCCAGACCTTCAACCTGCTGCCGCGCGCCACGGCGTTGCACAACGTGGAGCTGCCGCTGATATACGGCGGCCTCGCCTCCGACGTGAGGAGTGAGCGGGCGGTTCAGGCCCTGCGCATGGTGGACCTGGAAGACCGGATGCATCACAAGCCGAGCGAGCTGTCGGGCGGCCAGCGCCAGCGCGTGGCCATCGCCCGGGCGCTGGTCAACAACCCCTCGATCCTGCTGGCCGACGAGCCCACCGGCAACCTGGACTCGGCCACGGGCAACGAAATCATGGGGCTGTTCGACCGCCTCTTTCAGCAGGGCAACACCATCGTGCTGGTCACCCACGAGCACGACATCGCCATGTACGCGCACCGGGTTATTAACATTCGCGACGGCAAGGTCGAACGCGACGAGCGGATCAAGTAGACGGCGCTTTCACCGCCGGACCGCGGCCAGCGGGTTCGGCAGGCGGTGCTCGGCGTAGTAGCCCGGCTGGACGCGTTCCACTATCTGCGCCACCGAACGGTCCATCACCTGGAAGAACGGCTTGGGGTACAGGCCGATCCAGAAGGCCAGCACCACCAGCGGAGCGAACACCGCGATCTCCCGGGCACTCAGATCCCGCAGCGCGGCGTTCTTCTCCCCCACCTCGCCCAGCATGGTGCGCTGGAAAAGCCAGATCAGGTACGCGGCGCCCAGGGCGATGCCCAACACTACAGCGCCGGCCCACCAGATAGAGACCTGGTAAACGCCCTGGAGAATGGTGATCTCGCCGATGAATCCGTTGAGCGGCGGCATGCCCATGGAGCTCAGCGCGGCTATAAGAAACACGATGGTGAAGACCGGCATGGACTTCAGAAGACCGCCGTACTCGGAGATCTCGCGCGTGTGCCGGCGCTCGTAGACCACGCCCACGACGAGGAAGAGCATGCCGGTCGAGATGCCGTGGTTGATCTGCTGAAGGATCGAGCCGGCGATCCCCGCCGGGTTCAGGGCAAAAATCCCCAGGGTGCAGAAGCCGAGGTGGCTCACCGAAGAATAGGCGATGAGCTTCTTCCAGTCCTTCTGCATGAGGCACACAAGCGCCCCGTAGACGATGGCCACAATCGAGAGCGCCGCCATGGCCTGGATGACCACCGGGTTTCGCGCGGCATCGGGCAGCAGCGGCAGGGAGAAGCGCAGGAAACCGTAGGTGCCCATCTTGAGCAGGATGCTCGCCAGGATGACGGAGCCGGCCGTGGGCGCCTCGGTGTGGGCGTCCGGCAGCCAGGTGTGCATGGGGAACATGGGCACCTTGACGGCGAAGCCCACGAAGAAGGCCCAGAAGACCCACCACGCGACGGCCGGGTCAAGCTGCGTGTTCATCAGGAGGGCGATGTCGAACGTCTGCACCTGGAACTGCCGGAAATGCTGGAAGTAGAGCGTCAGGATGCCGAGCAGCATCAGCACCGAGCCCACCAGGGTATAGATGATGAACTTAATGGCGGCGTACACGCGCCGCTCGCCGCCCCAGATGGCGATGATGAAGTACATCGGCACCAGCACCAGCTCCCAGAAGATGAAGAAGAGCAGGAAGTCGAGCGCCATGAAGACGCCCATCATGCCGACCTGAAGAAGGAGGAAGCACCCGTAGTATTCCTTCAGCCGGGTGTCGATGGCCTTCCAACTGGCCAGGATGGAGAGGAACCCGAGCAGACCCGTAAGCACGACCAGCAGCAGGCTGTAACCGTCAATGGCCAGGTTGTAGGAGGCGCCGATGGAGGGAATCCAGGCGGCCTTTTCAGCGAACTGGAAGTCCCGGGAGCGGTCGAAGGCGAAAACCAGCGGCAGGCACACCGCGAATCCGGCGAAGCCGGCGATATTCGCCCACAGCCTGATTGCCGCCGGCTTGGATGAGGGTATGAACAGCAGGACCAAGAACCCGGCCAGCGGCGTAAACAGAACAATCGAGAGGATGTGGTCCATCGGGAACCAGTCTACGGGGGCAAGCCCCTATCTTAGCCGAACCACCGCGGGCGGGCAATGCGGTGAGTTGCCGCTACAATGGCTCTCTCAGCGGCTGATTAGATGCTGCCCGCAGGCACGCTCACCTTTGACGTCTACGGTTTTCGGTTCCGCATCCGCGGCTCATCACCCTGGGCGGTAGACAGCCTGGCCCATGACTTCGCCTTCTTTCGCGCCGCGGCGGGCGGAAGTTTCCAGATCACGGCGCGCGACCCCTGCCTGCTCTACGAGGCCTGTTACCTCTTCCTTCTTTCGCATATCAGCCAGTACCTGGACAGGCGGAGGATGCACCGGGTTCACGCGCTCGGAGCCTGCGTGAACGGACGGGCCGTCCTGGCGCTGCTGCCCATGGGCGGCGGCAAGAGCACGCCCGGGGCCCACCTGTTGCGCCACCGCGACGTGAGGCTGCTTTCCGACGACTCGCCCTTCGTCGACGCCTCGGCACGCGTTCACGCCTTTCCCCTGCACCTCGGGCTGCTGCCCGGAGCGGAAGCAGAAGTCCCCGAGCAGCACCGCCGGGTGGTGCGCCGCATGGAGTTCGGCCCGAAGATTCTGGTGAACCACGAGCACTTCGCCAGCCAGGTGTGCGCTTCCGCCGAGCCCGGGATCGTGTTCATCGGGAGCCGGATCTCGTCACGGGATTGCCGCATCGAGCCCGCGAGTCTGACGGCGGGCGTCCGGGCGGCGGGCTCGAACAGCGTTGTGGGGCTGGGCCTCTACCACGGGCTGGAGTTCATCCTGCAAACGAGCGCCTGGGAACTGGCGGGCAAGTTGGGCGTTGGGTGGTCGCGGCTGGCCAACTGCGTGCGCCTGTTGCGCCGGAGCCGGATCTGCCACCTGCGGCTGGGCCGGAACAACGAGGCGAACGCCGCGGCGGTGGTGGAGTTCTCGCGCCGGGTTCTGGGCTGACGCGCCTACTGCGCCAGGGCTTTTTCGATGGCGGCGGTGACTTCCGGCGACTCCGGCGCCACCTTGGAGGGGAACCGCGCCAGGACCTTGCCGTCCCTGTCCACGAGGAACTTGGTGAAGTTCCACTCGATTTCATTCCCGCCCTGGGTCAGGAACTGGTACAACGGGGCCTTGTCGGGTGGCAGCACGGAGATCTTCGAGAACATGGGGAACGTGACGCCGTAGGTGCGCTGGCAGAACTCCGCGATCTCAGCGTTTGTTCCCGGCTCCTGGTTGCGGAAGTTGTTGGCCGGAAAGCCCAGCACCACGAAGCCGCGGTCCTTGTGTTTGCGGTAGGCGGCTTCGAGCGAGGCGTACTGCGGTGTGAAGCCGCAACGGCTTGCCACGTTGACCACCAGCGCGACCTTGCCTTTGTAGGAGGAGAGACGCACGGGGGCGCCGTCGATGGAGACCACGGTGAAATCGTGCAGGCTGGCCGCGCGCGTCGCGCCGGCCCCGACGAACGTCATGGCGGCCAGAAGGTAGGCGGTCCTCATATGCTGTTCGATGCGCGAGAAGCGTGGAAGATTCAGGCCGAAGACATGCGGATCAGCTTTTCGGCATGCTTCAGCGCTTCGGCGGTGACCTTCTCGCCGCTGAGCATCCGCCCGATCTCACGGGTGCGCCCCGCCCCGTCCAGTTCCCTGACGGCGGCGGAAGTGCGGCCGCCGGCCTCCAGTTTCTCCACGAAGTAGTGGTGGTCGGCGAAGCCGGCGATCTGGGGCAGGTGGGTGACGCAGAGCACCTGGCTGGAGGCGGCAATCTGCTTCAGCCTGCGGCCGACCACTTCGGCGGCGCGTCCGCCTATGCCGGCGTCAACCTCGTCGAAGACCAGCGTACGGGGAGCCTCCGCCTCCGCGCGCTCGCGCGGAGAGACGGCGCAGGTCTTGAGCGCCAGAGCGATGCGCGAGATCTCGCCTCCGGAGGCGACCTTGTCGAGCGGGCGCGGCTCTTCGCCGGGGTTGGGGGAGACCAGGAAGCGCACCTCGTCGAGGCCCTGCCCGGACCAGGGCGCCGCCGAAAGTTCAACGCGGAACACCGTGCGCTCCATGGCGAGCGCGGCCAGTTCCTGCTCGACGTGACTGGCGAGCTTCCGCGCGCCCTCCTTGCGCATGCGGCTGAGGCGGCCGGCCGCGGATTCGTAGGTTTCAGCCAGGCCTTTCAGGCGCTGCGCGAGTTCCGCGCGCCGCCGGTCAGCGTTCTCGACCGCGTCGAGGCTGGCCCGCACCTCCTCCAGGTACGCTGCCACCTGTTCCAGGCCAGGCCCGTACTTGCGCTTGAGTTTGTCCAGGACCGCCAGGCGGGATTCTATTTCCTCCAGCCGCGCGGGATCGGCTTCGAGGCGGGAAAGGTAGTCGCGCAGCGCGAGAGCGGTTTCCTCGACGGCGTACTGGGCGGGCTTGAGACCCTCGGCCAGCGCGGCGAGCGCGGGGTCGGTACGAGCGAGTTCTTCCAGCCTGCGCGCTGCCGCCCGCAGCGCCGCCGCGGCCGATTCCGGCGATTCGTACAGCCACTGATAGGCTGCGCCTGCGGCCTCCTGAATGCGCGCGAAGTTCTGCTGGCGGCGCCGCCCGGCCTCCAGCTCGGCGTCCTCGCCGGGACGGGGCGCGGCCTCCTCGATCTCGCGGCGCTGGAAGCTCCACAGGTCCGCCATGCGGAGCTTCTCCTGCTCGCCGCGTTCCAGGTCCTCCAGCTCCCGGCGGCAGTCGCACCAGACGAGCCAGGCCTGGCGCACCTGCTCGAGCTGGCCGGCCGCGCCGGAGGCGGCGTCCAGGATGGCGAGCTGCGACTGGGCGTCGAACAGCCGCTGCTGGTCGTGCTGGCCGTGGATGTCGCCGAAGTGCCGCCCCAAATCGCGCAGCAGGGCGGCGGTGACGGGACGGCTGGCGGCGAAGGCGCGGGACTTGCCGGAGGCAAGGATCTCGCGCTCGATCCACAGTTCCCCGTCCTCGGCTTCGAGGCCCGCCGTCTCCAGCACCCCCCGCGCCTCTCTGCTGTCCGGCACGGCGAACAGGCCGGCGACGCGGGCGCGCTCAGCGCCGGTTCTCACCATTTCGGCCGAGGCGCGGCCGCCGAGCAGGAGCCCCAGCGCATCCACGACGATCGACTTGCCGCTGCCGGTCTCGCCCGTCAGCAGGTTAAGCCCGCGATGAAAGCGCACGCGCAGCCGCTCGACGACCGCGTAGTTGTCAATCACCAGCTCGACCAGCATTCGAGGAGATTATACGAGATTGCGCAACGTCGTCCGGAACGCCAGCATGTATCATGAAGTGTTTGGGAAAGGACACGACTTGAATCAGGTCAGCGTTCTGGATCTGTTGCGGGAGGCTTCGCCACTGACCTTCGGCGTCCTGCTGCTGCTGCTGGTTTTCTCCATCGTTTCCTGGGCCATCATTTTCTCGAAGTGGAACTCGTTCCGGCAGGCGCGCTACGCCAACGGGGGCTTTCTGCGCGCCTTCCGCGACGCCAACGGGCTGGAAGCGGCCGTGGCGGCGGGAAAGCGCTTCCGGCATGCGCCGCTCACCGGCGTTTTTGTGTTCGGCTTCGAGGAGGTGGACCGCCAGGTGAAAACGCGCGGGACCGTGGTCAACAGGCTGGCCGTCGAGAGGTCGCTTCAGCTCGGCATCAGCGAGGAACTGGCCCGGCTGGAGCGTAACATGAGCTGGCTGGCGACGACGGCCTCGGTGAGTCCTTTCATCGGGCTGTTCGGCACGGTGCTGGGGATCATCAGCGCTTTCAACGCCCTGGGTATGGCGGGCAGCGCGAGCCTGCGAGCGGTGGCTCCGGGGATGTCAGAAGCGCTGGTGGCCACGGCCGCGGGCCTGGCGGCCGCCATCCCCGCCGCCATCTTCTACAACCACTTCGGACACGTGATCCGTGAGATGGGAGCGCGCATGGACGACTTCTCGCTGGAGTTTATGAACCTGGCCGAGCGGAACTTCGAGGATTGAGCCGATGGCCTTCTCCACCAACGGCAACTCGCTGCCTGGCCGCCGCCGCTTCCGGGGATTAAGCTCACTCTCCGACATCAACGTGGTGCCGCTGGTGGACGTGGTGCTGGTGCTGCTGATCATCTTCATGCTCACCGCGCACGTGATGGAGTTCGGTCTGGAGGTGGATGTGCCGAAGGTCCGGCAGGTCCGTGACAGCACGCAGGAGCTGCCGGTTATCACCGTCACCCGGGACGGCCGCCTGTACCTGAACGAGGCGCCGGCCAACATCAACGAGATCGCCGAAGTTGTACAGTCCCGCTTCGGCGAAGGCCAGGCGGTCTACGTCCGTGCCGACAAGGGCACCGTCTGGGACACGCTGGCGCAGGTGGTCAGCACGCTGGGAGAGGCGAAGATCAAGGTGAACATGGTCACGCGGCCCGTGGACGAGGCTGACCAGCCGGCCAAGACCGGGCGCTAAGATAACGTGTGAAGGCTCGCTAAGTGACAGCGCACTTGGACATTCTTGCCCAGCCGGAGCCGTTGGGAAGGCCGCTCGTTGTCTCGGTTGCACTTCACGTCTGCGTGCTGGCAGGGCTGTTCGTTCAGGGTATGATCGCGAACCGGCCCAGCGAGCTGTGGGGCGACCCTGGCAGCCTCGGCGGGGGGAGCGTGGCGATCACGCCGGTGAGCCAGATACCCTTGCCCGCCCGGGGCGGGCCCCCGAACCCGCTGGCCAGCGACACCGAGAGCGCGGTGCCGCCGGCTCCACCTGCGAAAAAGCAAGCCAGGCGCGAGCCTGAGCCTGATCCGGCCGCCATTGCCATCAAGTCGCGAGCCGGGGCCCGCCAGTCCTCGCCCGTTCAGAAGAAGGCCGCGGCGTCGAAGTTGTCCGTCCCGGAGACTCCCAATCAGCTTTACAGCACGACGGGGCGGGCGCTGTCCAGCCCCATGGTGGCGCAGACCGGGTCAGGCGGAACGCGCATGGGGGCCGGAGGCGCTTTTGGGGACCGCTTCGGCTACTATCGCTCCCTGCTGGAACAGAGGGTGGCCCGGCAGTGGAGGACCGGCGATGTGGATCCCAGGCTGGAGACGGCGCCGCCGGTGATCGTGACGTTTGTCATCCGGAGGGACGGATCCGCGTCGAACATACGCCTGGAGCAATCGAGCGGGAACAGGGCGCTGGACTACTCCGCGGAACGGGCCATCCGGGAGGCCGGCCCCTTCCCGCCGCTGCCGCAGGGGTTCGACCGCGACGAAGCGAGGATCGAGTTCTGGTTTGAGCTGAAACGATGAGCAAGAGAGCCGCTGTGTACATGGCCGGGCTCTGGCTGGCGGCCACCGCCGCCAGCCAGCAGAGCGACGTCCTGATCAAGATCGCGCAAGGCGAGCGGACCGCGATCGCCGTGCCGGACTTCCGGGGGAGCGGTGAGGCGCAACGATTCATGGGCGCCTTCAACGAGACCCTGTTCAATGATCTGGACACCTCGGGCCTGTTCCGCATGGTCCCCAAGAGCATGTATCCGCTGGAGACGCCGCAGCGCCCGCAGGACTTCCGGCCGCCGCTCGCGCCGGAGCCGTCCGGCCGCAGGGGCCAGCCCCCTGCGTCGCCCGTCCGGCAGGGGCCCTGGCTCACCGACTGGAGCATGCCGCCGGCCAGCGCCAGTTACCTGGCTTTCGGCTACGCCGGAGTGCAGGATGGGCGCCTGGTGGTGTTCGGCTGGCTGTTCAACGTGGTCCAGAACGATGTGGCCTCGGCGCAGGTGCTCGGCAAGATGTACTTCGGCTCGCTCGACGCGGCCGGCGCGCGGCAGGCTGCGCACGAGTTCGCCGGCGACATACTGTCGCTGTTCGGCGGCAGGAGCCTGTTGGGAACGAAGATCTATTTCGAATCCAACCGCAGCGGCACGCGTGAGGTCTGGTCCATGGATCACGACGGATCCAACCAGAAGCAGCTCACTTTCTACAAGTCGATCAGCATGCGGCCGGCCGTCTCCCCGGACGGGACGATGCTGCTGTACACCACGGACATCAGGACGGGATGGATGATCCGGATGCAATCGCTAGTGACGGGCGGCCGGCTGCCGTTCTCGAATCCGCCGGGAACGTTGAACTGGGCGCCTGAGTTCACGCCGGACGGCAAGGGCGTCATCTTCGCCAGCAACACCGCCAAAGAGGGCCAGCAGGAGATCCTCATTGCGGACCTGGACGGCAGCAACCTCCGCAGGCTCACCTATGGCGGCCGGACCAACACCGAACCGCGGGTCAATCCGAAGACCGGCAGCGACGTCGTGTTCGTCTCCGACCGCGGGGGCATGCCTCAGATCTACAAGATGTCCATCGACGGGACGGACGTGCATAGGCTGACCGACGGCAGCGGGGAAGCGGTGAATCCCGCCTGGCATCCGGACGGGCAGCACATCGTCTTCTGCTGGACGCGCGGCTTCGCGCCCGGCAACTACAACATCTTCGTGATGGACGTGGCCACCCGCCGCGTGATGCAGCTCACACACGGCGCGGGCCGCAACGAAAACCCGTACTGGGCTCCGGACGGGCGGCGGCTGGTGTTCGCCTCTAACCGGGACGGAGGCACGCAGATATGGACCATGCTCGCCGATGGAACCCAGCTCATGAAGCTCACAACTCAAGGCCGGAACCTGACGCCGGTGTGGAAATGAAGCTGTCTTTAGAGTAAAGTTGGATAAAAAGTCAGGAAGTGAGGACACTGATGAGAAAGCGAAAGATCAGCCTAATACTTTTGGCATTCACGCTGCTTATTGGCGCAACGGGGTGCAGGAGGCAGGTCGCACCGCCGCCGCCGCCACCGCCGCCCAAGGAGGAGCCGCCGCCGCCACCGCCGCCCGCGCCGTCGATCGGCAAGTTCGGGGTCGAGCCTTCGACCATCCAGCGCGGCCAGTCGGCTACGCTGAGCTGGGCCGTCAGCAACGCGACGGAGATCTCCATCGACCGGGGCATCGGCGCCGTGCAGGCACAGGGTACCAGACAGGTGTTCCCCAACGACAGCACCACATACACGCTGACGGCCAAGGGGCCGGGCGGGACCGATACGCGCTCGGCGACCGTCGCCGTGACCGTGCCGCCGCCTCCTCCGCCACCGCCTCCGCCGCCCAAGGTGGCCAAGCGGACGCTAAGCGAGATGCTTTCAACCGAGGTTCAGGACGCGTACTTCGACTACGACAAGAGCGACATCCGCGAGGACGCGCGCGCCACGCTCACCAGAAACGCCACGGCTCTCAAGAGGATTTTGAGCGAATACCCTGAGGGGGATATCCTCATAGCAGGCCACTGCGACGAGCGCGGCTCGGCGGAATACAACCTGGGCCTGGGAGATCGCCGCGCGGCCTCCGTCAAGGAATTCCTGGTGCAACTGGGAGTTCCCGGCGACAGGATGAGGACGATCAGCTACGGCAAGGAGCGTCCGCAGTGCACCGAGTCGGAAGAGAGTTGCTGGCAGAGGAACCGCCGGGCGCATTTCTCGGCGGGCAACTAGTCGCCGTTTTGACGAAGCCCGCCGGCGTGCCGGCGGGCTTCGTTTTTGGCTCGGCCGGGTGGGGATAACGTGATGAGATACTGGTGGCGGTTTCTGCTGATTCTCGCTGTCGGCGCCTGCTCCCTCTGGGGTCAGCGGAAGGAGTACATGGAGCTCCAGCGGGAGGTGGCGCTGTTCGGCGACCAACTGCGGACCATGCAGCGCCTGATCGACGAGAAACTGGCCGAGCTCGCCCGGCAGGCGCAGCAGGCCACCTCGGCCGCCAACGCCACGAATGCCTCGGTGGCCGAACTCGACAAGCGAATAGAAGGGCAAAGCCGGACCCTGACGGCGCCGGTGGCCACCATCGGCTCCAAGGTGGACCAGATGTCGGGCGAGTTTCAGATCTTGCGGGAAACGGTGGGTGCGATGAACGCCCGCCTGGCAAGGCTGGAGCAGCAGTTGCTCGACGTTTCCACGGCGATCAAGACCATTCAATCGCCACTGGCCGCCCCGCCGGCGGACGCCGCCATCCCGGCGGAGACCCTGTTTCAGAATGCCATGCGGGACCGGGCGGGCGGCAACCTGGACCTGGCGCTCAGGCAGTTCACCGACTACGTTCAGGTTTACGGAGCCACGGAGCAGGCCGCCACCGCGCAGTACTATATCGGCGACATTCTCTACCGCTCAGAGAAGTACCGGGAAGCCGTCGCGGCCTTCGACCGGGTCCTGACGGATTACCTCAGAAGCGACCGGGCCCCCGACGCGCACTACATGAAGGCCATGGCTCTCTGGGAGCTCGGCGAAACCAGCAAGGCCGCCAGCGAGCTGAACCTCCTGATCAAGCGGTTCCCGAAGGACGATCTGGCCGGCAAGGCGAGAACCGATCTCAAGAGCCTTTCGGCGCCGGCCGCCAGCCCAAGGTCAAAATCCAAGTGAGAGCGTGTGAACTGGGCCTCTAGCATCTGCATCGCCCTCGGCTTCGGAGAGGTTCGCGAGCTTCTGGACGCCGCGCGCCGGGAGGCGGACAACGGAGAGGGCTTTCTCGAGTTCCGCCTTGACTACCTGCGCCGCCCGGAAGACGGACCCAAAGCCATCCGCGCTTTCCTGCAGGAGCATCCCGGCTGCACAGTGCTCGCCACCTGCCGCCGCCGCCCCAACGGCGGCAGATTCAGCGGGAGCGTTGAGGAGCAGATCCGCCTGCTGGTGGCGGCCGTGCAGGCGGGCGCCAGGGCCGTGGACCTGGAAATCGAGAGCGTCGAGAGCGCGGGCGCGGCGCCCCCCTCACTCAGCGGCAAGGCCAAGGTGGTGATTTCCTACCACAACTTCGAGGGAACCCCGCCATTGGAGCCGGTCCTCAGGCGGCTGCTCGGCCAGCCGGCCGACGCCCACAAGGTGGTCACCACGGCCCGCAGGCCCAGCGACATCCACCGCGTTCTGGCGGCGGCCAGGGCAAACCCCCGCCGCCGGGTCATAGCCTTCTCCATGGGGGAGATAGGATTCGCTTCACGCGTGCTGTCGCCGGTGTTTGGAGGGCTGTTCACGTACGCGGCGCCGGCGTCGGCCGAGGGCACGGCGCCCGGCCAGGTGGACGCCAGGGTTCTGCGGCGGCTGTACAGGCTGGATAAACTGGCGCGGTCGACCAGGATCTATGGCCTCATCGCCGACCCGGTGGGACACTCCGCCTCGCCGGCCGTGCACAACCGGGCCTTCCAGGCCCGGCGCGCGGATGCCGTCTACGTCCCCTTCCTTGTGCCGGCGCTACAGTTGAAGGATTTCATGCAACTGGCCCTGAGGCTGCCTGTGACAGGCTTCAGCGTCACCATGCCGCACAAGCAGAAGATACTGCGGCACCTGGACAGCGTGGATCCGCTCGCCCGGCGCATCGGCGCGGTGAACACGGTCTGGAGGAAGGCTGGCCGGTGGCGAGGCATGAACGCCGACGCCCCGGCGGTGGTTGCGCCGCTGTCGCGCCAGTTGCGTCTGCCCAAGGCGTCAGTGCTCCTGATCGGGAGCGGCGGCGCGGCCCGGGCCGCGGCGTTCGCCCTCACGGACGCGGGCGCGCGGGTCTCGATTGTGGGAATCGAGCCGGCCCAGGTGCGCGGGCTGGCGCGAGCCTGCGGAGGCGAGATGCTGCTGAAGGAGCATCTGACCAAGCACTACTTCGACGCAGTGGTTCACGCCACCCCGCTCGGCATGCACCCTCACGTCGAGCAGTGTTACTTCGCCGACCGCATCCCGGCCGACGTGGTTCTGGACATGGTCTACAACCCGCTGGAGACGCTGCTGCTGCGCCGCGCCCGCGAGCAGGGCAAGGCCGTCATCCCGGGCATCCAGATGTTTCTGGAGCAGGCGGCGCGGCAATTTGAAACCTGGACCGGAGACAGCGCGCCCCGCGCCGTGATGGAGAAGGCCGCCCGCGAGGCCCTCGGCGCTGGCGGGCTGCTGAAGAAGGCCCCGACAGGTCAGGGGGCCTGTCCCACGCGGCCCGCCGGCCGCTGAATCCGCTATGTGGGACAGGCGTCCCCGCCTGTCCTTCGCGGTCGAAGCGGCCTCCTCGGCCGGTTGCTAGCCGAACTTGGCCGGCTGGCCGGTGGCCGCCAGCACAGCCCGCCACACCTCGCTCTCCGGGCTGAGGCGTTTCTTCGCGGAGATCGCCAGCGGGATGGGAACGTGGATGAAGGTGTTGTACCACAGGCCCATCAGCACGTCGGTCTTGCCGGCCATGGCGGCGTGCACCGCGTTGCGCGCCAGCCGGTCGCACAGCAGGCTGTCTTCGGTGTTGGCGGGCACGCTTCGGATGATGTAGCTCGGGTCGATATACCGGACGTTGGCGGCCATGCCCTCGGCGGCCAGGTATCGCAGGATCTTCTCGCGCAGGAACGGCCCGATGTCGGCGAGTTTCACGTTGCCCGAGGCGTCCTTCCCGGATGGCGCCTCGGGCATGAGGTCCTGCCCGGCGCCCTCGGCCACCACTATGACGGCGTGCCCGCGCAGCAGCATCCGGCGCTTAAGCACGGCGAGAAAGCCCCCCTCGCCATCCAGCCTGAACGGCACCTCCGGCACCAGAGTGAAATTCACCTCCTGGCTGGCGAGCGTGGCGCCGGCGGCGATGGAGCCGGAGTAGCGACCCATCAGCTTCACCAGGCCGATGCCGTTGGGGGCGCCCTTGGCCTCGGCGTGGGCGCAGTCCAGCACCTCTCGCGCTTTGTCGAGAGCCGTCCGGTAGCCGAACGACTCCCAGACGTAGGGCAGGTCGTTGTCGATGGTCTTGGGAATCCCCACCACGCTGAGGGCCAGCCCGCGGCGGCGCGCCTCGGCGGCGATTTCGTGGGCCCCCCGCTGCGTGCCGTCTCCTCCCACCGTGAACAGGAGGTTCACGCCTTCCCGCTCCAGAAAGTCCACCATCACGCGCGGCTCCTCCGGACCCCTGGAGGAACCGAGCACCGTGCCCCCGAGTTTGTGAATTGACTCCACGTACTGCCCGGAGAGACGTACGGGCGGCACGCCGCGCGCCGGGTTGAGGCCGGCGTAGCCATATCGCAGGCCAAGCACGTCCGTCACCCCGTAGTTGTGGTGGAGTTGCAGGAACAGGGAGCGGATCACGTTGTTGAGGCCGGGGCAAAGGCCGCCGCAGGTCACAATGGCGGCCCTGGCCGTGCGGGGCTCGAAGTAGATGCGCTCGCGAGGCCCGGCCTTCTCGAAGGACAGCTCGGGACGGATCTCGGTCTGGACCGCGAAATCCGCCTGGAGCAGCAGGCGCGCCGTGTCGGGGGTGAAGTTGCTGAGGCCGTCTCCCTTGACCGTGGATAGCCCCAGCGGCGAGTCGATCCGGGCCGGCCCCAGCGTGGCGACCTTCAGTTGGTCCTGTGTCAGCATCTCTATCACTCTGGCACAGACAGCCGGCTATGGCCGGACCAGGTGAACACCGGTCGCCTTCACCGCGGCAATCACTACGCTGCCCGTCCTGAGCTCCATCTCTTCACGCGACTTGCGTGTGATGAGCGCCACCAGCGGGAAGCCGCAATCCAGGGCCACTCTGTCCACCGACCCCTCGTTCTCGATGCCCGTGACCTCGCACCGGAAGTGGTTCCTGGCGCTGTCCCGGCCGGCGGGTAGCTGCTGGAGAGTAACCTCCTCCCCCCGGATGCAGGCCAGGACCGGGTCTCCGACGCGCAGGTCCTCGGCTCGCAGGGCGTGAATCCGGCCTGCTCCGGCGAGCACGGTGAGGATCCCGTCGTCTTCCGCAGTCACCTTCCCCTGTATCACGTTCTCCACCCCGACCGTGGCCGCCACAAGCGCGCCGGCCGGACGCCGGAACACCTCCTCCACCGCCCCGCATTGCCTGACTTCGCCCTCCACCATCACTACGATCCCCCGGCCCAGGCTGACCGCCTCCGTCCTGTCGTGCGTTACCAGCAGGGTGGGCACCTGAATGCGCTCCAGGTGCCGGCGCAATTCCGTGCGCACACGGGAGCGCGTGGGGACGTCCAGCGCCGACAACGGCTCGTCCAGCAGAAGCAGGCGGGGAGAAGGCGCCAGGGCCCGCGCCAGCGCCACACGCTGCGCCTGCCCGCCGGAGATCTGCGGCGGCCGCCGGCCTGCAAGGTCCGCGATCTCGAAGAACTCCAGCATACGCACGGTGACTTCACGCCGCTCGGCGCGGGACTTGCCCGCCAGCCCGTATCCGACGTTCTGGGCCACGGTCAGATGCGGGAACAGAGCGTAGTCCTGCGCCAGAAAGCCGACCCGGCGGGCCTGCGGGGGCAGACACATGCGCCGGCCGCCATCAAACCAGGTTTCACCGGCGAAACTGATGTGCCCGCTGTCAGGCTTCTCCAGCCCCGCCAGCGAGCGCAGCACCGTGGTCTTGCCAGCTCCTGAGGGCCCGAACAGGATGGTGGCGGCGCCGGCGGCAGCGTCGAGCGCGAATTCGGCGCGTATCGGAGCGCGGCCGGGGAACGCCTTCTCAATGCGGACCTCTAGCGCGGCGCCCATGCCGTCCAGACCCTCCTCTGCAGAGCGTAGGTGACCAGCAGGACCGCGAAGGAGACACCCAGCAGCAGGCAGGAGGTCGCAAACGCCGCCTCGTAGTTGAGCGCCTGAACCTCGTCGTAGATGGCAATGGACGCCGTCCTGGTCTTGCCGGCCAGATTGCCTCCGATCATGAGCACCACGCCGAACTCCCCCAGCGTGTGGGCGAAGCTGAGGACCATGCCGGTGACGACGCCGGGCGCGCTCAGCGGCAGGATCACCCGGCGGAACGTTCTCCACCGCGATGCCCCCAGACAGCGGGAGGCCTCCAGCAGCCGGGGCTCCACCGAGCCGAAGGCGGCCGCCATCGGCTGCACTGCGAACGGCAGGCTGTAGAGAATGGAAGCGGCCAGCAGTCCTTCGAAGGAAAACGGCAGCAGTCCGCCGGTCACCCGCTGGTAGGCCTGCCCCAGCGGGCTCCGCGGGCCGATGGCGACCAGCAGGTAGAAACCGAGGACCGTGGGAGGCAGGACCAGCGGCAGCGCTACAACGGCCTCTACCAGGAACTTCAGCTTCCAGCGCGAGAACGCCACCCAATAGGCGATGGGCATGCCTATCGCCAGCAGAACCAGCATGGTCCAGAAGGCGAGCTTGAGACTTACGCCGAGCGCAACCCAGTCCATGCTCAGTCCCCGGGTTGGAGAAACCCGTACCTGGCGAGGGTTCTCCGGCCTTCCGGCGAGATGAGGAAGGCGCGCAGGGCCATGGCCGCGTCCCGGTCCCTGGCCCACCGCAGGACAACCCCGGCCTGCTCCAGCCGCGGGTGGCTGTCAGTCGGGATCTCCCAGTAACGGCCGAGCCCGGCCAGGGGCGGCGCCACGGCCAGGGCCAGGGCGACCACGCCGATTTCCGCGTTCCCGCTCTGCACGAACTGGAGGGTCTGCGCCACGTTCTCCCCGAAGACCAGCCTCGGCTCCACCGCTTCCCAGACGCCGAAAGATTTCATTGCGGCTGCGGCGGCGCGCCCGTAGGGGGCGTGTCTGGGGTTGGCGATGGCGACACGCCTCACCGACGGTTGGGTGAGCGCGTTGATGCCGAGTCCCTCCACTTCGACTGGTGAGCCGGCGGGCGTCCAGAGCACGATGCGGCCGATGCCATAGACGAACTCGCTATCAGGCAGCGCGACGCCGGCCTGCGCCAGTCTCCGCGTATACTCGGCGTCCGCCGACAGGTACAGGTCGAACGGGGCTTGGTTCAGAAGCTGTGAGAAGAAGTTGCCGGACGAGCCGTAGGTCACCAGGACGTGGACGCCCTGGTGGCTCCGGCGGAATTCATCGAGGATTTCCTCGAAGGCGAACCTGAGGTCCGCTGCGGCCGCAACCGACACCGAGCGGGCGCCGGCGGCGGGGCCCGGCACCGGCCCGCACCCGGCCGCCGCCAGCGCGAACAGCGCCAGCCACCAGCGCGCTGAAGAAACGGAACCCACCCGCAGCCTTCCTCTACGCCATGATACGCCGCCGTCGAGCCGCCGGGCCGAAGGTGGCGGAGAGAGAGGGATTCGAACCCTCGATAGAGTTTCCCCTATACACGCTTTCCAAGCGTGCGCCTTCAACCACTCGGCCATCTCTCCGGTGCGGTCGCAGAAGGAAGTCTACGCTGTTTCAAGCCCAGTCTATCATGCGGCGGAATCCCGGCGTCCCGCGCCGGGCCCGCATGCAGCGACCCGCTGAGGGCTGATGCTATAGTCGCGGATATGATCCTGTTGCGCAGACTTGCCATTGCCGCGTGTGTGTTCGTCTCCGCGCTGGCCGGAGCCAGGCAACCCATCACTCACGAGAGCCTCTGGCTCATGAAGAGGGTCGGCGGCCCCGTCCCCAGCCCCGACGGCAGGTGGGTCGTCTTCCTGGTGACCGAGCCGGCCTATGACGAGAAGGATCAGGTCGCCGACCTGTGGATCGTCCCGGCCGACGGCAGCGCCGCCCCGCGCCGCCTGACCTCCACCAGGAGCGCCGAGAGCGGCGCGGCCTGGAGCCCGGACAGCCGGCGCATCGCGTTCTCGGCCCGGCGCGAGGGCGACGAGGTGAGCCAGATCTACGTGATCGATATCACCGGCGGCGAGGCGGTCCGGGTGACGTCGCTTTCAACCGGCGCCTCGGCGCCCAGATGGAGCCCGGACGGCGCCAAGCTGCTGTTCACGAGCATGGTGTACCCGGGCGCGGCCGACGACGAAGCCAACAAGAAGATAGCCGCCGAGCGCAAGGCGCGCAAGTACACGGCCCGCGTCTACGACGGCTTCCCGATCCGCTACTGGGACAACTGGAGAGACGATCTGCGGCCCCACCTGTTCGTGCAGGCGGCCGAAGCCGGCGCCAGGGCCACGGATCTGCTGGCCGGGACCAAGTTGGCGCAAGGGGCCGGGTTTGCCGGCACGGACACGAACTCGGGTCAGGAGATCGTGGCCGCCTGGGCGCCGGACGGGCAATCCATTGTGTTCGCCGCCACGGCCAACAGGAACGCCGCGGCCCACGCCTGGGTGGCGACGCACCTCTATCAGTCGCCCGTAGCCGGCGGAGAGCCCAGGCAACTGACCCGCGGACCGGCCAGCTACGGCCGGCCGGTGTTCCGGCCCGACGGCAGGGCGCTGTACTGCCTCACATCACCCAACGACGACAAGGTGTACCATCTGGACCGGCTGGCCATGTTCGCCTGGCCATCCATGGAGGGGCGGAAGCTCCTGACCGCGGACCTGGACCGGAGCGTGGGCAGCTTCGCGGTGACCCCGGACAGCCGGACGGTATACTTCACCGCTGAGGAGCACGGACACGAGAAAATCTTCGCCACGCCGGCCGACGGGGGCCAGACACGGCTTGCCCTGGAGATGACCGAGGGCGCCTACACCGGGCTGGCGATTCCGCAGAAGGCCTCCGCCACGGTTCTGTTCGCCAACTACGACAGCTCGATCCATCCGCCGGAGGTTGCACGGATCGACCCGGCCGCCAAGGGGCACCGGCTGCTGACCGGGTTCAACACGGCCGCCGCCGCGGCGATCGACTGGCAACCGCCCCGGCACTTCTGGTTCACCAGCTCGCGCGGCAAGCGGATACACAACCTGCTGGTGCTGCCGCCGGCTTTCGACGAAACCAAGAAGTATCCGCTGTTCGTGCTGATACACGGCGGACCGGCCACCATGTGGCGCGACAGCTTCGTGCTGCGGTGGAACTACCACCTGCTGGCGGCCCCGGGCTTCGTGGTGCTGCTCACCAACTATACGGGCTCCACGGGCTTCGGCGAGGAGTTCGCGCGGCAGATCCAGTTGGACCCGCTGCGCGGGCCGGGCGCCGAACTCAACGAGGCCGCCGACGAGGCCATCAAGAGGTTCGCCTTCATCGACGCGGCCCGGCAGGCGGCCGGCGGGGCCAGCTATGGCGGACACCTGACCAACTGGTTGCAGGCCACGACGACGCGCTACCGGTGCCTGATCTCGCACGCCGGACTGATCAACCTGGAATCGCAGTGGGGCACCAGCGACACCATCTACCACCGCGAACTCACCAACGGCGGGCCGGTCTGGGAACAGGGGCCGGTATGGAGGGAGCAGAACCCCATCCGGCATGCCGCCAGTTTCCGCACCCCGATGCTCCTCACCATCGGCGAGAGGGATTTCCGCGTGCCTCTCAACCAGACGCTGGAGAACTGGAGCGTGCTACAGCGCCTGCGGATTCCCAGCCGCCTGGTCGTCTTCCCGGACGAGAACCACTGGATACTGAAGGGCGAGAACAGCCGGTTCTTCTACGCGGAAGTGGAAGCGTGGCTGAGAAAGCACCTCGGCGGGTAGGGCGGTCACATCGGAAGGTGCTGGCGCAGGGGGATGAAGACGGACTGAACGAAATCGGAGGCGGTCCGGGTGGCGCTCTCCTGGTCGCCGCCTATAACCGGCACTACGACGCGGACCAGCGCGGTGTCGGAGCGGCGGTAGCGGACCGAGTCCAGCACCAGGAAAAGCTTGGCTTCGTATTCACTGGCGATCACACGGGTGGGCGTCTGGTACCAGTAAAGAACGACGCTGCCATCCTCGCCCCGCGTCACCGAATACAGGTTCACCCGGATGGGCTCCGCCATCCCCGGGATGGGGATCGCCAGGACGCCGGAAGCCGACGGCACCCATCCGGCTCCGGGCAGGCAGTTCTTGGGGGAATGAGGCGACTGGCCGGTGCGCTGGGTTCTGAAATACGCCACGAACAGGTTGGCCAGCCGGCCGGTGCCACTGTGCCGGTAGATCCGCGTCATGGTGTCGTCGGCGCGGAGCACGTCCAGCACCTCCTGCTCGATGACTCCTTCGGACGCCAGGGACCAGCGGCCGGTCTCCGAGGAGAACTCGGCCAGGGGCCGGGAGGGGGTCACTTTCTCCGGGCGGGACAGCGCGAACAGCATGACGGCCTGCGACAGCAGCGCCAGGCTGACAACCACAATAAGGAGACGCGGCTTGAACTCAGCCCTTGCCACGGAGCCTCCGGAAAACGAGATTCACGGATTGGTGGAACGCCACCAGCATCGCCAGGGCCACCATGAAGACCACCCAGCCGGACGCGTAGTGGAAGACGCCGCGGGCCAGCTCGGCGTCATATTCGCTGACCAGGCCGGTGAGCGTCACGCGCGCGGAGTTGGCCAGAATCGAGATGGGAACGGTCGCAGCCAGCAGCACGCCCCTCATCCAGACTTTCCTGTCGAAGAAGTACGCGTACACCAGCGAGAGGAACGACAGCGAGAGCAGTGACCGGATGCCGCTACAGGCCTCCACCACGTTCAGGCGCTGGCTGGCCAGCTCCAGAATGTTGCCGTCCCTGAGAACGGGGATTCCGACGAGCGAGATCGAGAAGTGCGCCACCTGGCTGGCCAGCAGTTGCAGGGGAAAGGTGATCTGGTTGTAGATGATGGCGGGAATGGGCACCATGAAGCACAGCAGGAACAGGGGGAACGCCAGCAGACGCAGCACCCGCGGCCCGGCCAGCGTCAGCACCACCCCGATCAGCGAAATGATGAAGGCCGTGCGGGCCAGGAACAGCTCGGCGCCCAGCGTGGCCACCGCGAGCTGGAAGGCTCCGTAGGCCACCACGGCGAGACCCCACCAGCACCGGGAGGCAGGGGCTGCCAACAGCTCCCGCCTTCTCAGCCACACTATGTAGCCTGCGACCACGGGGACGAAGAAGCCGTGGCCCATGTCCTCGTCGTTGGCCCACTGCGAGACCAGGCGCTGGAGGACGGGGGCGTAGGCGGCGATCAGCAGGAGGCCAAACCAGGCCGCGGTCCGCCAGGGAAGGGCGCCAGGGGTGGGTGGATCAGCCGGGTTGCTCAGGCTGCCGTCGGCGGTGGAGGCCATGGTTGATCCTCCAGTAAACCACACCGGGGATTGGCCCTCAAAGCGCCGCTACGGGTTATGGGTGGCGGGCCTGGATGTCCGCCACAATCTGGTGGAACTTGGCCTGCTGGGATTCGTTGAGCAGGGACAGTATGCGGGCCTGGCCGCTGGCGCGGACGTCGTCCATCTGTGTCTGGAGCATCTGGACGTACATGACGAAGTCGTCCAGGATCATCTCCAGCTGCATGGCCTGAAACTGGTCCAGCTCGAGCTCCCGGGCCAACTGATCCACTGCCACCTGTTTGCCGCCGATGGTGTAGAAGGCGGCCGGCGGCTCCGGCTGGCTGCGCAGGCCATAGCGCATGGCCAGCGCGCCGGTCAAAGCGCCCGAGGAGAAGACCAGCAACAGGACGAGCACCAGGCGGGGGTTGAGCCAAAGGGGACGCATGCCGGCGGCCATGAGCTTCTACTCCCGGTAACTGGCCAGCGACATCAGCACCGCTTCCCGGTCGCGCTGCTGATCGGTTCCAAAATGGCGGTCGCGCGGAGTGTCGGCGACCATGAGCCGCACGGGGTTGTGATTGCCGAAAGGATGCGAGGACAGCTCCGTGTACAGCAGGTAGGATCCCAGCAGGATCACCGCCGTCAGGCAGGCATAGACAAAGCGCCGGCCGAATGACGATTCCGTGAAGGCAAGCAGCCCGGAGGCCCTGCGGCTGGTCTCAACGGCGGCCATGACGCGAGCGTAGAAACCCGGCGCCACCCCGATGTCGTCCGCGCCTCTCAGCTCGCGCAGCAACCGGGCCTGGGCCGCCATGTCCTCCAACTCTCCCCGGCAGTTCCGGCAGCCCTTCAGATGCGAGTCCATCTCAGCGGGAGCGCAGGCCGAACCGGCGGCCTGAAGGTACTCCTCGAGATTCTCCTTAACCGGCCTGTGCATCTCTTCTTCCCCAACTGTTAATCATCCACTCAACCCGCGGGTCTGGCGCCCGCTACTGCCGAAGCTGTTCCGGTCAACTACCGCAGCTTTCGGGCCCCGGCGGGGGCCCGCCCAGCCGCCGCGCCGCCTTAAGCAGCTTCTGCCGGGCGCGGAACAGCTTCACCTTAATCGTATTCTGATTCATCCCGGTCATGGCGGCCAGCTCTTCCACCGAATGACCTTCCACTTCCTTCAGGAACAGGAGGCTGCGGTCCTCTTCAGAGACCCGCGATAACAGCTTGACCACGTAGTCCCTTCCCGTCAGGCGGCTCTCGACGGTGGGCGCGTTGTCGACCGCCGCGCCTGAGCGGGACAGGCGGAGGGCGTCATCGTCAGAAAAATCGCTTTCATAAACCAGCCTGCGCACACGCCGCTTGCGCAGGTAGTCGTAGCACTCATTGACGGTGATCTTGTAGATCCAGGTGAGCAGCGTGCTGCGTGAGTCGAAGCTGCCTATGGAGAAGTAGACCTTGGCGAACACCTGCTGCGCGATATCCTCCGCGTCGTTCCGGTTCCGCAGGATGCCGTAGATAACGGAGTGGACCTTGGTCTGGTGCCTTTCGACAAGCTCCCTGAACGCCGACTGGTCCCCCTGCTGAATGCGGCGGACCAGCGAGGCCTCTTCGCTGTATTGGGCCTGGGCCAACGGACTCTTCTTCCGAGCGAGTACGCCGGGTGCCGGAAGGGATAGAACGCCGCCAAGGCTGCTCATCATCCACCTGGCCGTGTGACGCAGCCCCCGGCGTGCCGGTTTCCTTGATCTGCCGCCTCCCCCACCCGTTCGGGACCTTCAACATACCAGATTCCGGAATCCTGGTGAATGCCTGGTCATCCCATAGGCAGTGGCAGTCAGGCTCAGGCGCCTGTAGAATGGAGTCAGGAAGCGCCTGACGGAGATAAACGTATGATTCAACTGACGGAAACGGCCGTGAGCAAGGTAAAGGAAATCCTCAGCGCCCAGGACCCGCAGCCGGCCGGATTGCGCATCTCGGTGGTGGGGGGCGGCTGCTCCGGGTTCAACTACTCCATGGCCTTCGAGACCGAAGCCGGCATGCTGGACAAAACGTACGACTTCAGCGGTCTGAAGGTATTCATCGATCAGGCCAGCATGCTGTACCTGGACGGCGCCGAAGTCGACTACGTGGAATCCCTTGAAGGGGCAGGCTTTAAGTTCAACAACCCCAACGTCAGAAACACCTGCGGCTGCGGCAGTTCTTTCAGCGCCTGAGCAGCCGGGCTCCCCGGCCCTTGTAGAATAATGTGGGTGTGGGACCCATTGCAAGCCTAGAGGGCCTGCTCACCGAGCAAGGCAACCCCGCCTCAGAGCGCATTGACGCGCTCGGCACGGAGGAAATTCTCCGAATCATCAACCGCGAGGACCGCAAGGTAGCCGATGCGGTTGCCGCGGAGATCCCCAACATCACCCGGGCCGTGGAGGCAGTTGTGGCCGTGCTGCGGGCCGGCGGGCGCCTGTTCTACGCCGGCGCGGGCACCAGCGGGCGGCTCGGAGTGCTGGACGCCGCCGAGTGCCCTCCCACCTTCAATGTGCCCCCGGACATGGTGCAGGGCATCATCGCCGGAGGGGAGCGCGCGCTGACCAGGGCCTCGGAAGCGAGCGAGGACGACCCCGGCGCAGGCGCCTCCGGCCTGGCGGCCCGCGGCTTCACTTCCAAGGACATCCTGGTGGGGATCGCCGCCAGCGGGCGGACGCCATATGTGCTCGGCGCCGTCCGGTTTGCCCGGCGGGAAGGCGCGCGTACCGTGGGAATCTGCTGCACGCCCGGCTCGGAACTGGCCGCCGCAGTCGACATCCCCATCACGCTTCTCACCGGGCCGGAGATTGTGGCCGGCTCGACCCGCCTGAAGGCGGGCACCGCCACCAAGCTGGTCCTCAACATGCTCAGCACGGCCTCCATGATCCGCCTGGGTTACGTGTACGGGAACCTGATGGTGAACGTGCAGCCCAGGAGCGCCAAGCTGCGCGACCGCGCCGAGCGCATAGTCGGAAAGGCCGCCGGCGTGCCGCGCGAGCGCGCGGCTGAGCTCCTGGATGAGGCGGGAGGCGAGGTCAAGACCGCCATCCTCATGGGCCGGCTGGGAGTCGGCCGCGAGGAGGCCGCGCACCGGCTCGCATCGGTCGAGGGACGGTTGTCGGAGGCGCTGTCCCGTGGATAGGTTCGTCATAGAAGGGGGAGCCCGGCTCGCAGGGGAACTGACGGTTGGCGGGGCCAAGAACTCCGCTCTGCCTGCTCTGGCGGCGTGCCTTCTGTCCACCGAGCCGGTCCTGTTGAAGCGCATCCCGGCCGTAAGGGACGTGCGTACGATGCAGCATCTTCTGGCCCGCTGCGGCGCATCGGTGCAGGTTGACGGCGGCCAGGTGCGCGTGGAAGCCGCCGAACTCACATCCACCGAGGCGCCCTACGACCTGGTCAAGACGATGCGGGCCTCCAGCCTCGTGCTGGGGCCGCTGGTGGCGCGCTCGGGCCGCGCGCGCGTGTCGCTGCCCGGCGGCTGCGCCATAGGCGCGCGGCCGATCAACCTGCACCTGGCGGGCCTGGAGCGGCTGGGCGCGCGGATCAGCCAGACCCACGGCTACGTCGAGGCGGAGGCCCCCAACGGCTTGCAGGGGACCACGATCCACTTCGACAGGATCACGGTCACCGGCACGGAGGATCTGTTGATGGCGGCCGTGCTGGCCGAAGGCGAAACGGTTCTTGAGAACGCCGCCCGCGAGCCCGAGGTGGCCGACCTCGCCCTGCTGCTGAACAAGATGGGAGCCTCCATCGACGGAGCCGGGACTTCGACGGTGCGCGTGCGGGGCGTCAGGCGGCTGCACGGCGCCGAGCACGCCATCATCCCGGACCGCATCGAGGCCGGAACCTTGCTGGCCGCGGGCGCCATCACCGGCGGGGATCTGCGCATCACCGGCTGCGTGCCCGAGCATGTCAGCGCGCTGACGGCCAAGTTGCGCCAGGCGGGCGTGGACGTCGCCGAGGAGGGGGCCGGCACGCTTCGCGTGCGGCCCGGCGGCGCTCTGGTCCCGGCCGATGTGACCACCGAGGAATACCCGGGCTTCGCCACCGATCTTCAGGCGCAGTACATGGCGCTGATGACCCAGGCCAGAGGCACCTCGCTGATCACCGAAACCATCTTCGAAAACCGCTTCATGCACGCCCCCGAACTTGTGCGCATGGGGGCCGATATACGCGTGGAGGGCAGCCACGCGGTAGTCGCCGGACCCAGCAGGCTGGGAGGCGCGGCCGTGATCGCCTCTGACCTGCGAGCCAGCGCGTCGCTGGTGCTGGCGGCGCTGGCGGCCTCGGGCGAGACCGTCATCGACCGCGTCTACCACATCGACCGCGGCTACGAACGGATCGAGAAGAAACTGGGAACCGTCGGCGCCAGGATCCGCCGCATTTCGTCTCAGTGAGGTCCCACTGCCTTGCCCGGCATGCGGCCGGGCTCCCTTGCAGGCGCCGGCCCCCGGATCTCTCATGTGAATCCAGTATTGACTTTCGAGCCGCGTGGGAGCATATTGGGGTTGGAAACAACGGTTTCCGGCTCCTGCCGACAGCAGGAGAGTTGATGTGGTCCGCAGCCATTCGAGGCCACGTTTGAAAACAAGGAGGAAGTCCAAATAGAGAACGTCCACATTCGGGGGCGGCTACCGGCTTCCTTCATCGACTGGCTGTAAGCTTGATGCGCCAGGGACCGATCCCACGGGATTGCAGGCGCGGCGGCGTTCACACCGCGAGGCAAGACGACCCAGCCAGGCAGAACCGGGCAAACCGGGGTTTGAAGCTCGAACACCGGCAGCGGCCGGATCTCGGTGAAGAGGCGGCGGCCGCCCACCTGCGTTTCTGGCCCGCCGGAATTGACAGCATCCCGCCAGCCACTGTAGATTCATAGTGTCCCGGCACCCGGAAGAAGCAAGCGCCCGTGTATTCAGTAGAGTTCCAAGGAGTCGCCAAGAGTTACCCCATCTACGCCTCGCCGGGCGATCGCCTGACCGAACTTGTGTCGCTTAACCGCCTCCGCCGCCACAGGGACTTCTGGGCGCTGAAGGACGTCAGCTTCTCGGTGCCGCGGGGAGAGACTTTCTGCATCATCGGCGAAAACGGGGCGGGCAAGAGCACGCTGTTGCAAATGGTCGCCGGCATACTGGCCCCGACCGAGGGCTCGGTGAAGGTCAGCGGCAGAGTCTCGGCCCTGCTTGAGCTTGGTTCCGGTTTCAACCCCGAGTTCACGGGGCGGGACAACGTCTACCTCAACGGCGCGATCCTCGGGCTGTCCAGCCGCGAGATCGACGCCCGCTACCAGCGGATCAGCGAGTTCGCCGAGATCGGCGATTTCATCGACCAGCCCGTGAAGACTTACTCCAGCGGCATGGCCGTCCGGCTGGCCTTCTCGGTCGCCATCCATCTGGACCCGGAGATCCTCATCGTAGACGAGGCTCTGGCCGTCGGCGACCTGTATTTCCGCCAGCGTTGCATGCGCAAGGTGCATGAGTTGCGATCGAGCGGCGTCACCATCCTCTTCGTTTCGCACGCCATCGGCGACGTCAAGGCCATTGGCGACCGCGCTCTGTGGCTGGATCAGGGGAGGATGCGCGAAATCGGGCAGACCGGCATGGTGGTCGCCAGGTACCTGGCCGCCATGGTGGAGAAGGACTCCCGGTACCTGACCATGCAAAACCGGCAGGCCCCTGCCGCAGCGGCCGGCGCGCGCTCTCAGCCGCCGGAGGTGGTGGAGAACATCCCCAACATCGACCACCGCTACGGCGACGGGCGGGCCGAGGTGATCGGCATAGCCGTCGTCAACCAGCAGGGTCACCGGGTGGATCTGCTCGAGCCGGATTCCACCGTGGTTGTGAGAATCAGCGTGCGGGCCAAGGAGGACCTGCCGCGGCCGATCGTGGGGTTCATGTTCCGCAACCATCTGGGCATCGACTTTCACGGAACCAACACCGCGCGGCTGGGATTCGACCTGCCGCCCATGGAAGCGGGTGACGTCATCACGGTCGATTTCCACGTGGAGCTTCCGGAGCTGTACCCGGGATCGTTTTCGTTCTCGCCGGCCATAGCCGACGGCACACTCGCCAGCTACATAACGTGCGACTGGATCGACAACGCGGTCAGCGTGCAGATGGGACACGGGGGCGCGCCGGTGTACGGTTACACTCACTTTCCCTGCCGCGTGCAGATCAACAGCCGCCTGGCAGGCGGGGATCACCTGACGGAGAGCGCCCTTGGCTGAGTTCACCGGCGAGCGGGTGATCCCGGGCGAGGTTGACCCCGATCTGTGGAACGAGCACTTCGCCAGGTACGTCTTCGCCAGCCGGCTGAGCCGGCGCAAGCGCGTGCTGGACGCGGGATGCGGGTCCGGCTACGGCTCGGCGGAACTGGCCCGCGGCGCCCGGCAGGTGCTGGGCGTGGATGTGTCCCAGGAGGCGGTCCAGTACGCCGTCAGGCGCTTCCGGGCGCCGAACATCAGCTTTCTGGCGGCTTCATGCGCGGAGCTGCCTTTCGCCGCCGGGTCCATCGACCTGGTGGTCGCCTTCGAGATGATCGAGCACCTGCCCGACTGGCGGGCCTTCCTCCAGGAGGCGCGGCGGGTGCTCACCCCTGCCGGCCAGTGCGTCATCTCGACGCCCAATAAGGACTACTACACCCATTCCCGAGGGGCGGACGGCGCCAACCCGTTCCATCACCACGAGTTCACTTTCCAGGAGTTCGGCGAGGAGCTGCGCGCCGTCTTCCCCCACGTCTCGCTGTTCGTGCAGAACCATGCCCAGGGCATCGTCTTCGACCCGCTGAAGCCTTCGTCGCCGGCGGAGGCGCGGGTGGAGGGCGGCCGGAGCGATCCCGCAACAGCGCACTTCTTCCTGGCGGTCTGCGCCCTGGCGCCGCAGACCGGCGCGCCCACTTTTCTGTTCGTGCCGCAAACCGCGAACGTCCTCCGGGAACGCGAGCTGCACATTGAGCGCCTGAGACTGGAGATCGAGGCGCATAAACGCTCCATTCGGGAACTGGAAGCCGAACGGGGCGAGCTTATAGAAATCGCCGGCCGGCAAAAGCAGGAGATGGAGGCCCAGGCGCGGGGCTACGAGGCCCAGATAGCCGGCTCGCAGCGGGAGACGGAGGAGCAGGCGCGGGGCTACGAGGCGAAGATCGCCGAACTGGAGCAGGAAGACGCGCGCAAGGGCGCCTGGGGACGGCAATTGACGGAGGAACTCTCCGCCAAGGTCGAGGAACTGGCCAGGTGCGTCGAGGCGCTGCACGAGACGGAGAACGTGCTGGTGGAGCGCACTCATTGGGCCCAGAGCCTGGACCGGCGCGTGAGCGAGCTCGAGGCCAGCCTGAACCTCCTGCGGTCCTCCAGATGGATGAGGGTCGGCAGCGCCCTCGGCGTGGGGCCCCGGCTGCGGGATGGTTAGTATGAGGGCGCTGGCGCGGCTGTTCCGCGCTCTGCCCCTGCTGCTGGCGGCCCCGGTCATGCTGGCGGCAGCCGGCCTGGGGCTGCTGGCAGCCGATCTGCTCTGGCTGGTCGGGCGCAGGCGCCCGCGCAGCCCTGACACGAGGCCGTCCACGCGCGCGGCAACGGTCGTCATTCCCACCTGGAACGCCCGTGACCTGGTGGAGAAGCATCTTCCCTCGGTGGCCGCCGCGCTCCAGGGCAATCCGGACAACGAGATCATCCTCGTCGACAACGCCTCCGAAGACGGCACCGCGGATTGGGTGCGTGAGAATCTGCCCGGGGTGAAGGTGCTGGCGCTTCCCTCGAACCTGGGGTTCGGCGGTGGCTCGAACGCCGGCTTCCACGCCGCGGCCAACGACATCGTCGTCCTGCTCAACAACGACATGCGGGTCGAGCCGGACTTCCTTCAGCCGCTTCTGGACGGCTTCACCGACGAACTGGTCTTCTCGGTCACCTGCCAGATCTTCTTCCCGGATCCCTCCAGGCGCCGTGAGGAGACCGGCCTGAGCCGGGGCTGGTGGCACAACGGCATGCTGCTGCTGGCGCACCGGGTGGACGACGCGGTCCAGGATCTGCACCCCTGCTTCTACGGCGGAGGCGGCTCGACGGCGTACGACCGCCGCAAGTTCTTCGAGCTGGGGGGCTTCGACCCGCTGCTGGCGCCCTTCTACATGGAGGACACCGATCTCGGCTACATGGCCTGGAAGCGCGGCTGGAAGGTCCTCTATCAGCCCCGCAGCGTGGTCTGCCACGAGCACCGGGGCACCATCGGCAGGAAGTTCACCGAAGCCCAGATTCGCAGCGTGCTCGCCAAGAACTTCATCCTGTGGTCGTGGAAGAACATACACGAGTGGCCGAGACTCGCCTCGCACTTCTTCTTCACCTATGGGGGCGCGCTCGCCAGCGTCGTGCTCGGCGATTCACCCGAGCGGAGCAGCCTGGACGGAATCTGGCGCGCCTTCCGCCAGTTGCCGGGGGCCGTACGGTCGCGCTGGCGCGCTCGAGGCCTGGCTGAGGTAACCGATAGCGAAGCATTCCTCAGGCCCCTTGGAGGGCACTTCCGGGACCGCTTCGCGGACATGCCGCCGGCGCCCGAGCGTCCGAGCGTGCTGTTTGTCTCGCCCTATCCGGTCCTGCCGGCGGTCCATGGCGGCGGGGTGTTCATGCACCAGACTCTGGCCGAGCTGGCCGGGCGCACGGAAGTGCACCTGATCGTGCTGCTGCACTACGCGCACGAACTGGAGGCGCACGAGCCGCTCAAGGCCATGTGCGCCTCGGTGGAATTCCTGCTGAAGACGAATTCCCGCTCGCAGTCTGCCATGTCGATTCTGCCCCACGCCGTCAGGGAGTTCGCAAGCGAAGACCTGTTGTGGCTGATTCACCGGCAGATGCACGCCCGCCGGATCGATGTCCTTCAGCTCGAGTACACGCCGCTGGCCCAGTACGCGGGACGATTCAACCGCCTGGTCTCGGCTCTGTTCGAGCACGACATCTATTTCCAATCCGTGGCTCGGGGATGGTCCAGCACGCCAGGCCTGTCGGCGAAGCTCAAGGCGGCGCTTGAATACCTGCGGGCGCTGCGTTACGAGACCCGGGAGCTCAAGCGGGTGGACCTGGTGCAGGCGTGCAGCCGGGAGAACCTGGAGTACCTGCTCTCGTTCGTGCCATCTCTCGACGGCAAGATACAGGCGGGACTTCGCGCGGCCATCGACACGAGCCGCTACCAGTTTCAACCCGGCCCCCGCGAGCCGCACACCATGCTTTTCGTGGGCAGCTTCAGGCACCTTCCCAATCAGGCCGCCCTCGGTTGGTTCACCAGCCGCGTCCTGCCGGCCGTGTGCGCGCGCAGGCCCGAGGCGCGGCTGGTGGTGGTGGGGAGCGATCCGCCGCCGGTCCACGCCTTCCGCAGCCTCGAACACGTGGAGTTGCGCGGCGCGGTTGAGGACATCGGCGAGCCTCTGGGCCGCTACGCCGTGTTCGTGTGCCCTGTGCTCAGCGGCTCCGGCGTGCGTGTGAAGTTGCTGGAGGCCTTCGCCTCCGGCATCCCCGTGGTTTCCACGCGCCTGGGGGCGGAGGGCCTTACCCGCACGGACAAGGAGGTCTGCCTTCTCGCCGATGACCCGGAGGACTTCGCCGGCAAGATCCTCTCGCTGTTCGACCATCCCGAGCGCGCCGCCTCGCTCGCCGCCCGCGCCCGGGCCGAGGTGGAGGCGAACTGGGACGTCCGCGGCGCCACCGAGCGTCTGGTCGAAACCTACCGCGCAGCGGTCAAGCGGAAGCGGACCCAGGAAATCTCTTGACAGCGGCCGTTTGTATAGTGTATAACGACACTATACACACGAGGCCGCCATGTTCCTGACAGTCGACCTGGACGGTAAACGCCCCATCTACCAGCAGGTGGTGGATGGCGTGAAGGCCCTGATCGCCTCTGGCGACCTGCGCGAGGGCATGACCCTGCCTCCCGTGCGCCAAGTGGCCGCGGATCTGGGCGTCAATCTCAACACGGTCGCCATCGCCTACCGCCAGTTGCAGGAAGAGGGCTTTTTGACGGTACGCCACGGCTCGGGGGCGGTGGTCTCCTCAAGACAAGGGCGCCAGGTGGAGGAGGGAGAGCTGCGAAGGTCTTTGCGCACGGTTCTCACCGGGCTGGTCTTGGCCGGGTTTGACGACCGCGACGTGATGGGCTTGGTGCGCCAGGAACTGGCCGCACTGCGCCAGAAAGGTGCTCCGCGATGAATAGTGATCTGCCGGCGGTGCTGCTCATAGTGACCGGACTGATTGTGGTCTTCCGTACATGGCTGCTCGTCTGGCTGTGGAAGCTCCCACAGGCCCACGGTCCCGGGCTCTTCCTCGGCGCGGAGGTCGGTCCGGGGTTCTACGACGGCACGGGGAGTTATTGGCTCAGGCGTTACCGCGCCCTGTTGCTGACGGTGTACCTGGTTGAGGTGGCGGCGCTCGCGACGGTCACCGTCCTGCGCCGCTGGAGCCTCCTGCCGGTGTTCGCCCTGGGGGCGGCCGTTCTGTTCAGCTCGACTTTCACGGGATTCGCGCTCCGGAGCCGGGCGAAGCTCAGAGGCGCGGGGCCGGTCGCCACGCGCGGGGCCGTGCCGCTTGAGACCCGCAGCCTGCGGCCTACATCTCCTGGCCGGCGCAGAGCCTGTTCGCCGCACTTGTCGTCGCAAGCTGGGTGTTGCTGCTGACTCAGGCAACGCCGCTGGACCGGCTCCGGTCTCCCGCGTTGCTGACCTACGTGCTCGTGGGCTGCCTCATAGCCAAGATCGGCTGCGTCCGCATGGGCTTCAGGCTCCCTTCGGAACGCGCGGAGGAGCACCATCGCTGGTTCGATGCCAATCGACGACTTCTCCTGCGGGTCTTCGATAGTGCCGGCTGGCTGTTCGCCGCGACACTCGCGGCCTGCGCCGTGTTGCTGCGCTGGCCGGCGATACGGGGCATTCCATGGCTGCGCTGGGGCGTCGTCGGCCTAATCCTGGGGATCTGGGTGTTGCTGACCATCCGGTTCCTGCACGGAATGGCGCGCATGACCACGGCGGGGCGAGGCCTTAGCCCACTGGCGTGCCAACTGGCTCATGTCCGGCGCGCCGGGTGGCTCCTGGACCGGAGCCTGTGGTGGACGGTAGCGTACTTCGCGGGCTTCTTCGTTCTGCTTCGGGTGCTGCCGGGCTGACGTCCAGCCGCTCCCCGGCCGTCGCGGTACGGCGGCGGGCACGGAACCGCGCGCGTGAGAGCGGCGCTACTTGCCCCTTGGCGGCGTCCTGAGCGGCTCGACGATGCGGCGGCTTGTAGGCGGGCCGGATCACGGCGCCCGACGCGGTGATGCGGTGAGCCAGGTGCCGGCCCAGGCCGTTGCCTATGGGAAGCAGGCAGGCTTTGCGCGCCGAGTCCAGGCCGGCTCCGGCGCCGAGGCACGCCGCCCCAAGGGCTATGAAGCATAATAGGAGGGCGGCTGATTTCACGGTCATCCTCGCCATAACAGCATGTACAAGGGCCTCTCGGTCACCGTCATCACCCCCTGCCTGAACGAAGAACAGGGCATCGAGCGCGTGCTCAGCAACATGCCCGACTTCGTGGACGAGGTGATCGTGGTGGACAACGGATCCACGGACCGGACCAGCGAGATCGCCCATTCCTACGGGGCCATGGTCATACGTGAGGAGGTCCGCGGCTACGGCCGGAGCTACAAGAAAGGCTTCTCCCACGCCAAGGGCGACGTGATCGTGACTTTGGACGGCGACCACAGCTACCCGGTGGACGCCCTCTCCTACCTGCTGGAGGCCTTCCTCCACCTGGAGGTCGATTTTCTGAACGCCTCGCGGTTCCCGGTGCGCGATCCCCGCGCCATGAGCTTCAAGCACAAGTTCGGGAATCTGGTTCTCTCGTTGGCCACGTCGATGCTGTTCTTCCGGTGGGTGCGCGACTCGCAGTCCGGGATGTGGGTCTTCCGGCGATCCATCCTGGACCAGATGACCCTCAAGAGCGACGGGATGGCCTTCTCAGAGGAGATCAAGGTGGAGGCCATCCGCAACCCGGCCATACGTTTCGGCGAAATCTCGATTCAGTACTCCTCCCGGCTGGGCGAGGTCAAGCTCAATCCGTGGCGCGACGGCGTGACAAACCTTCTCTTTCTGGTGGAAAAGCGGTTTACACGGAGGAGGCGTCAGTGATAGAATTACATTTCACCCGCCTGCGTTCCATTTCCCGGCTTTCAGAGTGAGGCCCTGGTGCCATGTCCGGCGTGACCGTGGTCGTTCCGAACTGGAATCGCCGCGATCTTCTGGCGCGGTCGCTTGAGTCGCTCGGCCGCCAGACCCATCCGGTCGAGCAGGTGATAGTGGCCGACAACGGCAGCACGGACGGCTCGGCACAAGCCGCGGCGGCGGCGGGAGCACGGGTGATCGAACTGGAGCGCAATCTCGGCTTCAGCGGCGCGGTCAACGCCGGCATTCGGGCGGCGCGCACACCGTGGATCGCCGTGGTCAACAACGACGTGGAGCCGGAGGCGGACTGGCTGGAGCGGTTGCACGGCGCCGTCGAGCGACGCGGCGCCTGGTTCGGAACGGGGAAGCTGTTGAACGCGAGCCACAGGGACATGATCGACGGGACCTTCGACGTGGTTTGCCGCGGCGCCTGCTCCTGGCGGGCCGGCCACGGGCGTTCCGATTCCCCGCAGTGGAGCGAGTCTGGGCCGGCGCAGATGGTCCCCTTCACCGCGGCCCTGTTCCGGGCCGGACTGTTTGAGAAGGCCGGCCTGCTGGACGAACGCTTCGGGTCCTACCTCGAGGACGTGGATTTCGGTTTGCGCTGCTGGAAACTCGGCCTGGAGGGGGTCTACGCGGCCGACGCCGTGGCCTACCACGCAGGCAGCGCCACCCTCGGCGCCTGGCACCCCGACGTGGTGCGGCGGATCGCCCGGAACCAGGTCCTCCTGGTGGCCAAGCATTTTCCACGAAGGTGGTTCCGGCGCTACGGCTGGCCGGTCCTGGTGGCCCAGGGGCTGTGGGGACTGGTGGCGCTGCGCCACGGAGCGTTGCTGCCCTTCCTGAGAGGCAAGATCGACGGCCTGAGGCAATACGGGGCGGCAAGGGACGGCTCCGGCGATGTTGGAGAACTCCTGGAGGAAAGCGAGCACACCCTCTTTGAGTTGCAGAAAAGGACAGGATTCAACTGGTACTGGAGGCTGTACTTCGCGCTGACATGAACGGCATCGGCGCCATCGTCGTGACCTGCAACTCCGAAGCGGAAATCGGCCCCTGCCTGGACGCCGCGCTGAGGCACACCGAGCGCGTGGTGGTGGTGGACAACGCATCCGCGGACGGCACGGCCGCCGAGGTCCGCAAGCGGCCGGCCGTGGCGCTCATCTTAAACACCGAGAACCGCGGCTTCGCCTCGGCGGCCAACCAGGGCATGGAAGCTCTGGATCTTCCGCTGCTGCTGCTGCTCAACCCGGATGCGGTGCTACAGACCGGAGTAGCGGCGATGGCGGAGGCCTGCAAGCAGCCGGGCGTGGGCGCGGCGGGCGGCAAACTGGTGGACCTTCAGGACCGGCCCCAGACCGGGTTCGCCATCCGGCGTTTCCCGGCGCCGGCCGCGCTGGCCTTCGAGGCGCTGGGCTTCAACCGGATCTGGCCGCGCAATCCCGTAAACCGGCGTTACCGCTGCCTGGACCAGGACTTGGACGCGCCCGCGGACGTGGAGCAGCCCGCCGGGGCGTTTCTCATGATCCGCCGGGACGTGTGGCGGGAATTGGGAGGGTTCGACGAACAGTTCCGGCCCGTCTGGTTTGAGGACGTGGATCTGTTGAAAAGGCTCAGGGAAGCCGGCTACCGGGTACGTTACGAGCCCGGGGCGGTGGCGCGGCATCTGGGCGGTCATTCAGTGGGGAGGGTGCCGGAAGCCTTACGGGCCGAATGGTGGTATGGTAGCCTTCTTAGGTACAGCTTCAAGCACTTCCGGGCCGGCGGCCGTCTGGTGGTGAGGGTGGCTGTCGTGGCTGGGTGTGGAGTCCGCCTGGTGTGTGCAGCCATCAGGCAGTGGAAGGCGGCGCCTCTGTCGGTGTATGGTAGAGTTATTCGGTTCGCGTGCCTCCGGCTGCGGGCAGGCCGAAACGGGGAGGCGGGCAAGAATCCTGTCCTGGCGCGGCATTAAAACGAAAGCGGTTGCTGGTCTTTTTCAAGTGCATGGCACCTAACGATCTCGTCTCAGTCACTGTAGTGACGTACAACAGCGGCCGGTTCATAAAGAGGTGTCTGGAGTCGGTGCTGGCCCAGAAGTACCCCTTCAAGGAAGTCATCGTCGTCGACAATGCCTCCACAGACGGCACGGCCGACATTCTCGAGCAGTTCGAGGACCGCTGCCAGATCGTCTATAACGAGAACAATGTCGGTTTCGCCGCGGCGCAGAACCAAGCCATTCAGCGCTCGTCGGGCGACTGGGTGCTGACGTTGAACCCGGACGTCCTGCTGCTGGGGGGCTTCCTCCAGGCGTTGGTCGAGGCGGGCAACATGCATCCCCGTATCGGATCGGTCTGCGGCAAGCTGCTCACCATGCGCGCCACCTTCGACATTCCTGACAAGCCGCTGGTGGACTCCACGGGCATCTACTTCACGCCCATGCTGCGCCACCTGGACCGGGGCAGCCAGCAGGCCGACAACGGGCACTTCCTGCGCTATGAGTACGTGTTCGGCGCCAGCGCCGCGGCGGCCCTCTACCGCCGCGAGATGATCGAGGATGTGTCCATAGACGGCGAGTTCTTCGACCAGGATTTCTTCGCCTACCGTGAGGACGCCGACGTGGCCTGGCGCGCGCAGTTGCTCAACTGGCGATGCATCTACACGCCGCACGCCCGGGGCTATCATGTCCGCAAGGCTCTGCCCGGCAACCGGCGGGCGCTTTCGCCGATCATCAACATGCACTCGGTCAAGAACCGGTTCCTGATGAGGATCAAGAACATGACCGGGCGCCTGTACCTGCGGAACTTCCTGTCGGTCACCATCAGGGATGTCGTCGTGGTCGGCTGCTGCCTGTTGCGCGAGCATTCCTCGCTCAAGGCCTTCTGGTACTTGGCCCGCAACTGGAGCCGCTGCTGGGAGAAGCGCCGGGCCATCATGGACCGGCGGCGCGTCGACGATGAGTACATGGCGAGCTGGTTCCGCTACCTGCCCGTCAGCCGCCCGGCCCCCAAGGTTCACGCCCGCACGCGCGAGCGCGTCAGCCGCGCCGTCCAGGGCGGATGAAGCTGGCTATCCTGGGAACGCGGGGCATCCCCGCCTCATACGGCGGCTTCGAAACGTTCGCAGAGGAGCTTTCCTGGCGCCTGGCGGCGCGCGGCCACAGCGTGACCGTGTACTGCCGAACCCGGCCGGCCGGGCTGGTCTACCGCGGAGTACGGTTGCGCTACCTGCCCGCCGTCCGGCACAAGTACTTCGAAACCGTCGTCCACACGGGCGTGGCCACGGCCGACCTGCTGGTTCGCAGACAGGACGCGGCCCTCTACTGCAACGCGGCCAACGCCGTCTTCACCCTGGCTCCGCGGCTGCTGGGCACGCCGTCGGCGCTCAACGTGGACGGCCTGGAGCGCAAGCGCCGCAAGTGGAACATCCTCGCCAAGGGCTGGTATCTGTTGTCTGAGTGGCTGGCGACCTTCTTTCCAACCGCGGTCGTCACCGACGCCCGCACCATCGCAGATTACTACCTCCAGCGCTACGGGAAGGCCACCGAGTTCATCCCCTACGGCGCCCAGACCGGAAAGCTGGCAGGCACGGGCGCGCCGGAGCGGCTGGGGCTGGAGCCCGGGCGCTACTTCCTCTACGTGAGCAGGATGGAGCCGGAGAACAACGCGCTCCTGGTGAGGGAGGCTTTTGAGCGCCTGACAACACCTTTGAAGCTGGCTCTGGTCGGCGATGCGCCCTATGCCCGCGAGTATCTGGCCGCCGTGCGGAACACCGCCGACCCCCGGGTGGTAATCCCGGGCGCGATTTACGGGCAGGGATACCACGAGTTGCTTTCCCACGCCTTCGCCTACATCCACGCCACCGAAGTCGGCGGCACACATCCGGCCCTGATCGAGGCCATGGGACGGGGATGCCTGGTGCTCTACCTGAACACGCCCGAGAACGCCGAGGTCGCCGGCGGCGCCGGAATCCCGTTCGAGCGGGACCCGGCCGAGGCGATGGAGCGCGCGCTGGCGATGCCGGAACAGGAGCGCCTGCACTGGCGGGAAAAGGCGGTGGAGCGCGTTCGGGAGCGCTACAGTTGGGAAGCCGTGACCGACGCCTATGAGCGTCTTCTGCTGAGGCTGGCCGGAAATCGAGAATGAGACTTATGAGCACGCCACCCTATCGCACGTGGGTCGAGGTATCCCGTTCGCGCATCGCCGGCAACTACCGCAAGGTCCGCCTGGTGGTGGGCGAGCAGGTCGACGTGATGGGGGTGGTGAAGGCCGACGCCTACGGGCACGGGGCGGCCGAGGTGGCCCGGCTTCTGGAGGCCGAGGGCGCCCGCTGGCTGGCGGTCAGCAGCGTGGAAGAAGGCGTTGCGCTGCGCGAGAGCGGTGTCCGGACCAGGATTCTGGTGATGGCCGACTGCCTGCCCTTCGAGCGCGAGGCCCTGGCGGAGCACGCGCTGACGCCGGTGGTTCATTCGCTGGAGGACATGCAGGCGCTGGACCGGCTCGCCGCGGAGCGCTCGATGCGCATGCCGTACCACCTGAAGCTGGATACCGGCATGGGACGGCTCGGCACGAGCTCGGCGGCCGGGGAGGTGGTGGCCGCCATCCGGAGCTCGCGCCACCTGGAGTTCGAAGGACTGATGACTCACTTCGCATCCTCGGCCGACTACACGAGCCCGCAGACCGGCCGGCAGATCGAGGCCTTCGAAGGGGCGCTGGCCGCGCTGCGGCAGGCGGGCATGGAGCCACGCTGGGTGCACCTGTCGAGCACCAACCCGGTGGCCTACGGGCGCCGGGCAGCCTGGGGCAACATCGTGCGCGCGGGGCACGCCTTGTACGGGTACGTGTCGCCCGCCAAGGGCGAGGCGCCGGCGCGCATCCTGGAGGTCGAGCCGGCCTTGCAGTGGAAGGCGAAGATCCTCGCCGTGAAGACGCTGCCAGTGGGCGCCCTGGTAGGTTACGGGGGCACCTTCCGCACCGAGCGGCCCACCACCATCGCGATTCTGGCGGCCGGCTACTCCGACGGAGTGCCGCACCGCATGTCGAACCGCGGGAAGGTGATCGCTGGGGGGCGGCTGGTGCCGGTGGTCGGCGCGGTTTCCATGGATCTGACGACCATTGACATAACCGACGCGCCGGGGCTGGCGCCCGGCGACGCGGTGACGCTGCTCGGCCAGGAGGGCGGCGTGGAGCTGAACGCGCAGCAGATTGCGCGCTGGGCCGGGACGATCTCCTACGTGGTCCTGTGCGGCATCAGCCCCCGCGTGCCCCGGGTGTACGTGTAGAATCAGGAGAGTCCCATGAAAAAGCTGACAATTGTCGTTGCACTGCTCGTGGCAGTCCTGCCGCTTCTGGCGCAACCGCAGAAGCCGGAAGCCGGACCGCCCAGGATCCGCACGCTGATCATCACCGGCCAGGATGTCCACGACTGGCGGTCAGTGACACCCCTATTGCGCAAGGCTCTGGAAGATACCAAGCGCTTCGAAGTCCGCGTGACGGAGGAGTTCCGCGGCGCCGGCCCGGAGACTCTGGCCAACTACGACCTGGTGGTGCTGAACTACCGGGACTCGCGGCCCGAGCACCGCTGGGGCGAGCGCGCCGACAACGCCCTGCTGGACTTCGTCCGTTCCGGCAAGGGCCTGGTCATGTTCCACTTCTCGGTAGCCGCCTTCAACGGCTGGGAGGAGTACGAGAAGCTGTCCGGCGGCAACTGGCGTCCCGGCCAGGGGCACCACTCCCCGTCCCACGACTTCACCGTCGAGATCAAGGACTCCGACCATCCCATCACCCGCGGCCTGAAGAAGTCGCTGCCCCAGGTCAAGGATGAGCTCTACGCCAATCTGAAGTGGCAACCCGAGGGAACCTACCACGTGCTGGCCACGGCCTATGACGACCACTCGCTGTACCAGGGCAAGGCCAAGCAGCCTACCCCGGGACCCGGGCTGAATCATCCGAGCCTGTGGACGCTGAACTACGGCAAGGGACGGGTGTTCGCCAATATGCTCGGCCACGACGCCCCGGCGGTGAGCACTCCGACCTTCGTGGTCACCTTCACCCGCGGCGCCGAGTGGGCGGCCACGGGCGCGGTGACTCTGCCCATCCCGCCCGAGCTGGCGCAGTAGCGCCCGGCACGGAACCGCGAGCGTGAGCGAGCGGACGTGTCAATCCAGCCGCTTGTGGAAGCGCAGGACGCTGAGGGTGAGGATCACCAGGCCGAACGCCAGCAGGGCCAGCATCTGCGGCCACAGTGTCGCGACGTCCGAGCCCTTCAGGAAGATGCCGCGCACGATCTCCATGAAGTAGCGCACCGGGTTCAGATAGGTCAGATACTGCACCGCCTCGGGCATGTTGCGGATGGGGAAGGTGAAGCCGCTCAGCATGAAGGCCGGGTTGAAAAAGAAGAACGACGACATCATGGCCTGCTGCTGCGTGTGGCAGATGGTGGAGATGAACAGGCCCACCCCCAGGGTGGTCATCAGGAAGAACACCGCCGAGCCCAGCAGCAGCGGCACGCTTCCGCGCAGCGGGACCCGGAAAACCAGCATGGCCGCTCCCGTAACCATCAGGACGTTCAGCAGACCGACCAGGGCGAAGGGCAGCGTCTTGCCCAGGATCAGCTCCACCGGCCGGATGGGCGTCACCATCAACTGCTCCATGGTGCCGATCTCCTTCTCGCGCACGATCGCCATGGCCGTCAGCATCAGCGTCACCAGGGTGATGATGTTAACCACCACGCCCGGCACGAAGTAGTCACGGCTCTTCAGCTCGGGATTGAACCACACCCGGCTGTGGAAGGTCAGAACCGGCACTTCCAGATCGACCGGGCCCCCGGCGGCCAGCGTGCGGCCCACCAGCCGCTGGTTCATCTGGCCGGCCAGGACCGCGGCCCCGTATGAGGAAACCAGCGCCGCCGCCCGCCCGCCGACGATCGAGGCGGTGTTGGAGTTGGTGCCGTCCACCAGAATCTGAACGGACGCCGTCTCGCCGCGCTCGATCCGCCGGCCGAAGCCGGGAAGTACGCGCACCGCGGCCTGCACCCGCCCGTGGTCCAGCAGGTCCTGGATCCCCCGTTCGCCGGCCGGGGCGTAGACCACTCGAAACTGGGGAGAGCCCTCGAAACGGGCCAGCAGTTCCCGGCTGTGAGGCGTGCGATCCTGATCCATCCAGGCTATGGGGCTGTGGTCCACGTCCAGGTTCACGGCGTAGCCAAAGATCAGCAGCTGGATGATCGGAGGCATCAGCATCATGCCGCGCAGGCGGGGCTCCCTCAGCACCTGCCGGAATTCCTTTCTCAGAATCTCGAAGACCCTTCTCCACATGGCTTTCACGCGATCTTCCTCGCCAGCCGCCTGGTGGCGCCCACAATCAACAGGGAGGAGTACGCCACCAGCAGCGCAATCTCGACCCACAGGACGTGGAAGGGCACCCCTTTGAGGAAGATCCCCTTCAGGATCGTGATGAAGTAGCGCGAGGGGAACAGGTAACTCACGGCCTGGATCACCACCGGCATGTTCTCGATGGCGAATATGAACCCCGAAAGCAGAAAGGCCGGCAGGAACGAGGTGAGCATTCCCAACTGGTAGGCCATCAACTGGTTGCGCGTGGAGGCCGAGATGAAGATCCCCCAGAACAGCACGCCCACCAGGAAGATGCAGCTCGTCGCCACCAGCAGCAGGGGGTCCCCGCGCAGCGGGACCTTGAACAGGAATACGCCCACGGCGACTGCGATAAGCGTGTCGGTCAGCCCCAGGGCGAAGTAGGCCAGCATCTTGCCGAGCACGATCTCGTGCGCCCGCACCGGGGTGGAAAGGAGCTGCTCCATGGAGCCGTGCTCCCATTCCCGGGCGATGGTCAGCGACGTGATCATGGCGGCGATGATCATGATGATGACCGAGATCAGGCCCGGAACAATGTAGTTGCGCGAGACCATCTCGCTGTTGAACCAGACCCGCATCTGCGCATCGACCGGCGCTTCCAACCGCCCTCCGCCTTTGCGCACGAGCGCCTGGGAGCGAAGCTCGAAAGCGTAGTCGCGCGCCAGCGCCTCGGCGTAGCCGAGCGCTATGGAGGCCGTGTTGGAGTCGCTGCCGTCCAGGATCAACTGCACGTCCGCTTCACGCGAACTGAGCAGATTGCGCGAGTAGTCCGGCGGGATGACCACGGCCAGCAGGCACTGGTTCCTGTTGATCGCCTCCTCGATGGTGCGGTAGCCGTCGACGGTGCCGCGAATCTGGAAGAAGCGCGACCCGGCGAACCGGTCGGCGAGCTCACGGCTCTGGGGGCTCCCGTCCTGGTCGTAGATCAGCGTTGGGATGCGGTCCACGTCCAGCGTGAGAGCGTAGCCGAACAGCAGCAGCATCAGCACGGGCACGGCCAGCGCCATCAGCAGGCTGCGCGCGTCCCGCACGATGTGCAACCCCTCCTTGCGGGCTATGGCGAGCGTCCGGGACAGGGAGCGGCGGAAGTTCACGTGACCTGGCTCTCCTCCTGCTCGATGGTGGAGACGAAGACCTCCTCCATCGACGCCTTGCCCGCGGCCCGCTTGAGCGACGCCGGCGTGTCCATTGCGACGATCCTGCCCTTGTGCATCAGCGCCAGCCGGTGGCAGTACTCGGCCTCATCCATGTAGTGGGTGGTGACGAACACCGTGCGGCCCTCGCCGGAGAGCTGGTAGATCAGGTCCCAGAACCGGCGCCGGGCTATGGGATCCACCCCCGAAGTGGGCTCGTCCAGAAACATGATGGGAGGCTCGTGGAGGATGGCGCAGCCGAGCGCCAGCCGCTGCTTCCAGCCGCCGGCCAGCAGGCGCGTCATGGTGGAGCGGTGGCCGGCGAGGCCCGCCATGCTCAGCGCGAAGTCCCGGCGCTCGCCGAAGCGGTCCTTGGCCACGCCGTAGACGCCGCCGAAGAAGTCCAGGTTCTCCTCCACTGTCAGATCGTCGTACAGGGAGAACTTCTGCGACATGTAGCCGATGGTCTGGCGCACCGCCTCCGGCTCGCGCGCCACGTCAAGGCCTCCCACCATGGCCGTCCCCGCGGTCGGGCGCAGGAGCCCGCACAGGATCCGGATCACCGTGGACTTGCCGGCGCCATTGGGCCCGAGAAAACCGAATATCTCGCCGCGGGCCACCCGGAACGAAACGCGGTCCACGGCCACGAACCCGCCGAACGTCTTCACCAGTCCGTCAGCCTCAACCGCCGCGCCGTTCGCCGTCATGCGGCCTCCGCCGATGCCTTCCGGATCATGAGAATGAACACGTCCTCAAGCGACGGCTCAGCCGGCTGGAACTCAGCAGGTCCGAGCCCGCGCGCGTCGAGCTCGGCGGCCAGGCCCTGAGGCGTGGCGCGCCCCGGCTTCAGGAAGGCATGCAGGTCCGCTCCGAACGGCTCCACGCTGGCGATCCCTTCGTGCGTTTCCAGCCAGGCCTTGGCTTCGCGGTGGCGCGGGCACCGGATCTTGTAGCAAGCCTCCACGGTGCGGGCGCGGAAGGCGGCCGGGGTGTCGCAGTGGATCATACGGCCGCGGTGCATCAACCCCACCCGGCCGCATCGCTCGGCCTCGTCCAGGTAGGCCGTGGTCACCATAACGGTCATGCCTTCCCGCACAAGCTGGTAGAGGATCAGCCAGAAGTCGCGGCGGGAGACCGGATCGACACCGTTGGTCGGCTCGTCCAGCAACAGAACGCGGGGCCTGTGCAGCAGCGTGCACATCAGCGCCAGTTTCTGCTTCATGCCGCCCGACAGGCGTCCCGCCAGGCGGCTCCGGAAGGGCGCCATGCGGGTCATGTGCAGCAGCCGGGGTATGAGTTCCCGGCGCTCGCGCCGTGGCATGCCGAACAGGTCGGCGTAGAACGACATGTTCTCGTCCAAGCTGAGATCCGGATACAGACCGAAGCGCTGCGCCATGTAGCCGATGCTGTCCTTGACCTTGCCGGTCGCGAGCGCTGAGTTGTGGCCCGCCACAAACGCCGCCCCCTCAGTCGGCTCCACCAGGCCGGTCAGCAGCCTCAGCGTGGTAGTCTTGCCGGCGCCGTCCGGACCCACCAGGCCGAAGATCTCGCCCTCGGCGACCTCCAGGCTCAGGCGATCGACCGCCACCAGCGGCCCGAACCGCCGCGTGAGGCCCTCGGCCCGGATGATGGGGGCGCCATTCACTTTGTCCCCCCGGCCCCTTGTCCGCCAGTCTCCCCCTCGCCGGTCAGCACCTCGGCGTCGGCCGGCATGTTCAGCTTCAGTTCGCGTTCCGGGTTGGGCAGATCGACCTTTATCCGGTAGACCAGTTTCACGCGCTCCTCGGGCGTCTGTATCTGCCTGGGGGTGAACTCCGCCTGCGAGGCTATGAAGGACAGCCGCCCCCAGTAGATCTTGCCGGGGTAGGAGTCAGTTGTGACACGCACCCGCTGGCCAAGTTTCACCCTGCCAAGCATGGTCTCGGTGACGTACCCGCGCAGCCAGGGATGATGGATGTCGCCCAGCGTGACGATGGTGGCGCCGGCGGCCACGGTCTCTCCGGGTTCAGCGGACTTGACCAGCACCACCCCGTCGATAGGGGAGAACAGCTCGGCGTCGGCCAGTTGGGAGCCGATCACGGCCAGTTGCGCGCGGGCGCGTTCGACCTCGGCGCGGCGGGCGTCGACCTCCTGTTCCCGCCGCCTTAATTCCAGGCGCGAGGCTTCGGCAAGCTGAACGGAAGCCCTGGCCCGTTCGGCCTGCGCGCGGGCGGCGTCGATGGTCTCCCGGCGGGGGCCCTCCATCACCAGGGCCAGCCGCTGTTCCACCTGCCTGAGCGCGGCCGAGGCGCGCTCGTGCTGCGTGCGGAACTGGTCGTACTGGGCGGCCGAGATGTCTTCGTTCTTGTAGAGTGTCTGGGCGCGCTGCCAGTCGCTGGCCGCGCGCGCCAGCTCGGTGCGGGCCGAGTCGGCCGCGGCGCGTGCCTCCTGCACTTCCTGCGGCCGGGCGCCCGCCACCAGTTCGCGCAAACGCGCCTCGGCCTGTTGCTGGTCGGCCCGGGCCGCGGCTACGGTGCCCTGCACGGTTTCGCGCTGGTATTCGATCGACGTCTGAAGCTGCGCCAGTTGGGAGTGGGCGGCGGCCAGCGCGGCCCGCTGGGCGTCACGCTGACTCTCCAGTTGCACGCGGTCCAGCCGCGCCAAGGGCATGCCCTTGGTGACGGTGTCGCCTTCCTTGACCAGCAACTCGGCCAGCCGGCCGGCGGTCTTGAAGGAAATCTTCACCTCAGCCAGCTCGATGTTGCCGGAAAAGGCGACCGCGTCAGAGGCCGGCGCGTTCCGGCGGCTGAAGTAGAACCCGCCGGCCGTCAGCAGGCCGAGCGCCAGAATCACCGGGACGATTCGTTTCTTCATTGAGTGACCCCTTCTAGTCGACCATCTGCCGCAGGGTGCCCATGGCCTGCCACAGGTCCAGGCAGGCCCTGCTCCTGAGGAACAGGGCGGCTATGTGATTGTCACGAGCGCGCGCCAGCCGGGTCTGCGCGTCGGTCACCTCCAGGCTGCCGGCGACACCGGCCTGGTAGCGCCGCTGAGCCTGCTCCAGTTCGGCCTGCACCTGGGCCAGGCCCTCGGCGGCCACCGCGACCTGTTTGCGCGACGAATCCAGGTCGTCGAGCGCCAGCCGCACCTCGAGCTCGATCTGCCGGCGCAGGTCGGCCGTGCGAAGCCGCTCCTGCTCGTACTGGCTGCGGCTCTCGCCGCGCCTGGCGTCCCGGCGGCCGCCGTCAAAGACGGGGACCCGCACCGAAACGCCGTAGGTTCGGGTTGGGATGGCATTGGTGATGCCGTTGCCGATGCTGCCGTAGTCGGCGAACCCGGCCACCGTCGGCAGGCGCTCGAGCTTCACGCCGCTGTAGGAGGCCCGGGCCGCTTCCTCGCGCTTCTGCTGTGCCTTCCAGTCGGCCCTGGTCTGGAGAGCCGTCCGGGCGGCCTCCTCGGGGGAAACCGCGCCCGGCTCGCGCAGTTCCATTCCGCCGGCCAGGCGGACCGGGGTGTCGAGTGGAATGCCTATCGCCCTCAGGAGTTCCAGTTGCGCCTGCCGCCGGTCGTTCTGGGCCAGCAGATGCTGCTGGCTGGCCTGGGCCAGTTGCACGCGGGCGCGCGTCACCTCTATGCCGGTCCCCGTGCCGGCCGCCTTCTGGTTGACGGCCAGTTCGAGCAGGCTCCCGGCCAGCCTGGCGTCGGCCTCGGCCGATTCCACCCTGGCCTGGCTGCGCACCGCGGACAGGAACATGATCGCCACAGACCAGGCGACCTGATCCCGCACCGCTTCACTGTCGGCGCCGGCGGCCTGCATGGCCGTGCGCGATGCCTGGTAGCGGCGCATGGCGCCGAAATCCAGCAGGGTCTGCGAGAGGCTGGCCCGCGCGTCGAAGACGTTGAACGGCCCGGCCAGCCTGGGGAACTCGAAGCCCGGCACCGGCAGGTCGATCTTCAACCCGAAGGCCGCCAGGTTGCGGGTCTGGCTGGTTTCCGAGACCGAGCCTTCCAGGTTGGGAAGCAGCGCGGCCCTGGCCTGAAGCGACCGGCTGTGCGCCTGCTGGACGGCCTCCTGTACGATCCTGACCCGCGCGTTGCCGTCCGGCGCCAGGGCCATGCCTATGGCCTGCTTGAGGCTGAGTTCGACCGGCGGAGCCTGAGCCGCCAGAAAGACCGGCACAAGAAAAACAAAAGAGGCTGGCCTGATCATAAGTGTTCAACTCCGTTTCAGCTTCGCCGGCGCGGCTCGCAGCCCGGCGGCGACGAAGGCGACCAGCCGTTCCAGCGTGTCCTCTACATCGGTGGCCTCGCACTGCCCGCCCGAGATCACCTTCAGATGCTCGGCGCCTGCCAGTGTGTGGGCCATGACGCCCACCGAGAAGTGCATCCTCCAGAGGAGGTCAATCTGGTCGAGACCAGGCAGGGCTCTCCGGAAGGCATCGGTGAAAGGCTTGCTGATTTCCCTCATCAGTTCGAAGAAGGCCTGCCTGGCGGGGCCGGAAGGCTCGGCATATGTGCGGCCGAACAGCCGGCCTACGGCCGCCCCGTGTGGCTCCCGCCGCATGAGAAGAACAGGTCGAACAAACGCCCGTATGACTTCTTCCAAGTCTGGTGGTCCATCCTCCGTGGCCTCCAGGCAGGACTTGAGCGCCTCCAGTCGGCTTCGATTGAGCGGGCCTATCCGGCGGGCGAAAACCGCCCGGATGAGTTCATCCTTGGAGCGGAAGTGGTAGTTGACGGCGGCTAGGTTGACATCGGCGGAGGAGGTTATGGCGCGCAGCGAGGTGGCTTCAAAGCCGTGCTCCGCGAAGAGCGACTCTGCTGAATCTAGAATTTTGTCCTTTGTTGAAACGTTCGACTCATACATACAAACGCTTCAATCATACGAATAGAGGAACGCCCTGTCAAGGGCGTTCCTCACTTGGAAAGGCTGCTCCGGCCTAGAATACGAAGCGCGCGCCCAGTTGCACCTGGCGCTCGCGCGTCAGGTTGGTCCCGGTCGCTGAGATCGACTGGAAATCCGTACGCGGGAACAGCACCAGGTTGCGGATGTTGTACTGGGTGGTGACGATGCTGGTGACGTTGATGCGGTTGAACACGTTGAAGCCTTCGGCGATTAACTGAAGCCGGTACCGCTCAGCGAACCGGAATTCGCGGGCCACTCGCGCGTCCACGGTAGCCCCGCCGGGGCTGGTGAACACGTTGCGCCCGCGGAACGGCGCCCGGGTGCTCCCGCCCACGCCCAGCAGACCGGAGGCTGTGCCGGCCGGAGACGGGCTGCCGGAAACTGTCCCGTCATAGGGCCGCCCGTCGTGCAGGGTCAGGATCCCCGAGAGCTGAAAGCCGTCCAGCGCTGCTCTCAGTGGACGCAACTGGATCCGGCTGAAGGGCGGGATCCAGTAGGCGGAAGCGGTAAACCGCTTGCGCTGGTCCAGGCTGGAAAGGCCGTAGTCCTGGCGCAGGTCGAGGGGATTCATCGGCTGGTTCGAGCTGGTGAAGGTGATCAGGCTCTGGCCGTTGTCCTGGGCCTTGGAGATGGTCAGCGCGGCCTGCATCTGGAAGCCGCGCGAGAACCGGTGCCTGGCCTGGAGCACGAAGCCGTTGTACCAGGAGTTGACCACGCTGTCGGCCACCGTCATGAACCCGTAGCTGGTGTTCGGCCGGGCCCCGGCAAAAAAGGGCACGCTGAAGGTGCTTGCCACGTCGTTGCAGACCGTGCTGGTGCCGACCTGCGGCACGGCGCATTCGGTGTAGGTCCGCGTGGTGGGGGTGGCCAGGTTGGTATCGCGGAATACCGGCAGCCGCTGCCCTCGCGAGGCCATGTAGGTGGCATTGAGCGTGAGGTTGCGGACCAGTTCCTGCTCCACGGAGAACTCCATCTGGTAGATCAGGGGGTTGGCGAAGTCGTCGGATGCGAAAACCACGTCGGGCCTGCCCGCCGCTCCCGTGGGGATGGCCGAAAGCACGTTGGGGAAGACCGGCGAGCCAGCCGTGGCGGGCTGGAAGGTGTAGCTCATGAACCGCACGCCGTTGTTGGTCATCAGGTTGACGATGGTGGAGTTCTGCGTGCGCCCGTAGTACATCCCGGCGCCGGCGCGGATGGCGGTTTTCTGCTTCCTGAACGGGTCCCAGGACAGGCCCACGCGGGGGCCGAAGTTGTTGCGGTCGGTGTTGATCTTCTGCGTGGCCGGAATGGCCGGGTTGCCGGCCAACTTCGGCATGGTTTGAAGGTCGTAGCGCAGGCCGAGGTTCAGCGTGAGGTTGGCGAGCGGCTTGAAGCTGTCCTCCACGTAGGCGGCCCAGTCCACGGTGCTGAACTCGGTCTTGCCTCCGAGGTTCAGCGAGTCGAAGGACTGGAAGAAGTTGGTGTAGTGCTTGCCGACTATTCCCGGAGCGGTGGTGTCGGCCTGGCAGTTCTTCAGGGGCAGGGGGAGGGCCGGGTTGGCGCAGTCCAGGGCGAAGTCGTTCAGCAATGAGAAGTTGTATTCCCCTCCGCCGCGGAACAGGTTGACCATTTTGTCCTTGACGCGCGTGACGTCGTAGCCGAACTTGATGGAGTGGCGGCCTCGCAGATAGCTGAAGTCCTGGGAGGCCTGCCAGCGGCGCTCATCCGGGTACGCCGAGCGCGGCAGAAAGTTCGCCATGCCGAAGTCGACTCCGTTGGTCACCGTCACGTAGGGTCCGGGGGCGTTGGGCATCTGGTACTCGAAGTCGCGGCCCCACTGCACTCGCAGTTCGCTCACCAGCCGGCTGGTTACGGTGGCCGTCCAGCGGCCGATCACGGTCTCGGTTTCCACTCCGTCGCTGCCGTTGCCGGACTCATGAACGCGGTGCGTGGGCGCCGTCTGTATGCCGTTAGGCGAATCCCACCTCAGAATGTTGACGGTGGCCGAAAGCTGGTTGCGCGGGCTGAGGTTGTAGTCCACCCGCGACAGGCCCAGCCACTGGTTGCCCTGGCGGTCCTGCGGCCCCGTTAGGCCCCTGTAGAAGTTGAGCACGTTGGCGAAGCCCGGCGCGGTTCCCGTTGAGCTCAGGAAGGCGGCCGAGACGGGCACCACCACGGCCGGAAACACGCGCTTCTGCTGGTCGTAGCTCAGGAAGTAGAACAGCTTGTCCTTGATGATGGCGCCGCCGCCGGAGGGGCCGAACTGCTGGCGCCGGTCCTTGGGCTTCGGAGCCAGGCCCAGGCCCCGGAGCGTTGGCCCGGCGATGGAGTTGGTGGCGTTCAGCGACTGGTCGCGGATCAGGTAGAAGAACGTGCCGTGCAGTTCGTTGGTTCCGCTCTTGGTGACGGCGTTGACCACGCCGCCGGCCGAACGGCCGTATTGCGCCGAGAAGTTGCTGGTCCCGACCTGGAACTCCTGCACAGCCTCCGAGCTGATGCCGTAAGCCAGCCGCGTGCGGCCCTTGGCCTCCGAGAAGAAGGCCTGGTTGTTGTCCATGCCGTCGATCATGTTGTTGTTGTAGAGGCCGGAGATGCCGCGGAACGTGATCAGTCCGAACCCGCCGTCGTTGGTGGCGCCCGGCGTAGTCATGACGAAGGCGTCCCACCGGCGCCCGTTGAGCGGGAGGTTGCGCATGTCGTTCAGGTTGACGACCGTGCTGACCCCGGCCTTCTCCACCTGCACGGCGGCGGCGTTGGCCTCGACCGTCACCGTCTCGGACGCAGAGGAGACCGTCAGGCCCAGATCCACCGTGGTTCTGGACCCGATGGACAGCGTGATCCCGGTGCGCACCAGCGTGGCGAAGCCCGGTTTCGCCGCCCTGATTTCGTACTGGCCGGGCTGAAGAGCGACCACCTCGTAACGGCCGGCGTCATTGGATGTGACGTTGCGCGTTACGTTCGTGTCCACGTTGCGGACCGTCACCTCGGCCAGCGGCACCACCGCGCCGCTGGGGTCCGTGACGACGCCGAGAAGGCTCGCCGTACCCGCCGAGGATTGCCCGAAAGCCGCCCCGGCCAATACCAGGCACACCAATGCCAAATGCAGAATGTTCCTTTTCATAGCCCTTCACCCAATTGTGTAGGATACCCGAAAACAACCCCACAAGTGATGTCGAAAGGATTACACTACGGTGACAGCTACACGTCCAGGTTGCGGACATCCAGGGCGTTGTCCTCGATGAACTTCCGGCGGCTCTCGACGTCCTCGCCCATCAGCGTCGAGAAGATCTCCTCGCATTCGACCGCATCCTCCAGCCGCACCCGCAGCAGCGTTCTTGTTTCGGCGTTCATGGTGGTGCCCCAGAGCTGCTCCGCGTTCATCTCGCCCAGCCCCTTGTAGCGCTGAACGTTCACCTCCCGCGTCCCTTCCTTCTTCACGTACTCGAGCAACTCGGGCCAGCCGGCCAGAACCTGGCGCGCCGAGTCCCTGAACACCACGTAGGGCGGCGCGTTGTACTTGGCCAGCTGCCGGGCCAGGCTCCGCAGCTTGCGGTATTCGGGCTGGCCGGCCAGCTCGTAGCCGATCGAGCGCGGGGCGTTGGTCGAGTCGTGGAAGGCCGCCATCCAGGCGTTGTGTTCCTCGTCGCGCGCCAGCTCCGCCCTGATCCCCGCCGCCTTCAGCGCCTCGCTGGCGGCTCTGAGGTTCCGCTCCTCGCCGAAGTCCGCCTTGGTGTCGATCTTGAGCTGCGGATCGGAGACCACCCTGACGGCGCGCGGGTCGCGCAGCTTGCGTTCCACCTTCGCAAAGATCTGGAGGTACTCGTCCAGGGACATCAGGAAGCTGCGCAGCTCGGGGCCTTCTATGCGCATGGCGGCCTGGCCGTTTGACGCCCCCATCTCCACCGCCACGTTCTCGGTGGCGCGGCGCAGGATCTCGCGCACGAACTCCTTCTCGTCCTTTATGTACCGCTCGCTCTTTCCCTTCTTGATGCGGTACAGCGGCGGCTGCGCCACAAATACGTGGCCGCGCGTGATCAACTCCTGCATGTGGCGGAAGAAGAACGTCAGCAGCAGCGTGCGAATGTGCGAGCCGTCCACGTCGGCGTCCGTCATGATGATGATCTTGCCGTAACGGAGCTTGCTCAGGTCGAAGTCGCCTTCACTCTTGCCTATGCCCGTGCCGATTGCCGTGATCATGGCCCGGATCTCGTCGTGGCCGAGCATCTTGTCGTAGCGGGCCTTCTCCACGTTGAGAATCTTGCCTTTCAGCGGCAGTATGGCCTGATACCTGCGGTCGCGTCCGGCCTTGGCCGTGCCGCCGGCCGATTCGCCCTCCACCAGGAACAGCTCGCAGTGTTCCGGGTCGCGCTCCTGGCAGTCGGCCAGCTTGCCGGGAAGCCCGCCGGAATCGAGCGCACCCTTGCGCCGCGTCAGGTCACGGGCGCGGCGCGCAGCTTCCCGTGCCCTGGATGCCTCGATGGCCTTGGAGACGATCTTCCGCATCACCGAGGGGTTCTTGTCGAAGTACTCGCTCAGCTTCTCGTTAACAAACTGGACCACGTAGCCTTGAATGTCGCTGTTGAGTTTGCCCTTGGTCTGCCCCTCGAATTGTGGCTGCGGGAGCTTGACGCTGACCACTCCGGTAAGCCCTTCCCGAACGTCGTCGCCGGAGAGATTCTCCTTCAAGTCCTTGAACAGCCCGGCCTGCTGGCCGTGATAGTTGATGGTGCGGGTCAGAGCGCTGCGGAAGCCGCTCAGGTGCGTGCCGCCGTCGACTGTGTTGATGTTGTTGGCGAAGGAGAATACATTCTCGGTATAGCCGTCGTTGTACTGAAGGGCGACCTCCATGGCCAGCGGGCTGCCGTTAGGCAACTCGCGCTGGCCTTCGAAGTGAATCGGACGCTCATGGAGTACCGTCTTGCCCCGGTTCAGGTGCTTGATGAACTCGGCCACTCCCCCGCTGTAGTGGAACTCATGCGTCTTGACCGGGTCGCTTCGCTCATCGGAGAGGGTTATGGTCAGGCCGCGGTTCAGGAAAGCCAGTTCGCGCAGACGCTGGGACAGCGTGTCGAAGTTGAACTCTATCGTGTCAAAGATGGTGCTGTCCGGCCTGAAGGTGACCTTCGTGCCGGTCTTCCGGCCCGCCTTTCCGGTCCTCTGGAGCGGGGTCACAGGCGCCCCGCGTTCGTACTCCTGGGTCCAGGTGAAGCTCAGCCCGCTGGCGGCCTCAGGGTCCTGCCGCCAGATCTCCAGTTGCAGATTCTCAGACAGGGCGTTTACCACGCTTACGCCCACGCCGTGCAGTCCTCCGGAAACCTTGTACGACTTGGAGTCGAACTTTCCGCCGGCATGGAGCTTGGTCATCACCACTTCGGCCGCCGAGATCCCTTCCTCCTTCATTAGGCCGACCGGAATGCCGCGGCCGTTGTCCACAACCGTAACGGAGTTGTCAATGTGGATGGTTACCCTGATCTCGGTGCACACGCCGGCGAGGGCCTCGTCCACGGAGTTGTCCACCACCTCGTACACCAGGTGGTGCAGGCCGCCTTCTCCGGTCGAGCCAATGTACATTGCTGGCCGCAGCCGCACTGCCTCCAGCCCTTCGAGCACCTTGATGCTGCTGGCATCGTACACCTCAGCGCTGTTGTGATTCAGTTCCCTGCTCCCCATATGACAAACGCCCTCGGGTCCCGCTGTCCGGCCGTCAGATTCTCATGGGCATGACGACGTAGCGATACTCGTACTCCCCGGGCTCACCGGCCGGCCGCCACTCGCCGGCGCTTTGCGCGTCTCTGAAGTTGAGCGAGACCTGCGGTTCGCCCGAGGCACGAAGGAAGTCAAGCAGGTACTGCGCATTGAACCCGATCTCAACGGGGGGGCCGCCGTAAGTTGTGGATACGCTGTCCTCGCTCTCACCCGTTTCCGACATTGAAGAGTAGACCTTCAATTCTCCGGGGGTGACCTGAAAGCGTACAGCATGCGAGCGCTCGTCGGAAAATTGCGATACTCGCTCCACCGCGGCCCGTATCTCGTCACGTTCCAGCACCAGCGACTCAGCATGCTCCTTGGGAAGCACACGGTCATAGTCCGGGAAGTTGCCGGTGAGCTTCCGGCTGATCATGAGCCGTTCCCCAACCTGGAAGAACAGGTGGTTCTCGTCGCCTGCGAAGCCAATAGCGACGTCTTCCGCCGCCTCCTCAGCGAGTTTCAGAATCTCGACCATGGCCTTGCGCGGGATCAAGGCACGGTATACACCGCCGGTCTCGCCTCTATCCTGCCTTGTCTCCACATATGCCAGCCGGTGGCCATCCGTGGACACCATAGCCAACCCGCGTTCCTTCAGGACAAGCAGGCCGCCGTTCAAGCTGAAACGGGATTCCTCGGTGGAGATGGCGAAAATCGTGCGGCTGATCAAGGCAGCCAGATCCCGAGCCGGAATCTTGGCAAGTGGCGGCGGCATGGACGGCAGTTCAGGGTAGCTCTCCCGCGACATGCCGGCAATACGCGTACGAGAGCGCCCGCACACCAAGCTGGCCCACTGATTGTCCAGAAACTTCACGTTTACGTCCGCATCCGGCAGCAGCCGTACGTAGTCCAGCAGGCGTCGCGCCGGCAGCGTTCCAGCGCCCTCCCTGCGCACCCGCGCCGGACAGGAACACCGGATGCCAAGCTCCAGATCCGTGGCTGTCAGCGTCAACCTGTCACGCTCCGCCTCCAGAAGGACGTTCGATAGAATCGGGATGGTCGCCTTCTTCTCAACCACACCCTGAGACAGATTCAGTTCCCGGACCAATTCCGCCTTGCTGACAGTGAATTCCATCGGAAGCCTTCTCCAATACGCTCTGTGAATTCTAGCTTCTTTACTTCACCTATGTGAACCGCAATCATAGGAGTTGTGGAAATGTGCAAATCCCCCTAAATTATACAAAATCCTACGTGTTCCTGTCTCCGTCAGCTGTGCGCTGGCAGCGGGTAGCGGAGTCCGGCAAGGCTTGAGGCAAACATTGCACCGGATCGCACAGCCAGTTGGGGACGGAGTTGTTTGAGGTGGGGTTAAGGTCAACCAATTGTGTCCACTAGCTTGTGGATAATCTTGTTGGTGTCAGGGTCGGTGTGCCGCAGGCCATCGATCTTCTGGATGGAGTGAAGCACAGTGGTGTGATGTTTGCCGCCGAATGCGCGGCCAATCTCGGTGAGTGACGCACCGGTGAGCTCCTTGGTCAGGTACATCGCAATCTGACGGGGGAACGCGACGGACCGGGCGTTGTTTTTTGTCTTGAGAAGGCCCGTCTGGATCTTGAAGTACTCGGCGACCGCCCTCTGAACCGACTCTATCGTGGTTCGCTTCTCGTGGTTCACGCCGAGGTGGCGCAGGCAGTGCTGCGCCATTGCCAGGTTGATGGGGCTTCCGGTCACCGAGGAATAGGCGATGAGCTTGACCAGCGACCCCTCCAGCTCCCGCACGTTGGACTTGGTCCTGGTGGCGATCAGTATGCGCACCTCATCCGGCAGTTCCACACCTTCCGCCTCGGCCTTCTTGTCAAGGATGGCCATCTTGGTTTCGAGGTCCGGAGGTTGCACGTCAACCATCAGACCCCACTCGAAGCGGGACCGCAGACGCTCCACCAGGCCCGGAATATCCTTCGGCGAGCTGTCGCTAGATAGCACGATCTGCTTCTGGTGATCGTAAAGTTCGTTGAAGGTGTGGAAGAACTCCTCCTGGGTGCGCTCCTTCCCTCCCAGAATCTGAACGTCATCCACCAGAAGCACATCGGCCTTGCGGTAGTGCTCATGGAACTGAGGCATCCGCTGAAGGCTGATGCACTGGATCATCTCGTTCATGAAGCGCTCGCTGGAGGTGTAGACAATCCGCATTCCCGCGTGGTTCTCAAGGAGCGATCTGCCTATAGCGTGCATCAGGTGGGTCTTCCCCATCCCCACTCCTCCGTAGATGAAGAGCGGGTTGTAGCTGCGCGAGGGGAGCGTGGCCACGGCCTTGGCAGCGGCATGCGCGAACTGGTTGCAGGAGCCGACAACAAACGCGTCAAAGGTGAACTTCGGGTTGAGGAAGCCGTCCATGAACTGGGTTGAGGAAACACCGCCTGCCGGCGCAGGGGGCATTGGAGACAGCGGCGCGTCGGAAGCCGAAGGCACGAGCTCGTAGATGATGCGGGCGACGGGCAGGGCCAGGCGGCGCGTCACTGACCGGACCGTATCTGCGCATTCCCCTTCGAGGAAAGTGCGGGTGGCCGTGTTGGGAACGCACACATGCAGATTCCCGCCTTCAAGAGCCCGGAATGAGGTCCCGGCAAGCCAGGATTCATAGCGCTTGTCACTCAGACCCGGACTCAGGTGTGCTTTGATTCGCTCCCAGGCGTTGATTGCTCCTCCAGACACACATCGACCTCGCGCTTTTCCACAGATTTTCCACATCCTGAGGAAAACTCAAGCAACTGCTACACGATTCTGACCTGGAATCGATGCTGAACCACTCCGGCGTGCCTCATGGCATCCGCCGAACGCTAATCAGTCTAGCACAGGGCTACTGTTGTTGGAGCCGCGCATCTCACAAATATTTCTCGTTCCGAATCAGTCACTCCTAGATCAAAAAAACGCGCGGGGAGCCTTATGTCCTACCCAGTGTCCCGCCTCTCCCGAGAACCGTGGCTTCAACCGGCGGGCTGGGCAAGCGTTAGGCTGGCCTTGCGCTTGTCCCCCGACGTGAGACAACCAGTCAAGACATTGTTGACCGTTCGATGGAGAATCCTCGACCGGCAGGACAACTGTACCGCATGCTGGAAGCCGGCTGGTGAAGCGGAGGCGGCCCCAAGCCGCCCAATCCTCTCCTCATGGCAAGGCTGAGAGTGGTCCCCTTTTTCGCCGCCCCAGTGGTTCCCTTTTGCTCCGCCCTTGACAAGCTTTCGCGCTCACCGCCCTGAAGTAGGCCGGGGGGCCCGGCACTGCCCGTGCCGCATCAGTTCGGCTGGAGCTTCAGGGTGACTTCTCCGCCTGGTCCTTTGTAAATCAGTTCGACGGTGCGGATGCCCTGGACCCGGCCGCGATACTGGAAGAACAGCAACCCGCCCTGGGGCAGCGCGCGGTCGCCTTCCGGGAGCGCGGCCTGCTGGACGCGCTGCGCCATGGCGCGCTGCACCGGCACCGGAATCCTGACCTCCGGCGGCGGCGCCCCGGGGTCCTGCTGGTCGCCGCCCCCTCCGACGCGTGTCTTCGATTTTGACGCGGCTTTCTCGGGGGGCTCCCACTCGGGGTCCTTGAGTGAAGCAAGCACCAGCCCGTACCGCTGGGCGCGCAGGGCCGGTTTCCTGCCATTGATACGGAGCGAAAAGTCCTCGGCGGAGATCCTCAGCTTCGCGCCGGGATCGCCGTAGAGGCCGGCCTCGACCACCACGTATTCGTTCGTGGTCAGGCGCCCGTCCATGGTGGGAACGCTGCGTCCCCTGAACTCGGCGGCGATGGTCAGCGTCTTCGCCCGGGCCTGGGCCTGGTACTCCGACGGAGCGACTCGGGCAGGCAGGCCTCTGACCTCCGTCTGGGGGTCGACGGGCGGGGTGTCCTGCCCCTGAAGGTACAGCAAGGCGCCGCTCATGAGGAACGTGGCTTTCAAGGCAGCGGAGACTCGCATTACAGTCACGAAACTAGCATACCTGGAAGGTGGCGCGCGTCTGCGGCCGGCGCGAGGTGGAGCGGTCATGCTCGCCGGCGCTTCAAGTCCGGCGACCATGGGTGTTCCGGCTCAGCCTGAACTGGAGTCCGAGCGTTTTCCGTCAGGGAATATTCCGCCCTTCGGGCGGGGATTTTCAAGGCATGGGGGTCTTTCGATCCGATGTGGTTTTGGGGAGAGCGCGAAAGCTGGCTTGCGCGCTCCTCTGCATCGTCTCGATGAGCCCACCAGGCTATCCCCCGGCAGGGTTGCTTCCCAGCAGAGCCCGCTTCCGTTTCACCTGGCAGAGCCATTGTAACTGAGAATCTCATGCCGCCTGGTGCCAGCGCAGTTGCCGCTGCCGCCGCGCATCCTCCGGCGTCAGCGGAGTGCCGGGCCGGAGGCATTCGCTCTTCAGGGACTTGTGCCAGCGCTCGATTGCGCCAGCTCGGACCGTCTGTAGAGCCAGCTCAGCGTCGTGCCGTCTCCCGAGCACAATGATCGGGATATCTCGAGCGCGGCGACAGGTCCGTTCGAATGTCTCGAACCCTCGGCTCCAGCTCGTTAATGGGGGCGGGCCCCAGACTCTGACTGATAAGACATTCT
>JBBITL010000024.1:0-61875 GCA_037440765.1 Solibacteraceae bacterium
CCTCGTCCGGCACGGGAAACCTGCAAAGCGCCTGCCTCTACGCCGAGAGAGCCGACTTTGGCCCCGGCGCGTTTCACACCGTGACCGTTCAGGCCTCCGACCGGTTCACGGCGCCCACCGTGGCAGCGGCCTGCGGACAGGGCGGGGCCACTGTCCGCCACCCGCCGACCTCGGGGTGCGTGGACACTTACTACTGGGTTACTACGCGGGTCTCGCGCAGAGTACCGCAACTGTTCTCCGCGGTGCTTGGCAACCGGGAGATGGCTCCCAGCGCCCGCGCCACAGCGGCGTTTGCGGACATCGTATTGAGCTCTAGCCTATGGGCGCTGAACCGCCAGTTCGAAACCCCGGTGGTGGGACGTGGGGAGCAGGGCAACGATCTCTACGTCTGGGGCAACAGCGAAATCCGTGCAGGTGGCATAGTCCTGGCATCGAATTCCACAGGCGCGGGCGCGTCGGACGAAGCCGGCGTCGTCGGGGGCACCGGCCGGGTGATTGGCAGTACGTCGATCCGGGGCACCGGCTGGGTGAGCGACCCGACTAAGTTCGAACCCCCCCCCACGAACGGTTTCGCCGACCTGCCGATCTTTGACGACCCCATGCGAGGAAAGGGCCAGCCTCCCGCGCCATCAGGACTTCCGAACCGCCCCGTGGTGAACGGGTCCTTGACAGGCAATTGCACGCAGCCGCCTGTTTATCCCCCGGGTAACTACTACGCCGTCAACGCCGCCGGCCAGGCCACGGGCAATCCGATCAGCATAAACGGGTGCGTCACTTTCTCCAACGGCGCAGGCGGCTTCGGAAATTACGTCTTCTTCGGCGGCCTCGTCACCGGCTCCAACGTGGTGACGTTCGACCCCGGACTGTATTTCCTGGCCGGTTCGAGGACGGGCCGCATCCTGGAGCTTCCAAACGACGCCATCATGCAGGACCGCACCCCCCTCGATTCGCTGGGCAATTCGGTGAGGAACACGGATGCCGGTGAGTTGTTCGTGCTCACCGATGCCTACTACCCGGGACTCCAGGTTCCCTCGGAACTGGCAGCCGTGCGCCAGAATCTGCGGTTCGGCGAAATCTACATCCAATCCGGCAACAAGTACGAGATGAACCTTCACGGGCTGAACGCGGAGCATCCATCCGTGCCGGAGTCTCTTAAGACCTTCGCGCCGACCGTGATCTGGCAGGACCAGCGCAACTCCCCGGTCAAGTACACCTCCTCCGGCCATGTCGACTACACAAGCTGTGGAGGCGGCCGCAGCCTGGACAGCCCTTGCCCAAACCCTGATCCCACGATCAGGCCTGGGATTATCCTGCAAGCCAGTCCCAAGCTCCAGTTGTATGGTCTCATTTACCAGCCGAGAGGGGCAGGCATTGAATTCCAGGGCAATGCTCACATCCGTGCCCCGCTGCAGGTGGTGACCGGCTCGGTCAGCCTTCAGGGCGGGAACACTCTTGAGCTCCAGTCCGTGACCAACCCGCTGCGGCGGCGGGTTGTGGCCCTGGTTGAGTAGACCTCAAACGGCTGGCCCGGAGAGTTGCCACCGGCCGGCTCTGCCAGGACGTGTCTTTCAGCATCAATGCCTGAACTTCCCCGCAGGCTGTGCGGGCTCCGCCGCGGGTTGTCTGGCCAGGCTGCGTCTGCCAGTATGATAGGACCCGGAAGCGGGGAGGGATCATGTTCGGAATGCAGATACTCGACGTCGCCATAGGGCTGATCTTCATCTTCCTTCTCCTTAGCCTGGTGGTGACCGCCGCCAACGAGCTGATCGCAAGCTGGCTCAAGCGGCGCTCCGCCACGCTGTGGAGCGGCGTAGTGCAGTTGCTCGGCAGCGAAGAGGATGCCGGCAGGGTGTACTCTCATCCGCTGGTCGCCGGCATCACCCAGCAGGGGTGGTTCCGGAAGTACCGCGGCCGTCTGCCCTTCAAGAAGAGACCATCTTACATCCCCTCGCGCGTGTTTGCCCTGGCTCTGATCGACACTCTGGCGCCGGCACCGGCCGGGGACAGCCTGGACAAGGTGCGCGCGGTGCTTGCCGCCAGGCTGAAGGCCGGCCCGGATGACCGCCTGGCTCGGTCCCTGTCGGTGCTCCTGGAGGACGCCCGCGGCGAAATCGAAGGGTTCAGGCGCAACATCGAGGGGTGGTTCGACACTTCGATGGAGCGGGTGTCGGGGTGGTACAAGCGCCGCACGCAGTGGATCCTGCTGGCAACGGCCGCTGCCGTGACCGTGTGGAGCAACGCTGACGCCATTCAGATCGCCAACGTCCTGTGGCGCGACTCGGTGTTGCGGCCGGCCCTTGCCGCGCAGGCAGAGCAGTTCGCCGCGCAGGGCGCCGGGGAGACGGCGCCGGACGTGGGCCTCCGCCAGAGCATGGCGCGAGTGCAGAGTCTGGCTATCCCACTCGGCTGGCGGGACCCGTCGCGGCCCGGGGATCCCCGTGAGCCCGCGCCGGGCAACCTCAAGGAGTGGGGCGCGGCGCTGGGGGCTCACCTTCTGGGCTGGCTGCTGACAACGCTGGCCGTTTCCCTCGGAGCGCCGTTCTGGTTCGACATGCTCAACAAGGTCGTTACGATTCGCGCCGCCGGCAAATCGCCTGTCGAAAGGAAAGCCGGGAAGGGGCCGGAAGGGACAGTCCGGCACTCCGAGTGACGCTCAGCCGGTGAACCGCCGCAGGTGGCGGGCGGCGGCCTCCGGGTCGGCGGAGGCGCAGATGGCGGAGACCACGGCTACGCCGTCCGCTCCGGCCCGCACCACGTCGCCTGCGTTGGAGGCGTTGATGCCTCCGATCGCCACCAGCACATGACGCGAGCGGGCGCGCAGAGCCGCCAGTCCATGGAGCCCCCACGCCGCTCCCGTGTCCGTCTTGGTGGGCGTGATGAAGATGGGGCTGATGCCGAGGTAGTCCACGTCCAGTTCCTCGGCGGCCAGGGCCTGCTCCATTGTCTCGACCGAGAGGCCGACCAGGAAATCCGGGCCCGCCAGCCGGCGCACGTCCTCGCAAGCAATATCGGACTGGCCCACATGGACGCCATCGGCGCCCGCGGCCAGCGCGACATCCACCCGGTCATTGATGATGAGCGGTACGCGAAACGGCGCGAGCAGTGATCTCAGTCGCCGGGCCGCGGCGACCAACTCGCGGGCGGGCATTTCCTTCTCCCGCAACTGCACGGCCGTGACGCCGCCTCGCACGGCAGCCAGAACGACGTCATCGATCGTGCGGTCTCCGGCCAGACGCCGGTCCGTCACAAGGTAGAGGCGCCAGGCGGCGGAGCGGATCACCGCTCCTCCATCCTGAGCCTGCCGCGGATGTCGGATTCCCCCAGTGTGTACAGTGCGTCGAGCAGGTAAGTTTGCAGGCTGCCGGGGCCCGCGGACCGCTCGGCCGCCAACTCGCCCGCGATGCCCATCACCGCCATGGCGTGGGCGGTGGCCCTCCAGGGGGACGAATTCACCGCTGCAAAAGCGCCGACCAGCGCCGTGGCGGTGCAGCCCAGCCCCGTTACGCGCGGCATCATGGGGTGGCCGTTGGCCACGCGGATCACCGAGCGCTCCGACACGATCAGGTCGGTCGCGCCGCTGACGCATACCACGGCGTGGCAGTGTTCAGAAAGGACTCGCGCCGCTTCCAGCGCCTCCTCGGAGGCGTGCCTGCTGTCCACGCCCTTGGTGGCGTCCTCGGCGTAGAGCACCGCCCGGATCTCGCTGGCGTTGCCGCGGATGATGGAGGGCGGGGCATGCTGAAGCAGCCGGTGCACAACAGCTGTGCGGAATTGCGTGGCCCCGGCGCCCACCGGATCGAGGACCACCGGTATTCCCTTCGCTCTTGCCCTGCGGCCCGCCCTCGCCATGGCCTCAACCCAGGCGGGGCTTAGCGTACCGATGTTGATCACCAGGGCCCGGGCTAAACCCGCCATCTCCTCCACTTCCTCGGCGGCGTGAGCCATGACGGGTGAGGCGCCGATAGCCAGCAGGGCGTTGGCAGTAGTGTTCATCACCACGTAGTTGGTGATGTTGTGGACCAGCGGCGCTTCGGCGCGTATGCGCTCGATGTCCCGCCAGACATCCTGTGCCGCGCTGCCGGACATACCCCCCGAAGCCATTATCTTCTCAAATCACGGCCCGCCGCCTCCGCCAGCGCCTCCAGGGTCGCTTCCGCCGCCTTGCGCCATGTGAACCGGGCGGCGCGCACGGGGCCGGCCGCGGCGAGGCGGGCGCGCAGCGGCCCCTCGGAGGCGACGCGGGTCATGGCCTCAAGCACCGCCTCGTCGCTCGACGGATCAAACAGGAGTGCGGCATCGCCGGCCACGCTGCGCACCGGCTCGATCGAGGAACAGGCGACCGGAACACCCGCCGCCAGCGCCTCCAGCACGGGCAGCCCGAAACCCTCGAAAAGCGTCGGGTTGATGTAGGCCCACGCCCTCAGGTACAGATCGTCCAGGCGGTCCTGCGGCACCCAGCCCGTCATGTCCACCGCGTCCCCGAGGGCCAGCCTCGCTATCAACTTCTCAAGCTCGCCGGCGAAGAAACCCCGCATCCCGGCGATCACCAGCCGGAATCCGGGATGTCTCTCGCGGAAACGCGCGAAGGCCCGGATCAGCCGGTCCAGGTTCTTGTGTGGATGGAGCGTCGAGACGGCCAGCAGGTAGGGCTCCGGCGATACCTCCGCGCGCCTGCGCCCGATTTCAAAAAAGCGCTCGGCCACTCCCAGCGGCACCACCCGGACCGCGCCGGCAGAAACGCCGTAGTAACGCAGCAGATCGCCTTGTGTGGCCTCGGAATCCGCCACCAGCCGCCGGGACCGGCGCGCCGCCAGCCACAACAGAAGGCGCCAGAACGGCAGGTCGAACCACCGGAAGAACTCCGGATGGCGTTTGTGCTGCAGATCGTGGAAGACAGTGACCGACGGACACCGGCACAGGACCGGCATCGTGAAGCCGGGATTCAACAGCACGTCCAGCCGCTCGCGCGCCGCGGCCAGGGGAAGCGCCGTCTGCTCCCACAAGATGCGCACCGGCCGCAGCGCCGCCCGGACCGGCTGGACAGCCGTGCGGAAATTCGGTGCGGCTGGCGCAAGAGAAGCCCCGGTTTCGCGGTTGGTGAAAAGGACGTACTCGTTGTCGCGGTCGATCCCGGCGAGCGCGCCGAGCAGGCAGCGAAGGTAGGTCTCGGTTCCGCCGACTCCCGCCGGAATCAGGTAGAGCGCGTTGACGCCGATGCGCACGCCTCTCCTCTCAGGGCTTCTGGCGCGCCGCCAGACGCGCCACGGCGTGGAGCGCGCTCTCGTTGCGAGGGTTGATGGTCAGGGCTCTGCGGTACTGTTCGAGCGCCCTGGCCGGGTCCCCGGTGGCGGCGTAGACGTTGCCCCGGTAGAAGTAAAGCAGGTCGTCATTCGGGTTGATGCTCTCGGCCGTGGCGAGCGCGTCCAGCGCTTCCGCGTACTTCTTCTGTTTGCCGTAGACCATACCCATGAGCGCGTACACGTGGCTGGTGCTCCGGATGCCGGCGGTCTGGCGCAGCTTTTCGACGGCCTGTTCAGGCCGGTTCACGCAGTCCAGGGCCAGTCCCCAGTTCAGAAACAGCCGGTACTCCGGCTTGCCGAGTTGGGAGGCCCGTTCGAAGTGCTCCAGCGCATCGGAGCAGCGGCCCGACATTACATGAGCCATCGCCAACTGAGAGTGCGCGCGCTGATTGTGCGGCGAGCCTGCGACGGTGTCTTCCCACAGCGCCATGGGGCTGGCCCAGACCTTGCTGCGCTGGTGGCAGAGAAGCCCCAGCGCCGCCAGCGCTCCCGCCGCGCACACCAGAACCGCCCGCCTGGACCGCCACCTGGAAAGCAGTTCCAGCGGAACCAGAACCAGCGCCGCCATCGGCAGGTAGAGCCTCCGCTCGGCCACCGCATCCTGTATCGGCACAACGGAGGATGTCGGCGAGAACAGCAGCAAGGCCGCCAGGACGCCGAATGCCGCCAGCGGGAACCGTCTGCGAAAGTACCAGGCGCACCCAATCAGGAGGAGCAGGCCAGCCAGACCGAAGATCGCCCCGCCGTCCAGCAGGCTGCGGGAGATGGGGTAATCGTAGTCCGCGTTCTGTCCGAACGGGAGGACGAACAGGCGGAAGTATACCCACAGCGCGCGGAACTGGGTGTAGAGATAGTCGTGCCAGGGCAATCCCTCCACGTTGAATCCGGCCGTGTCAGCGCCCCTGATGACCAGCCGGTACACCAGCGCCGTTCCCGCCGCCGCAGCAGCAGCCAGCGGCGCGTACAGCCTCCAGTTGCGCCTGATTCCGCGGAACGAGAAGCCCGGGTTCCAGAAGTAGTCGATCAGCAGCAGCAGACCTGCCAGCGTGAGCGTGTGCTCCTTGGTCGTGACGGCGCCCGCCAGCAGGAGGATTACCGCGAGCGACGGCAGCCAGCCAATAGCCTCGCGTCTCCGGTACAGAAACACGACCACGGCGGCAAAGTAGAACATCGCGCTCAGGTTCTCCGAACGGCTGGCGACGTAGGCGACCGACTCGGTCTGTACCGGGTGCAGCAGAAACACGCCGCCGGCGAATGCCGCCAGCAGATCCCGGCGGGAGCCCTCCACGCTGGCCCGTCCCAACAACTTCCGGGCGATCAGGAAGACGAGCAGCGAATTCACCAGATGGAACAGCACGTTCCATAGATGGTAGGTGAACGGTTCCGTCCCGGCCGTGCGGCTGTTCAGCCAGAAGGACAGCATCAGGAACGGGCGCACGCCCTTGATCGCCATGTGGATCGGTTGTTCGGCGAAGCGCGGCGAGAAAAAGGGCAGATACTGGTCGTCGAAAACGAAAGGGCCGTTCAGTGCCGGCCCGTAGGCAAGGAAGACCGCGGCTGCCGCGGCCAGCACGCCCAGCGCCGCGTGCCACCACCGGAGCTTCCACGGCGCGGGCGCCGCCGCGGCCGGCTCAGACTGTCTTGCGCGCTTCCTGTTCTTCATTCAAGGACCGCAGGTGAAACTCCAGAATAGCGACCCGCTGCGTCAGGCTGATGTTGGAGTCTTTCAGGTTCGAGATCACTATCGAGAAGCTGTACAGCACCACCAGGAACAGGCAGCCCACGATGAGCACCAGCGCCAGCGCGGCATCCCCGATGCCGAGAAGCTGTGAGAACCACTCAAGAGCGCCGCTCGACCTGGACACCACCAGCAGCGCCGCCGCCGCTCCCAGCCAGCTCACGCTGTACTCCACCCGTATGTGGGCCCGGCGCAGGCTCCGGAGCACCAGCAGGATCAGCACGACGCTCAACACCGTCATTACATTCAGCAGGCCATCCATGGTCATCTCCTCCAGCGGCGCCGCTCGAACTTCAGGATATTCACGAGAACCCCAAGCAGGACGTGCACGACGTAGTAGACCGACTTCAGGGCGGTGATGCTGCTCTTTCCTCCCATCCGCGGCCTGACCCGCACCGGCGTCTCCATGAACCGGAACGCCCGGCGCTGAAGCACCACCAGAGCCTCGATTTCCGGGTACTCCAGGGGAAAGCTCCGGCTGAAGACCTGCAAGGCCTCGCGGTTAACGCCCACGAAGCCGGAAGTCGGGTCGCGCACGCTCTTGCCCAGGATGAGGCGCAGCACGGTCCGGAAGAAGCGCACGCCGGTCTTGCGCATAAAACTGGTGTGGTTGTCGTCGCTCTCCAGGAACCGCGACCCGATCACCATCTGGCAGCCGGATTCGCGCAGGGCTTCGAACAGCCCGGGGATATCGCGCGCATCGTGCTGGCCGTCCGCATCTATACGGATGACGTACTGGTAGCCCAGTTCGTAAGCCAGTTTGTAGCCTGCCTGCACGGCTCCGCCGAGCCCAAGGTGGTAGGGGAGCGCCAGCACGGCCGCTCCCGCGTGCCGGGCCAGGGCCGCGGTGGCGTCCGCCGACCCGTCGTCGATCACCACCACCCCCACCTCCGGCAGCACCTGTTTGACCTCGCGAATGACGCCCGCAATGGTGGCCTGCTCGTTAAACGCGGGCACGATGACCAGAAGAGACCCGCCCTGCTCCTGCGGCGTCACAGCGCGGCCACCTCCCTCGGTGTGATCGAGTGGCGCGCCAGCAGCCGCCGGAAGTCGGCGGAGGTGATCCTGGCCTTGCGCCGGATCTCCCGCCGCTGCTTCCAAAGCCGCGGCCCGTGCCTCACAAGCGACAGGTGGGACTTCACGACGTAGAAGACCAGCTTCCATCCGCTGCCGCCGTCCCGCAGGAAGTCGGCGGCCGCGCCCCGGCCACCGAACAGGCATGCGGCGTGCCACGCGTACCTGGAGATCGCCGCCGACGGCACTCTGGCCAGCGCCGCGGCCGGGAAGTTCTTCATGATGACGAACAGCCGGTTACGCTCCACGAGGTACGCCTTCAGCGGCGATGCCCGCCCGGCCGTGTGAGAATAACGATGCGTCACCACGGCCTCCGGCGCGTACACGCAGCTCCAGCCAGCCCACCGGGCGCGGAGCCCGAGGTCGGTGTCCTCCGAGTACAGAAAGAAATCACCGTCAAAGCCCCCGGTCTCATCCAGCATCGCCCGGCGATAGAGCGCGGCCGAGCCGCTGGCGAGCAGCACCTCTTCCGGGCAGGCAAAGTCCGACGCCGGCCGCCGGTGGCCGCGCTGCTTGCTGGTTCCGTCACCGCAAATCAGCATGCCGGCCGAATCGAGCAGGGTTCCTCCTTCCAGCCGCACCTGCGAGGCGCACATGCCCGCGCCGGGCGCCGCATCCATGGCCCGCGTCAATGCGCCGAGCCAGCCGGGATGCGCCACGGCGTCATCGTTCAGGGTCGCCACCAGCGGCGACCGGGAGGCCGCGATGCCCTGGTTGACGGCGGCGCCGAAGCCCTTGTTGCAGCTATTCTCGATGATCCTGCACGAGCACTCTCCGGCGAGGCGCCGCGCCAGCCCCGCTCCGCTGTTGTCGACGACGATCACCTCGAAATCCCGGAACGTCTGCCCATTCAGAGACCTCAGGCACTCCCGCAGCGCGGCATCCGCCGCCAGAGTGGGAATCACCACCGTGACCAGAGGTTCCAGCAAGCTTCGATTGTACGAATTCCCGGCCGTGGCCGCGAGGGCGGGCCGGCTACCTGGCCGATCCCAGGTTCTCGTACCACTTCAGGATGCTCGAGCCGGTGCAGGCCAGGTCCAGGCGGCCGTCGCGGTTGAGGTCGGCCGCGGCGCAAGCCGCAGCCGGCATGTTCTCGTCGAGCGTGCGCCGCGTCCACTTCGCTCCGTCTGCGGTGTCCGCCGAGTAGATGTAGGTTCTGCCACCCTTGCCCCGGTAGCCGGAGACGATTTCATCCCGGCCGTCCCCGTCCAGGTCGGCGGCGACTAGCGCGTGCCCGCCGTCCAGCGTGTCGTCGATGACCGCTCGCTCCCAGCCCCCGGCTTTCTCGCGATACACCGCGATCTGGTTGCCGTGCCAGGGCTCGATGGCGCACACGAAGCGATTCCTGCCCTGGGCCGCCGGCCCGGGTCGCCCGCGCCGATCCGGGTGCGCGCCCACTTTCCGTCCTTGCCGAACTTCAGCACGTGGATGCCCTGGAAGCTGGCGGTCAGGATCTCGTCGCGCCCGTCGCCGTCCCAGTCCACGATGGCGATGCCGTGCAGCACTCCGTCGAAATCGTCCGAGATCAGCTCCCGTTTCCATACTCCTGGACGGTAGTAGACCAGCGGCGTCTTGTCGCGGTAGTCGGGCGACGCCGCGTTTGCCCCCGCCAGAGGCGCGTTGACGGCCACCTTCTTGCCGGAACCGTCAAAGTCGGCGAACCGGATTCGATGCGACGTGGGCAGCCGGTCTATCTCCCTCATCTCCCAGGGTTCTCCTGGGTCCTCGCCGGGCTGAAGCACGTGTACCGAGCCAGCGCTCTTGGCCGGTTCCATCGAGAAGGCCGCGGCCAGCACGATCACCGGCGCCGCGCTTCCGCCCGGGTCGTACAGGTCGAGGTTGATCCAGCCGCTTAGGCCGCGCGCCATGACGCGGCGCTGCCAGGACGGGTTCTCGAACCAGACCAGTTCCCCGGCGTGCTGGCCCAGGCCGATCAGGTCCGCTCGGCCGTCGCGGTTCACATCTGCGGCCACTACCTGGTAGGCGCCCTTCAGGTCCCCGGCGACAACATGCTCGCGGAACTGCGGAAATGCGCTCGCAGTCCATATCGCCCCCAGGCAGCAGACCCGGACCATCAGCGGCATGCCCAGCCTCCAATCGTTCAGGCACTCCACGCGGGGAACTTGACATGCAGCGCCCGCCATGGGCAAGTATAGACCAACGGTGGAGATTATTGTGCGGATCCCGGCATACATCGGATGGCCGCTGGTAGCCCTTTCCGGCTACGGCCTGCTGTGCCTCATGGCGAGCCGCGCGGTCTACTACCCGATGAAGCACCCCCAGGGAAACTGGGATCTCCAGCAGGCGCTCGGCGCGCACGACGTCTGGCTGCGCGCCGCCGACGGAGTGCGCATCCACGGCTGGTGGATTCCCAGCCCCGGCGCGCGCCTGGCGACGTTGTTCCTTCACGGCAACGGCGGCAACCTGACGCACCGCGCGGGGCACATGCGCGAGATCACGGCGGCCGGCTCCTCGATTCTGATTCTCGACTACCGCGGCTACGGAAGGAGCGAAGGACGCCCCAGTGAGCGCGGCCTTTACGCCGACGCCGAGGCGGCTTACCACTACCTGTTGGAAGTAGGCCACGGTCCGGCGAACATAGTCGTGCACGGCGAGTCCCTCGGCACCGCGGTGGCTGTGGACCTCGCCTCGCGCCGCGAGTGCGGCGGCGTCATTCTGGAGGCGCCCTTCACTTCGGCGCGCGAAGTGGGATCGCGCGTGCTCCCGCTGATCGGATCTTTCATCATCTGGGGCTTCGACTCCAGGAGCAAGATCCCCGGCGTTGGAGCGCCGCTGCTGGTCCTCCACGGCTCGGCCGACGAGATCATCCCCTTCGACATGGGGCAGGCGCTGTACTCGGCGGCCCGCGAGCCCAAGTCCTTCTGGGCCGTGGAGGGCTCGGGACACAACGACCTGCTGTACGTGGCGGGCGCCGCCTACCGGCAGCGGCTCTCGGCGTTCTACGCGAGTCTCAAGGAGAAGAAGTGAGCCGGTGCGTGGGAGGCGCGCTGGCGGCCTGTACGGGCGCGGTCGCGCTTTGGGCGGCTACGGTGCGTTCCCCGCACGAAGCAGCCGGCGTGGTGGAGGCCCTGCTGCGCGGCGTGACCGATTCGTGGACTGCCGAACCCGTCCCGAAGTCCCCCCCGGAGGAGGATCTGGCCACGTTTGTATCCGACGTGCGGCTGGTGAATCTGTCCGTATCGGTGTACGGCCGGCAGGGACGCCCGGTCGCGGGCGTGAAGCCCGAGGCGTTCGAGGTTCTCGAGGACGGCGTGCCCCAGCAGGTCGTGGCGGCGGGCGCCGAGGAGGTGCCGTTCAACATCGTCCTGCTGCTCGATCTCAGCGGCAGCACGCTGCGCGACCGCGCCGCCATGAGAGAAGCCGCGCGCGGGTTCGTCGCAATCACCCGTCCTCAGGACCGCGTCGCCATCTGCGCGGTGGCAAGCGGCGGGTTACGTGTAATCTCCCCCTTGACCGGCGTTCGCGGGCGTCTGCTGGAACTGATCGACGCGATTCCCGATCTGAAGGGGCCGACGCCGCTGTACGCCGCGGTCGCGCTCGCCTGGGACGAGCTGCTGGCGCGCCGGCCACAGGAGCGCAACGCACTGGTGGTCATCAGCGACGGCATCGACGACAGCCTGGTGGAGGGCAAGGCCATCCTGCCGTTCGACCGCCTGCGCCGCGCCGCCGCCGTGATGCCTGCCTTGATATATCCGATCCTGCTCGACTCCCGCAACGTCTTCTATGGAGAACGCGCCGGGCGGCACATGCGCCAACTGGCGGATGCGTCCGGCGGGCGGCTGTTCTCGACGCAATCGCCGAAGGACCTGAAGCCGGTTTACGCGGAAGTGGCAGCGGAGCTTCGCAGCGTCCACACGCTGGCCTACTACCCGAAGAACCAGAATTTTGACGGCCGCTGGCGCCGCATCCAGGTGCGCGTCAATCGGCCCGGCCTCAGTCTCCGCACCCGCGCTGGCTACTACGCCCGCTGACGCCGCCCCGCCTACGCGTCGTAGAAGATGCGCGCCGTGACCCGGTAGTTGAGGACTGTGGCGCCGTCCAGAGCCATATCGAACTCCGTGAGGCGCGCCCATTTGATCCCGTTGACCGTCTTGGCTGCCTCGGCGGCGGCGTTGGCGGCAGCCTTGGCGAAGCTCTCAGCCGATTCTCCCGTTATCTCGATCACTCTCTGAGTCATCCGGTTGTCCTCGCTAAGCAGCCAGTATAACAAGCGGACTGCCGTCCCTCCGCCCTGCCAGCGCTGCACAACGGGGCGCTGTGGCGGTCCGGCCATCCCGGAAGCGCCCAGCTCCTTCAAGCTACCGCTTGTTCCCGCGCGGAATGGTCCGTCAGCAGCGCCGACAGTTGCAGGGCGTTCACCACGGACTTGCCGGCGGCCGCGTTGGCCGTCACCACGAATGTCGCCCCGGCGTGAGCCCGCACGTGCCCGATCCGCTCCTTCCACTCGGCCAGCTCCTGGGCCGAGTACAGGAAGTCGTCCAGTCCGTCTTCGCCCCGGAACTGGCGTGGCCAGTAGCTGCCGTCGCGGCCGTGCAGCCGGACGTAGCCGGTACCGGAGGTCACCAGGGCCAGCGGCGGCATGGCGTTCGTGTGGGCCGGCTGGTCCAGGTTTACGAACCCCAGCCGGTAGTCGATCAGCGTGCCGATTGCCTCGTCGGCCAGCCAGCTTGCGTGGCGCAACTCCGCGGCCATCGGAAACTCGTGGAGGGCGCGCCGCAGGCGGATCAGGAAGTCCCGGTTCTCGGCCGTGAAGCGGAAGGCCCAGGGGAACTGCAAGACCAGACACCCTAAACGGTTGGCCCGGGCGAGCGGCCGCAGCCCTTCAGTGAAGCAGGCGATCTCGCCATCATCCAGCACACGGTCGTAGGTGAACCGGCGCGCAGCCACGGCGGTGAACTGAAAGGCCGGGTTGTGGGCGACCTTGGCCAGCCACAGCCGCGCCACCTCCGCCTTCAGTGGACGCCGGAATGTGCTCTCGATCTCTACGACGTTGAAGTGGCGGGAAAGATGCTCCAACGGATGCAGGGACCTGGGGCGGGTCGCGGGATAGACGACCCCGCTCCAGCCCGGGTAATCCCAGCCGGACGGGCCGATTCGCAACCGGGGGGGAGGTGGCATGGCGTGTCGTTCCTTTCGCTTTTTCTTCCCCCTCAGTATAAGGGTTTCCACCGACGGGGTCAAGTTTTTTTTCGGGGGGGCTGTAACCGCGGCGGAACGGGTTTCGTAGTAATCATCAAATCCCCGTTACGACAGCGGGCGCACTCACCTAACTGCTCTGACCCGCGCCCGCTTTTTTGCTAGAGTGGCCTCAGGGATGAGGTTGCCTTCCTACGTCGACCTCGCCGAAAATGGCGAACTCGCCAGTCGGGCCGAACGGCTGGAGGCGCGCCTGGCGAATTGCGACATCTGCCCCTGGCTGTGCCGTGTCAACCGCCTGGCAGGGGAGACTAAGGTTTGCAAATCCAGATATTTGCCGCTGGTGTCTGCCTGCGTTCCCCACTTTGGGGAAGAGCCGCCCTTGAGCGGCAGCCACTTGGGCCGGCCCGAGGTGCGGGGGGCCGGCAACGTGTTTCTGGGCCACTGCAACCTGCGTTGCGTTTATTGCCAGAACTGGCAGATAAGCCAGGACTTCCACGACGCCGTCGGAGAGGAGATGAGCTGCGGGGAGCTCGCCGGCAGGATCCTCGGGCTCCAGGCCCAGGGCTGTCACGCCATCGGCTTTGTCTCGCCGACTCACTTCACGCCCCAGATCGTCAGGGCTGTCTCGATTGCGGCTGGCCGGGGGCTCAGCCTTCCGCTGATCTATAACACTAACGGCTACGACAGCGTCGACGTGCTGCGCCTGCTCGACGGCGTGTTCGACATCTATCTGCCGGATCTGCGCTACTCGGACGACGACACAGCCCGACGGTACTCCCGGGCCGCGGGCTATACGGCTCACTCAAGGGCCGCGGTCGCCGAGATGTACCGGCAAGTGGGCGACGAGCTTGCGACCGGCCCTGGGGGACTGCTCCGGCGGGGGCTCATCATACGGCTGCTGATACTGCCGAATGATCTGGCCGGCTTGCGGGAGACGCTCGCCTGGATCAGGGACACGCTGTCTCCGCGGGTGGCTCTCAGCGTCATGTCGCAGTACTTCCCGACGCACCAGGCCTACGACGGACGCTTTCCCCTGCTCAGCCGCCGCATCCGGCCCTCGGAGTTTGCCAAGGTGCTGGAATGGCTCGAGTTCTACGGTTTTGAGAACGGCTGGTTGCAGCCCCTGGAGGCCGGCGCGCCGGATTACTACCGTCCCGACTTCAGAAACCGCGAGATGCCGTTTGCCGACGCGCGGGACTTTGGCAGTTGAGGCCGCGGCCCGCGTGCTAGAGTGAGGTTGTCATGATCGTGCGGGATTTTAGAGAGGTGCCGGCCAGTGCAGCCGGAGACGCCGAGGGTGTGGGCCTGCGCTGGGTTATCAGCAAGAGCGATGGTGCCCCAAACTTCGCCATGCGGGTCGTCGAGGTGCAGCCGGGCCGCGCCACCCCGCTCCACAAGCACGCCTGGGAGCACGAGGTTTTCGTCATCGAAGGCCAGGGCGTGGTGCGGGGAAACGAGGGCGACCGGCCCATCCAATACGGCAGCGTGATCTTCATGCCGTGCAACGAGACTCACCAGTTCGTCAACCAGGGCTCCGAAGTGCTGCGCTTCCTCTGCCTGATCCCGCACCTGCCCTAGTCTCCGGGGTCAGAAGTCCGTAGGCCCGCAAGCCCGCTCCCTCATGGTCGCGGTTCTGCAACACCTCGAAAGCACAGAACCGCGCGTCAGCAAGCGGGCGCAGCGGATGACGGAGAGATACGTGTTGCTCGGCTCAAAGCGGCGGAGTACGTTCCGGGCCCGGACATGCTCCGCCGGGATGGCCCCCCGGCTTTCCAGCCCTTTCGAGGTTTTATAATGTCGGTTACGCTCTGGGTTTCTGAATGCGTCGCTTGACCACACTGATACTCTGCATGTCGGCCGCCTGCGCGGCGTGGGCGGGTCCCGTCGATTTCGGCAGGAAGGAATTCGCCGCAGCCCTGGCGGCGCGGAAACTCCCGGCGGCCAGCTTCCGCATCCAGACCGAGGTCTCCACCGACGCCGAGGAGTCCTACCGTATCGCGGGAGTGCGGATATCCGGAGGCGACCTGCGCGGCCTGATGTACGGGCTGCTGGAGGCCGCCGAACAGGTTCGCTCGACGGGCAGGCTCGCCGCGGCCATGGGAAGCCCGGGCATGCGCGTCCGCGGCGTGCGGCTGCCGCTCGATGCCGGGGATCTGGCGAGCGGCTGGTTTCACTCACGCGCCCATTGGGACGATCTGCTGGCGACGTTCGCGCGCAGCCGCCTGAACCGGCTGAACCTGGCGTTTCAGGAGCAGGCCGTTATCAGCGCGCGAGTCGCCGGGTCGCTGCGCATGATCTCGGAGGTCGCCCTGGAGTACGCGGTTGATCTGGTCCTGAGCGTTCGTCCGGACTCCTTCGCCTCCGGCGGACCGGAGCTGAGCATGCTGCTTTCCAGTTGTCCGGCAGTCAGAAGCGTGAGCGTCACAGGCGGAACGGGCGTCCCGGGCCGCGCCGCGCTGGTGCGCGCCGTGGGAGAGGCGGGGCGCAGGGTGACGGTGGAGATTCCGCGGCCTGAGGTGACTCCGCGCATGCTGGAGGAGGCCGCGAATGCGGGAGCGCCGTTGCTGATCTCGGCGGTGTATGAAGACGGGCAGGCGCCTCCGCCGGCCGGGGGCGCGGGCGCGCTTGTCTGGAGCGTGGAGGCCGCCGGCGCCGACTCACGCGACCCTGCCTACGTGCGCAAGACCGTTCAGGAACTTGCCGGGCCAGGAGTCGCGGGCTTCGAAATCGGCGCGCCCAGGGAGGGCTCACCAGCCGCCAACCGGCTTGTCTATCTTCTGTGGGGGATGCTGAGCTACAATCCCAAAGCCCCCGAGACTCTGTGGGGTGGAAAGGCAGCGCCGACGAAGAAATGAGCCTCCGCTGGATTGACGTGACGACGCCGCTGCACAGCGGAATGGTGGCATGGCCGGGCGATCCTCCGGTCTCCATTGTCCCCTTCAAGCAGATCGAGCGCGGCGACTCCTCCAACGTGACCAGGCTCTCGATGGGCGCGCACACGGGCACGCACATGGACGCGCCGCTGCACTTCTTCACGGGCGCCCGCGGGCTGGATACCATGCCGTTGGAAGCCACGATCGGCCCGGCGCGGGTGATCGGGATCCGGGACCGGGAGTCGATCAAGGTGGGTGAGTTGAGTCGCCAGCGTATCCGCCGCGGGGAGCGGATACTGTTCAAGACCTACGGCGCGGCCGCGCGCTGGCGCAAGCGGGAATTCGACCGGGGCTACGTCTACATCACGGCCGAGGCCGCCCGCTTCCTGGCCGGGCGGGGCGTGCGCACGGTGGGCGTGGACTACCTCTCTGTGGGCGGATACAAGAAGGACAGCGCCGAGACGCACCGTGCGCTGCTCGGCGCCGGCATCTGGATCATCGAGGGCCTGAACCTCTCGGGTGTCAAGCCCGGACGCTACGACCTGGTCTGCCTTCCGCTGCGGATTCTGGCAAGCGACGGCGCGCCTGCCAGGGCGGCGCTCAGGAAACGACGGTAGCCTGAGCCAAGTGCACCGTTTGCAGCTACAGGCGCCACAGCGCGCGGCGGTTGCGCGTCAGGCTCTCTCCCTCGTCGTGCAACTTGTTGGCGCCACGTCGTTTGTCCCGTTGGCAGACACGCTGCTGCTATCGGGCGTGGAGGCAGACATGAAAAGGACACTGATGGCAACGTTGGTGGTTCCGGCGGCCATGGCGGCTCTCGCCATGGCACAGAGCGCGCCCGACCCGGGCGCCCCGATGGGCCGCGGCCGCGGCGGCGCGCCCTACGCCTGGAATGACAAGGACAAGGACGGCATCTGCGACATCACGGGTCAGCCCGTGAGCCAGGGCAGAGGCGCCGGGATGGCGGGTCAGGGCCGAGGCCGGGGCTTCATTAGGGGCCGCGCGGCTCGGCAGCAGGCCCAGCCTGACGCCGCGCAGTGACCGGAGGGAGCGGCAGAGCGGCGCGGAAGCGCGAGTGGCGACAGACCGCTCGCGCCCCGGCGCCCGTAGAAGAGTATCAGGGCAGCCTCGTGGATTGGTGCGCGGCGAGTCTCCAGACGCCGCCCTGCCTGACCCACACGTGGGTCATGACGGCGTAGGTGTTGAAGGGTTGGCCGTCGGAGACGCCCTTCATCCGCGCCTTGCAGTGAAGGACGGCACTCTCGCCGTAAGCCTTGACCACAACCCCCTCGTGCTCGATGGATTCGTACTTCAGAGTGCCCGCCTTCAACTTCCCTAAATAGGCGCTCTTGTCCTCGATCACGCCACTGGAGTGCGTGTAGATCAGGCCGTCCGCCAGGAGCCGGTCCAGGGCTGCAAGGTCTCCCTTCGTAACCGCAGTGGCCCAAGCCTTCTCGGCCCGGGTCACCTCGTCCGCCGTGGCGGCCGCCAGAGACAGGCAGCCGGCCAGCACCAGAATCGCCGTCAACGCATATCGCTGCAAGGGACCCCCCGCTTACCTGACCACCCGCGCGCCCTTGCCCTTCATGACCGACTCGACCTCCTTGAGCGTGGCCATGCTGGTGTCGCCGGGCGTGGTCATGGCCAGCGCGCCGTGCGCCGCGCCGTACTCCACGGCCTGCTGCGGCGTCTTTCCTGACAGGAAACCGTAGGCCAGCCCGGAGGCGAAGCTGTCGCCTCCGCCGATGCGGTCGTATATTTCCAGGTTCTCCCGCAGCGGCGCCTCGTAGAACTGGCCGTCCGTCCAGAGGATGGCGCCCCAGTCATTGACGGAAGCGGTCGTCGCCGTTCGCAAGGTGGTGGCCACGGCCTTGAAATTCGGGTACATTCTGACCACTTCCCCGATCATCTTTTTGAAGTTGGCCGGGTCCAGCGAGGAGATGTGCTCGTCCATGCCGGGCACCTGGAACCCCAGGGCGGCTGTGAAGTCCTCCTCGTTTCCGATCATCACGTCCACGAGCGAAGCGATCTTGCGGTTCACCTCCACCGCGCGGGCCGTGCCGCCCTGCGCCTTCCACAGGGAGGGACGGAAGTTAAGGTCGTAGGAGATCACGGTGCCCGCGGCGCGGGCCGCCTCCATGGCCTCGATCGCCAGGTCGGCGGTGTTGGCGGCGAGCGCCGCGAAGATGCCTCCGCAGTGGAACCAGCGCACGCCTTCCTCGACGAAGAGCTTCTTCCAGTCCACGTCCCCCGGCTTAAGCTGGGAGGCGGCCGAGTAGGCGCGGTCCGAGCAGCCCACGGCCGCCCGCACGCCGAAACCCTTTTCGGTGAAGTTGAGGCCCACGCGCGCCGCCCGGCCGATGCCGTCGAAGGGGACCCACTTGATGTGCGACAGGTCCACGCCGCCTTGCAGCATGAAGTCTTCAAGCAGCCGCCCGATCTCGTTATCCACTATGGCGGTCACCACGGTGGTGCGCAGGCCGAAACAGCGGCGCAGGCCGCGTGCTACGTTATACTCGCCGCCGCCCTCCCAGACCTGGAAGGTGCGCGTGGTTCGGATGCGGCCGTCGCCGGGGTCAAGCCGGAGCATGATCTCGCCGAGCGCGGCGGCGTCCCACTTGCACTGTTCAGGTGCTTTAATGTTCAGCGCCATGGCTACTTGCCTCCCCGGATCTGCCGGATCAGATCCAGCGTCTCTTGGACTTTGGCCGTGATGCCGGCGTAGTCGCCGGCCTTGAGCAGTTCCTTGGTCAGCAGGTTGGACCCCATTCCGACGCATACCACACCCGCGCCGAACCAGGCCTTGAGCGACGCTTCGGCCGGCTCCACGCCGCCGGTGGGCATGACCGAGACCCAGGGGCAGGGGCCCCTGACGGCGCTCACGAATTTCGGCCCGCCGACCTCAGCTCCTGGAAATACCTTCACTATCTCGCAGCCCAGTTCCTCGGCCTGCGAAATCTCCGAGGCGCTGCCGCAGCCGGGCGAGTACGGGATTTTGCGCCGGTTGCAGGTGCGCGCCACCTCGGGGTTGAGCAGAGGTCCGACCACGAAGTTCGCGCCGCAGTTGATGTACAGGGCCGCCGTGCCCGGATCCACCACCGAGCCGACGCCCAGGATCATCCCGGGAAGTTCCCTGGCCGCGTAGCGCTCCAGTTCGGTGAACACCTCCCAGGCGTGGTCGCCCCGGTTGGTGAACTCCAGCAGCGGACAGCCGCCCGCGTAGACCGCCGCGGCGACCTGCTTGGCCACCTCGAGATCAGGGTTGTAGAAGACGGGCACCATGCCCGTGTCCACCATTGTGTTCAGGACCTTCAACCGCATGAATCGCGCCATGTCCCCGCTCCTTGGCTGAATGCCTTGACCTCTGACATTATCACGAAAACAGCGGTATAGTAACGTGAGCGGCACAAGAGGAGGATCTTCGAAATGCGCATTGGACGGCAGTTCCTCAAGAGTGTTCTGGCAGCAGGCGCGGCCCTGGTTTTTGCGTTCTCGGCGGCGGGGGCGGGCCCGATCCGGGTGATGCTGCTCGACGGGCAGCAGACCCGCTTCCACCCCTGGGAGCCGACCTCGCCAGTGCTCAAAAAGATGCTGGAGGAAACGGGCCTGTTCCAGGTGGATCAGGTGACCTCCCCCCCGGTGGGAGGAGACTTCAGCCAGTTCAAGCCCGACTTCACCAAGTACCAGGCGGTGCTGCTCAACTACGACACCACTGACGACCAGTGGCCCGAGACCCTCAAGACTTCGTTTGAGCAGTACGTTCAGAACGGCGGCGGGCTGGTGGTGTACCACGGCGCCAATAACTCGTTTCCCGGGTGGCGCGCCTACAACCTGATGATCGGCGTCGGAGGGTGGCGCGGCCGCAACGAGAAGTCGGGGCCGTACTGGTATTTCAAAGACGGAAAACTGGTCTCCGACACTTCGCCGGGAAGCGCTGGCAGCCACGGCGCCAGGCTCCCGTTTCAGGTGGTAACCCGGGACGCTGGCCATCCCATCACCCGGGACCTGCCCAAGGCCTGGATGCATGCGGCCGACGAGTTGTACGACCGGCTGAGGGGTCCGGGTGAAAACATGACTGTGCTGGCGACGGCCTATTCGGACCCGGCCAACAAGGGGACGGCCCGCGACGAGCCGATCCTCATGGCGATCACCTACGGGAAGGGGCGCATATTCCATACGGTGCTGGGCCACGACCTGGCGGCGCTGAGCAGCGTCGGCTTCATCGTGACCTTGCAGAGGGGTGCGGAGTGGGCGGCTACGGGCAAGGTGACGCAGAAGGTCCCGGCCGATTTTCCGGCCGCGGATTCAGTCAGTGTGAGAGCGGCATACGCCCCGCCCGCGCGGGGCTCCAATTAGATCTCAAAGCGGAGTTGACGAGGAGTGTCCATGTTGCCTGACTACATTGCGAAGGCTGTACCGAATCCGGCATCCAATCGCGCGCCGTGGTATGTGAACACGGCCCCGAGCTATGCCGGCGTCTTTCTGTGGGTCGTGTTTTACATGCAGATCGCCGATGGCACGCTGAACCGGGCGGGGGTGGGCCTGTCGCTGCTCGCCCTGGTGGTAGCCGGAGTGCTGAGCTACGCCCTGTTCTACCGCGCGCCGGCGATGCTCGGCATGCAGACCGGCTTTCCCCTCTACGTCGTGGGCAGTTCGACCTTCGGCACAAAGGGCGGCTACCTCATGCCGGGACTGATGATGGGCGCGCTCCAGGCGGGGTGGCTCTCAGTCAACATCTTCGTTTCCACCACCTTCATCTTCAACGGGCTGGGGTCCAAGAGCGGCGCCGGCACACTGCCATTCGCCATCGTGGCTATTCTGTGGGGCTATGGGATGGCCTACGTGGGGGTGAAGGGCATCAAGTACGTCGCCAGGTTCTCGACATACCTCAGCCTGGTTCCGCTGCTCATGTTGATCCTGGTTTTCTTCCGCACGGCGGGGGGGATCGGTCAGTATCAGCCTCCTGATCCGCAGCCCTACATCGGCTTTATGCTGCTGCTCCAGATCGTCATAGGGTTCTTCGCCACGGCCGGCGCGGCGGGCGCCGATTTTGGCATCAACAGCCGGGACAGCCGCGACGTCAAGTGGGGCGGACTGGCCGGCATCACGCTGGCGATTGTGGTGGCCGGCGGCCTGCCGATCCTGGCGGTGGCCGGCGCCCAGGGACTCGGCATGACCACGGGATACACGTTCGACTCGGTGCTCAGCGGCACGGGCGGCGTCCTGGCTACCGTCATGTTCTTCCTGTTCGCCCTGGCCTCCATAGCGCCGGCCTGCTTCTCTTCGTTCATCGCCGGCAACAGCTTCGCCACCATGCTTCCCGGCGTGACCCGCATGGCTTCGACCATGGTGGCGGCCACGGCGGCCGTGGTGCTGGCCGTTACCGGCGTGGCGGCCAACCTGGTGGGCCTGTTCACCATCATCGGCGCGTCGTTCGGACCGATCTGCGGCGCCATGGCGGCCGACTACCTGCTCAGCGGCAGGAAGTGGGCCGGCCCGCGGGAGGGCATCAATTGGGCTGGCTACTGCGCCTGGGCGCTTGGATTCCTGGTTGGCATACTTCCGTTCCTGCCCATTCCGCCCGAGACGGTGTCCTACTTGCAGCCTGCGGCGCTGTACAGCTTCATCGTTGGGTTCCTGGTCTACACGCTGCTGGCCAAGGCGGGGCTGGAGCCCAAGACCCTGCCGATGCCGGCATCACGTACCGCGGCCTGACGGCGGACTAAGCCAGCTACAATCGCAAAGAGGGCTCCGCGCGAGCCCTCTTTGCCTTGGGTGGCAGCGGCCTGCGCGCATGGAGTGCCGTTTGAGCCGGGGCGGCGTTGGATGATTCAGGCTACCAACCTCTCGAAACGGTTCGGCGAACTGGAAGCGGTCAGGGACATCACCTTCCAGGTGAAGGAGGGGGAGATTTTCGCCTTCCTGGGGCCAAACGGCGCGGGCAAGACCACCACCATCAAGATGCTGACCACGCTGCTGAAGCCGACCTCCGGCAGCGTGCGCATCGACGGACTGGACCCCGTCACGGACCAGCACAGAGCGCGCAAGCGCTTCGGGATCGTCTTCCAGGACCCCAGCCTGGACGACGAGCTGACGGCCTATGAGAACATGGAGTTCCACGGCCTGCTGTACAACGTGCCCCGCAGGGCGCGCCAGGCGGGAATCGAGCGGCTGCTGAGGCTGTTCGAGCTGTGGGACCGCCGCCACGACGTGGTGAAGCACTTTTCCGGTGGCATGCGCCGCAGGCTGGAAATCGCGCGCGGCCTTCTGCACACGCCCAGAATCCTGTTCCTGGACGAACCCACACTGGGCCTCGACCCGCAAACCCGCAACCAGCTCTGGAGCCACGTGCGCCGGCTGAACGAGGATCAGCGGGTAACGGTCTTCCTGACCACCCACTACATGGAGGAGGCCGAGCGCGTGGCCGAGCGCATCGCGATCATCGACCACGGGCGCATCGTGGCGCAGGGCTCGCCTCAGGAACTGAAAGAGCAGACCAAGGCGGAGACGCTGGAACAGGCCTTTCTGGCGCTCACCGGGACCACCATCCGCGACGAGGACGCCTCCAGTGTGGACCAGATGCGCAACATCGCCAGGATGTGGACGCGGAGGCGCCGGTGAACGCGGTCTATGTGCTCTGGATCAGACAACTGAAGCGCTACGTGAGGAGCCGCGCGCGCATTGTGGGCGCGCTCGGCCAGCCGCTGTTGTACCTGCTGGCCTTCGGGCTGGGCTTCGGCCCCACTTTCGCCAAAGCCGGCGAGGGCAGCTATATACAGTTTCTGGTGCCGGGCGTCATCGGCATGTCTATCCTGTTCACGGCGCTGTTCTCGGGCATCGACCTGATCTGGGACCGGCAGTTCGGTTTCCTGAAAGAAACGCTGGTGGCGCCCGTGCCACGGTTGATGATCATGATCGGCCGGACGCTGGGCGGGGCGACCGTGGCAGTGATGCAGGGCCTGATCGTGGTCGTGCTCTGCCTGCTGGTGGGCTTTCGTCCGGCGGACTGGGGCGCCTGGCCGCTCGCCCTAGTCTACATGGGGCTCATAGCGGTGATGTTCACGGCGCTTGGGACTGCCGTCGCCTCGGTGCTGGAGGATTTCCAGGGATTCCAGTTGGTGATGAGCTTCCTGGTGATGCCGGTCTTCTTCATGTCCGGCGCGCTGTTCCCCCTGGGCAACGCCATCCGGCCGATCCGGGTGATAGCCTCGCTCAACCCGCTGTCCTATGGAGTGGACGGCCTGCGGGGCGCGCTCACCGGCGGGGGCTACCACTTCGGCGCCACCCTGGACCTGGTGGTGATGTGCACGCTGACGGCCTGCCTGCTGGCCCTCGGAACCTACCTGTTTTCCAGGGTGCAACTGTAGGGGCTTGCCGGCGGCAAGCCCTTACGGTATCAGCACCACCTTGGCGGCGCCGTCCGAATAATGTTCGAGCATCTCGAAGGCCTGCTGCACCCGGTCCATGGGCAGGCTGTGGGTCACCAGCGGGGCGAAGCGCGAGCTGTGCTCTGCGAGCATGGTCAGGGCGGCTTCCGACTCGTGGTTAGACCGGCGCACGTTGAAGACCGTTAGTTCCTTGCGCCGCGCAACGTGCCAGTCCAGCGACACGCAGAGCTCGACCGGAATGCCGGTTACCACCAGCCGTCCCCCGTTGCACAAGGCCTTGATGCAGTTGGCCAGAGAGTCTCCCCTGGCGGCGCAGTCAATGGCCAGGTCCACTCCGCGTCCTCCGGTCTCGCCCAGTATCACGGCTGAGGCGTCCACCTCGGCCGGATCGATTACCGCCTCGGCGCCGGCTTCCGACGCCATCCGGCGGCGATGGGCGACTGGCTCGACGGCGTACACTCTGCCGGCGCCGCACATCTTAAGAAGAATGACGGTCATCAGCCCGATAGGGCCGGCCCCTGTGACGACGGCGGTCTCAAGCGGCCGGACCGCGGCGAACTTCATGGAATGCAGCACCACTGCCAGCGGCTCGAACAAGGTCGCATACTCAAGACCGAGTTCCCCAGCGATGGGCAGCAGGTTTTCGGCCGGCAGGTTCAGATACTGGCGGAAGTAGCCGGGGTCTGGCGGGGTGCTCAGAAAGCGGATGCGCCGGCAGAGGTTGTAGCGCCCGGAGCGGCAGAACTCGCAGTGGTGGCAGTAGATGGCGGGCTCCAGAGCGGCGCGGTCGCCGGCGGTCCACCCTGTCACGCCCGCCCCGCACTTCACCACCACTCCGGAGGGCTCGTGCCCGAGGACCATCGGGTACACGCAAGGCGTGTCTCCGATGCCGCCTTCCAGGAAGTTGTGGGTGTCTGATCCGCAGATGCCGACCGCCCGGACCCGCACCTGGACCTCGCCTGGCGCGGGTTCGGCGGCCGCCGCTTCCACCAGACGGAATCTGCGCGGTTCGAACAGTTCGGCGACTTGCATATGAACCCGTGCCTTGCGGCTGAACTGGCTACTTCTTGAACAGGTTATCGAAGGCCGCGCGCGCCTCGCTGGCGCCGCGGGGCGCCGCCGGCCCCGGCCCGGAGTAGGCCGGCGCGCCGCTGGAGGCGCCGTCGCGCGCCACCGTCACGCGGGGACCGAAAAACTCGCACTGGTTGGCCTGGTCCTTGGAGGCGATCCTCACCGGGACGGGCTTGACGCATTGGAACCGCTTGGACGGGTCGAAGTGCGAGCACTGCTTGCAGCAGTGCAGCGCGACGCCGCATTTCGGGCAGTTGCCCCGGAAGTCGACGTCCGCCGGAAGCGTCGTGGCGCAACTGTAACAGCGCGACGCCACCACGCTCTCCACCAGCCGGGGCAGGCGCGGCCCCGTCACATCGATAGGCAGGCGCGGCCCCGGTTGCCGCGGCCGGTCTCCCGGTTTCCCGCCGCCCTGGCTCCTCTCCCAATCGGAGGAGTCCATGTACCCGCGCTGTTTGTACTTGCGATCGTTATCCATGGCCGGACCCTGGCTCCTGGAGATTGTTCCCAACCGGTGAGTGTAACCGGGGTGAAGCCCACCCGGACGTCAGCTAGTCTACAGATCGGCCGCTAACGCCAGGAACTGTATGCCCCCCCGTCTCTACAGCCAACCCTCAGCGGAAAGCCTCAGAAGGGGTCGCAAACGCCCGGCTCATCCGCCACCGGCGCGACCCGGCTCTCAAATACCTGTTTACCACGGATTCCGCCGGGAATCCAGTCCTTCCGAAAGCTATCCGCCGCTGCCGGCCCACTTCAGCGGCGAGTTGCAGGGCCGCGTCAGCGGGTCGTCATAGTGGTTCGGGGTCACGCGCACGGCGTAGCCGATCCGGCCGGTCTGCTGCGGCAGGACCTCGCGGCCGAACACGCAAGCCGTTCCAGCCTGCTCGAGGGCGGGCAGGACCAGCACCTCGGCCTCCTCCAGGGTCCCGCCCGGGCCGACGCGCCCCACCACTGCTTCCACGCGCACATCGGCCGGGGACAGTCCGGCCAATTCGACCGACGCCCGGATCGGGAGGGAATGCCCGCTGGTGATACTGCCGCCGGAGCCGTGGCTGGTCTCTACGATCTTCACGCGATCCCACACCCGCTCGACGCCGGCATTCCACTGAAGGCGCTCGCGTATCCTCTCGAAGTTGTTGCGCCGCGCCTCGATCCAGGCCGCGTGTGCGGGGTCATGAATCTGACTCCGGTACTCGGCCGCCATGCGCTGGCAATTGTACTGATGGCTGATGTGCCTGATCGACTGCCTGGCCCGCCGTATCCACTCCACCGAGGCCCCGTCCGCGCCGCGGTCGTAGTACATCGGCACGATTTCGTTCTCGAGCAGCGAGTAGATGGCCCTGGCGTGAATCTCATCCTGATCTTCCGCATAAGGCTCGCGGTCCCCGATGGCCCAGCCGCCGCTTTGCTCATAGGCCTCGTCAAACCAGCCGTCCAGGATGCTCAGGTTGAGAACGCCGTTGAAGCCGGCCTTCATGCCGCTGGTTCCGCAGGCTTCCTCTCCGCGCCGCGGGTTGTTGAGCCAGAGGTCCACGCCTTGCACCAGTTCCCGCGCCACCTCCATGCCGTAGTCCTCGACGAAGACCACGCGGCGGGCGACTTCCGGGTCGCGCGAGAGCTGGACGATCTGGCGGATCAGCATTTTGCCGGGCTGGTCATGAGGGTGCGCCAGTCCCGCGATCACGATCTGCACCGGCCGCTGCGGGTGGTTCAGGATGCGCTTCAGGCGCCCGATGTCGCGGAACAGCAGCGTGGCGCGCTTGTAGGTGGCGAAACGCCGGGCGAACCCGATGGTCAGGGCGTCCGGTTCGAGCGCCTCCCAGGCGCGCTGAACCTCCGTGGCGGAGGCCTTTCTGGCAATGGCGCAGGCCACCTGCCTCTCCCGGATGAAGCTGATCAACCTCCGTTTCCGGCGCTTGTGAACCTCCCAGATTTCGTGATCGGGAATCTCATCCAGCAGCCGCCAGGTGGTGGGATCGTCGTAGCGGTCCCGCCAGTCCGGCTGGAGGTACTCATCGTAGAGCTCGGCCAGGTCCGTGTTCAGCCAGCTGCGAAGGTGGACGCCGTTGGTGATTGAACTGATCGGCACCTCCCAGCCCGGCAGCTGGGGCCACAGCCCGGACCACATGTTCTGGGAAATCCTCTGGTGCAGGCGGCTCACGGCGTTGCGGTAGCTGGAAGTCCGGATGGCGAGGACAGCCATCGAGAAGCGTTCGCCGGGGTCCCGCAGGCCGAGCCTGCCGAGCGCCATGAGCCGGTCGAAGCTGATCCCGGTCTCGCGGCAGTACCAGTCGAAGTACTCGTGCATCAATCCCGCGTCGAACAGGTCGATGCCGGCGGCCACCGACGTGTGGGTCGTGAAAACGTTGTTCACGCGGGCTGCCTCGAGCGCCTCCTCGAAGTCAAGCCCCTGCTCCTCGATCAGCACCCGGACCCGCTCCAGCGCTAGAAAGGCCGAGTGCCCCTCGTTCATGTGGTACACGGTGGGAGTCAGGCCCAGAGCCTTCAGCGCCCTGACTCCGCCGATACCCAGCAGAATCTCCTGCTGGATGCGTGTTACGCCATCCCCTCCGTACAGGCGGCACGTGATGTCCCGGTATTCGTGGTCCGCGTTGTCCTCGATGTTGCTGTCCAGAAGGTACAGATGGACGCGGCCGACATCCACGCGCCATACCCGCGCCGCAACCGGGCCGCGCGGCATCCTTACGCTGATCTTAAGGTCCTGGCCCTGGGCGTCCTTCATGGGCCGCAGCGGGAGGGTATAGAAGTCGTTGACCGGGTAGCGTTCCTGCTGCCATCCGTCGGGATTCAGAGACTGGTCCAGGTGACCTGTCTGGTAGAGCAGCCCCAGGCCCACAACCGGGTGGCCCGAGTCGCTGGACGCCTTGAGAAAGTCCCCGGCCAGCACCCCCAGTCCGCCGGAGTAGACCGGCAGGCACTCGGCCAGGCCGAACTCCATACAGAAGTAAGCGGTCAACTGTTCGGAGGGAGGCTGCTCCTGGGCATTGACATAGGCGTCGAAGCGCTCGCAGGCCTGACGGTACAGCGCGATGTAGCGCGGGTCCGAGGCGGCCCGCGACAGCACCTCCTGAGGCACCCGTCCCAGCATCAGCACGGCGTTCCTGCGGCAGAGTTTCCACAACGCCGGGTCCAGACGCCGGAACAACCCTCGGATGGCGGGCTCCCAGGTGTAAAGCAGATTGGAGGCGAGCTCTTCCAGCCGCCCGAGCGAGGGCGGTATGGCCGGACGTACCAGCAACTCCCTTAGTGGACGAATCTCGAACGCCATCTAGCTGCCGAAGGAGTATCCCCGAATCAGACGGAACGTGCGGTTCCAGCGCGTCTTGCGGAAGAAGTTCTGCACCAGGTCCAGCGCATGGTCCAGGCTGATCGAAGACCTGGCCAGTTGCTCGGTGGGCGCGTCGTAGGACCAGTATATGATGAGCGGCTTGCCCATTATGTTCTCGCGCGGGACGAAGCCCCAGTAGCGGCTGTCAAAAGACGAGTCGCGATTGTCTCCCATGACGAAATAGCAGCCGGGAGGAACCACCACCTCGCTGCCGCTCACGCTCTTCTCCAGCATCTCCTGGGCAGGCTCCTCGATGCGGGCGTTCGGCTCTCCGGGGAAGTTGTCACGGTAGCTGTCGATGTAGTCGGTCTTGTGGTAGACGTAGGGCTCGGTGATCTTGACGCCATTGTGGTAGACCTCCTTGTCCTCGATGCGGATCCGGTCTCCGGGCACCCCCACCACGCGCTTGACGTAGGCCTGCGTCACGTCCACCGGGTAGCGGAACACTATGATGTCGCCACGCCGGATGGGCTGGTATGGAAGGATGAACCTGCTGAGGGGGCCTTCGGGCGCGTAGGCCAGTTTGTCCACCAGCAGGTGGTCCCCGATCAGCAGCGTGTCCTCCATCGAGCCGGTGGGGATGACGAAAGCCTGCACCAGCGTGGTGGTCCCGAACAACAGCAGAATGATCGTGACGGTCCACTCGGCAATGGTGTTGCGCAGGGTGTCGCCACGCGGCGCTGAGCGCGGCTCAGCCGCATCGACGACTGCCTGTGTCTTGTCCTCCACGAGCACCTCTCCCTAGATTCTAACCGGAACCGCCTCTCATCCGCTCTGCGGGGGGCCGGCGAAGGTTTCTCCGTCCGGCGCCCGGCGCCCGTCCCCACGCAGCAGGTGGTAGATCTCCATGAAGGAGACAAACAGGTTCACCACCCCGACTCCGCTCACTGCTCCACGAAAGTAGGGGTTCATCCATATCGCATACCATTCCCGGTTGCTGCTGGAGAAAAAGTTCTGGTTCCAGTCGGGCAGCCAGGGCAGCACGATCAGCATCGTTCCTACTCCGGTGAGAGCCGCCGCCGACAGCATCGCCCGCAGCCAGACCGCCAGTGTCACCGGCCCGCCTCCGCCGTCAGGCTCATCTGCCGCGCGGGCAGGCGCCTGCTCACGGGCTCGAACGTGAAACGGTGGTGGGCCGTTGGGCCGAATGCCTCCAGCGCCGCCACGTGCTCCGGCGTGCCGTAACCCTTGCCCCTGGCCAGCCCGTATTGCGGGTACAGCGCATCCCACTCCCGCATTCGCGCGTCCCGGTGCACTTTTGCCAGGATGGACGCCGCCGCGATGCTGCGCGAGCGGGCGTCTCCCCGGATCAGGGCGCGCTGCGGAACAGGCAGGTCTATGCTCATGGCGTCCACCAGCAGAAAGTCCGGCGGCGCCGGGAGTCCCGCCACGGCCCGCTTCATCGCCAGGCGCGACGCCTGGTAGATGTTGATCCGGTCGATCTCGCCGGCGCTGGCCTCGCCGACGGCGAAGGCTGCGGCGGCCGCCTCGATCTCAACCGAGAGTTCCTCCCGCCTGGCGGCCGGAAGCTCCTTGCTGTCCCTGAGGCCTGGCGGGTGATCAATCGGGGACAGTATGACCGCCGCCGCGACCACGGGTCCGAACAACGCCCCCCGCCCGGCTTCGTCCACGCCGGCCACGGCCACATAGCCCCTCCTGGCGAGCGAGCGCTCGAAACGCGCGTCGCACCGCGGTCGGCTCATGGACCGCTCCCCCAACTTCACTCGCGCTCGCGCAGCCGCGCGGCTCTGCCCTTGAGGCCGCGGAGATAGTAGAGCTTGCTCCGCCGCACCTTCCCCGTCCGAACAAGGTCGATGTGGTCAACCACCGGAGCGTGCAGCGGGAAGATCCGCTCCACGCCGTGGCCGAAGCTGACCTTCCGCACGGTGATGGTTTCGCCCATCCCGGAGTTCTTCCGCGCGATAACCGTTCCCTCGTAAGCCTGGAGGCGTTCCTTGTCGCCCTCCTTGATTTTCACGTACACCCGGATGGTGTCGCCGGGGCGGAACTCGGGGATGTCCTGCCGCCGCTTCTTGCTTATGAATTTCGTCAACAACGGGTTGTTCATCTTGTCACCCTGCTCTTCCATCTCTCAAAAAGTTCCGGACGCATCCGGGCGGTCTTTCCGATGGCCGCCTCCAGCCGCCACCGCCGGACCTCCTCGTGGTTTCCGCTCAGCAGCACCTCGGGCACTTTCCAGCCCCGGAAGTCCGCCGGCCGCGTATACTGCGGGCAGTCCAGCAGTCCGGGGGCGTCCGGCCCGCTGCTGAAAGACTCCCGCCGCGCCGAATCCTGGTTCCCCAGCACGCCATCGAGCAGCCTCGCCACGGCGTCAATAACCACCGCCGCGGCCAGCTCTCCGCCGCTGAGCACATAATCTCCAACCGACAACTCCTCGTCGGCCAGGTGCTCGGCCACCCGCTCGTCCACGCCCTCGTAGCGGCCGGCCAGGAGCAGGATCTCCTCCAGCCCGCTCAGCCGCCGCGCCTCGGCCTGGTCGAACAGCCGGCCCTGCGGCGACAGCAGCACTATCCGCCGCTTCGGACCCCGCTCCGGCAGGATAGCCTCGGCCGCCAGGAAGATCGGCTCGGCCTTCAAAACCATCCCCTCGCCTCCGCCGAACGGCCTGTCGTCCACCGTCCGGTGGCGATCGCCGGTCCAGCCGCGCAGGTCGTGAACTTCGATCCTGATCCGGCCCGCCGCCGCCGCCCTCGCCACCACGCCGTGCTCGAACGGCCCCCGGAAGAATCCCGGGAAGATGGTGAGCACATGGAACACCATCAGCGGTTCAGTCCTTCCAGTCCTTCGGGCAAATCCACTACAATCCGCCTGCCGGCGCTGTCGATCTCAGCGCAAATGGACGCCGCAAAAGGGATCAGGACCTCCTGGCCCTGTTCTCCCTCCACCACCAGAAGCGGCGGCCCTCCACATTCCCGCCAGTCCCTGACCACGCCCACGCGCTGGCCGTCGCGCTTCACCGCCTCGAACCCGATCAGGTCCGACTGATAATACTCCCCTTCCGGCAGCGGCATTCTCCTTGAGCGCGGAATGCGCGCCTCACAGCCGCGCCACCGCTCGGCCTCGGAGATCGAGTCTATCCCCTGAAGCTTCAGAATGATGCAGCCGCGATGCTCCCAAGCGCTCTGTACTTCGAAGCGGTGGTTGCTCGCTATCGCGCCGGCTGGTCCGAGCAAATACAGCTCACCCAACTCATTGAAGCGGCCCGGCCGGCCGGTAAGAGGGGCCACCCGGAGTTCGCCGCGGTTTCCCCTTGAACCAAGGACCTGGGCGATTGCCACCCATTCCCGGCTCCCCGGGTTCTCCGGCGGCACTGCGCGCTCTACTCCAGGATCTCCAGCGTAAACCGCCGGTTCAGCTTCATGCCCGCGGCTCCGAGGAGGGTGCGGATCGACCGTGCAGTCCTGCCCTGCTTGCCGATGACCTTGCCCAAATCGCTGGGGGCCACTCGCAGCTCCAGAACAGTCACTTGTTCACCCTGAACTTCCCGCACAGAAACCTGATCCGGGATGTCCACAAGAGCCTTCGCGATGTCTTCGACCAACTCTCTCATCCCCGCCACCCTGTGCCTCCTTCTGCTCAGATCATAGCACTTCTGCGCCAGGCGGCTGCTGCGGGCCTCACGCCGCGGGCTGGCCGGCGGGATTGTCCCTGAGCAGGCGCGCCACCGTGCCGGATGGCTTTGCGCCCATCTTGATCCAATGGGCGATGCGCTCGTGCTCCAGGTGCACCTTGGCCTGGTGCGCCACCGGTTTGTAGTGGCCCACCACTTCCACGTTTCGTCCGTCCCGGGCTCTGTCCTTCTCTATCACGACCACCCGGTAGGCCGGTTTCTTCTTGGCGCCGAACCGCGCCAGTCGAATCATCAGCATGGTATCTCTCTCACTTGTATCCCGCGACGGCTCCCTAGGGAGCGCTCACATGCCGGGCAGCGCCAGCTTGCCCAGCCGCCTCCCCATCATGCCGCCCGAAAGGCTCTTCATCATCTTGCGCGCCTGCGCGTACTGCTTCAGGAGCTGGTTGACTTCCTGCACCGACGTCCCGCTGCCGCGCGCAATGCGCCGCCGGCGGGAGCCGTTGATAATCATGTGGTTGGCGCGTTCCCTGAACGTCATCGAATCGATGATCGCCACCACGCGGGTCAACTGCCTCTCGTCCACCTTCATGTCCTTGAGGTGCTTGACCGGCCCGAGCCCAGGCAGCATGCCCAGCAGGCTTTCCAGCGGCCCCAGCTTGCGCAGCTTGCGCATCTGGTCCCGGAAGTCCTCGAGCGTAAACTCGTTCTCCAGAATCCGCCGCTGGGTTTCTTCCGCTTCCTTCTGATCGACGGCCTCGCCCACTTTCTCGATTAGCGAGAGCACATCGCCCATGCCCAGGATGCGGGAGGCGATGCGGTCCGGATGAAAGGGCTCCAGCGCGTCGAATTTCTCGCCCACGCCCACGAACTTGAGCGGCTGCCCGGTGATGTGGCGAATCGAGAGGGCGCCGCCCCCCCTGGCGTCGCCGTCCATCTTGGTCAGGATGGCCCCGGTGATGCCCAGCCGCTTGTGGAACTCCTCGGCGCTCTTCACGGCATCCTGCCCGGTCATGGCGTCGGCCACGAAGAGGATCTCCGCCGGCGAGAGCGCCTCCTTGAGCCGCTGGAGCTCCTGCATCAACTCGTCGTCGATGTGGAGGCGGCCCGCCGTGTCCACCAGCACCACGTCGCGGCCCGTCTCGGCGGCTTCGCGCCTGGCGCCCCGGGCCAGTTGCTCGGGGGTGGTCTCACCCGGCTTGCCCTCGTAGACCGGCAGGCTGATGCCGCGGGCGATTACGCCAAGCTGCTGGCGCGCCGCCGGCCGGTAGACGTCCACCGAGACCATCAGCGGGCTGTGTCCGTTGCGGCTCAGCCAGCGTGCCAGCTTTCCCGTGGTGGTGGTCTTGCCGGAGCCTTGCAGACCGGCCAGGAACATCACCGTGGGCGGGTTGTTGGCGAACCGAAGGCGGGACTGGTGGCTTCCCAGAACCCGGATCAACTCCTCGTGGACGATCTTGACCACCTGCTGGGCCGGCGAGAGGGCGGTCAGCACCTCTTCGCCCATGGCCTTCTGCCTCACGCCCTCGATGAACTGCTTGACCACCCGGAAGTGCACGTCGGCCTCAAGCAGGGCGACACGAATCTCCTTGAGCGCCTGCTCCATATTCTCAGGCGTCAGCTTGCCTTCTCCGCGCAGGTTCTTGAAGACGCGCTGAAGCTTGTCAGAGAGATTCTCGAACATATTTCTCGTGAGGCGGCCCGCGGCCACACCGGCGCAGCGCCGCAACCGGACGGTCCTTCCATTATACGGGGCCGGACCCCCGCGCCGCAGGTCCTTGACAAGCCCTGCGGTCTCCTTTAGATTTGTCCCTAGCTATATCATCAGGCTGGAGGACCTCTGCCATGAAACGTCGCGAACTGCTGAAATCGGCCGGCGCCGGGCTGCTCATTCTCCCGAGCGGCATGCTCTCGGGACAGAACGCTCCCAGCAACAAGCTGAACATCGCCCTGATCGGCGTCTGGGGGCGTGGAACGGCGCACTACAACGTGCTCGCCCAGGAGAACGTCGTGGCGCTGTGCGACGTCAACGAAATCCGGCTGGCCGAAGCCCTTCAGGTATTCCCCGGCGCCAGGACCTACGTCGACTGGCGCAAGTGCCTGGACCAGAAGGGCATCGACGCCGTGGTCATCTGCACGGCCGACCACCACCACGCCTTCATCTGCAACTGGGCCATGAACCGCGGCATGCATGTCTTCTGCGAGAAGCCCCTGGGCATCACCGTGGAGGAAGCGCGCTCGGTCCGTTCGACTTTTCTCAAGTACAAAGGTAAGCTGGCCACCCAGCACGGCACGCAGCGCCATGCCTTCCCGAACTTCGAGCGCCTGCGTGAGCTGATTCTCGACGGGGCCGTTGGCGAACTGCGCACGGTCTCGGCCTGGGACAGCCGCCAGTTGCCCCGGCCGGGCTATCCCCCGGAGCAGGGTTCGCCACCGGATTTCTTCAACTGGGTCCAATGGGTGGGCCCGTCCCTCATGCGCCCCTACAGCCCGCAGTATTTTGCCGCGCCCAGCGCCGGCATGAACTGCCTGTCGTGGAACATGTACCGGGAGTTCGGCGTCGGCCAGATAGGCGACATGGGCGCGCACATCATGGACCTGGCATGGAACGCCATCGACGCCGGAGCGCCGCTGTCGGCCGAGGCTGATATGGAGGTGAGCGACCCCTACAACCCGGACGTGACGCCGGTACGGCTGAAGGTGACCTTCGAGCACCCCAAGAATAGCTGGCGCGGGCCGATCTCCGTGGAATGGTACCAGGGCGGCCTCAAACCTCCTGCGCCGCGCAACTTCATCGACTTGAGCCGCATCGGCAACGGGGTCATCTTCGAGGGCAGCAAAGGCTTCATCCTGGCCGATTTCAATACGCGCCTCATCATCCCCAACAACGACGACGGCGACATGACCTACTACCGCCGGCGGACGCCGGAACAACTGCTGCCGCTGGTGGGCGGCACGGGACAGCCGTCCCCGCAGAGCGCCGGCCGCCCGGTCCAGGCGCCGGCGGCGGCCCGCGGCGGCGGTGCGCCCGCCGCTCCTCTCCAGCAGCAACCCGCCCGCGGCGGAGGCGTCGGCCCGGACGGCTTCCCCATCGTGCAGCTCGGCCCGAACGGAATCCCTCCGGCCCTGGGAACCGGCAAGCCCCTGGCCACGCCCACCGGGTTTCCGCTGCGGCCGCCGGGCCGCGAGTCGGTGTTCCAGCAGGAATGGCTCGACGCCTGCAAAGGCAAGAACAACCGCTGGACGCACTGCGACTTCGACTACTCCGGCACCATGATAGAGCAGATGCTGCTCGGCCTGGTCACCCACGCGGTGGGCAGGAAGATCGAGTACGACCCGGTCAGCGGGCGTGTCACCAACGTCGCCGAGGCCAACCGCCACCTGCGCAAGGAGTACAGCCCCGGCTGGAACCTGAATGGGTAAAGCGCTTCCGGCAGTGGCCCTGCTCCTGGCGACGGCGCTTGCGGGCCAGCAGAAGCCCGCCGGGTGGAAGCCGCTGTTCGACGGCAAGTCGCTCGCAGGCTGGCGGGAGACGCCGTTCACGGGACGCGGCCAGGTGCGGATAGAGGATGGAGCGCTCATACTCGGCGCCGGCGCCATGACCGGCATCACCTGGACCGGATCGTTTCCCGCGTCCGACTTCGAGGTTCGCTTCGAGGCCGCGCGCCTGGAGGGCGGCGACTTCTTCGCCGCTCTGACTTTCCCGGTGCAGGATTCCTTCTGCACGTGGATCGTGGGCGGGTGGGGCGGCAGCGTGGTGGGGCTGTCCAACGTTGACGGATGGCCGGCCGCCGACAACCAGACCTACCAGTGGCGGGAGTTCGAGCCTCGCCGCTGGTACAGGTTCCGCCTCCGGGTGACAGGCGAGCGCATACAGGCCTGGATCGACGACGACGAGTACGTGAACCAGCCGCTGGCGGGCCACGTGATCAACCTGCGTTTCGGGGAAATCAAGCTCTCCGCCCCGCTGGGGTTCGCCTCCTACGCCACCACCGCCGCGCTGCGCAACATGGAATACCGCCTGCTGCCGCCGGGCGGCGGCCGTTGACGGGGAGGCTCTTCGGGACCCCTTCGCGGACATGGGCAAACCTGAGGCGCTGAAGCATGTCCTGGCCGGATGCTGGAGCCGGAGGATCACGCAGGAGCACCGCCTGGTCTGCAAAGTGAGCGGGAATCGCGCGGACTTCCTCCCGGCCCGCCACCACTAATGAAGGCTCATTTGCCGGTTGCCGGACGTATCTGCCTGCCGTACTTGCCGGCCGCGGCCAGAACCTCGGCCGCGTTGAGCGTCAGCATGCGGCGGGACCGGACAATCAGGCGGCCGTTCACCATGACGTGCTCCACGTCGCTCCCTTTCAGCGCGTAGACCAACTGGGAGTAAACGTTGTACATGGGCACGGCGTGCGGCGCGTCCAGCCGCACCGTGATCATGTCGGCGCGCTTGCCTGCTTCGAGCGATCCGATCTCCTTGTCCAGGCCGAGCACCCGCGCGCCCATGATGGTGGCCATCTCGAAGGCCTGCTGCGCCGGGAGCGCCTGCGGGTCCCGTGTTATCACTTTCTGAAGTTTGGCCGCCAGGTCCATCTCCTCGAACATGCTGAAGTCGTTGTTGCTCCCGGCGGGGCCGTCGGTGCCGAGGCCCACGGCGACGCCCATGTCCAGCAGTCTGCTGACTTCGGCCACGCCGCTGCCCAGTTTCATGTTGCTCGACGGGCAGTGGGCGATCCCCACGCCGCGGTCCCGAAGAATCTCGTGATCGCCTTTGCCCAGCCACACGGCGTGGGCGGCGATGGTGCGTCCGTTGAACATGCCCAGGCGGTCGAGCAGCGCCACGGGGCTTCCGCCGCGCTCCCGGACGGCGTTGTCAACTTCCACGGCGGTCTCCGAAACGTGGATCATCAGCGGGACGCTGTAACGGTTGGCCAGCGCGCGGGCGGCCTTAAGGGTCTCGTCATCGTTGGTGTAGAGCGCGTGCGGCGCCACGGCCGGCACGATCAGCGGATCGTCGCGAAAACGCCGGATAAACTTTTCGGTGAAGGCCAGGGCGCCGGCGGGCGTCCTGGCGTCCGGCGCGGGAAACCTGAGGACGGTTTGTCCCACCACTGCGCGCAGGCCGGCCTCCCTGGCAGCCTCGGCCACCACGTCCTCGAAGTAGTACATGTCGGCGAAGGTGGTGGTGCCGGCCAGCGCCATCTCCAGGCAGGCCAGTCGCGTGCCCCAGCGCACGAACTCGGCGTCCACGTGTTTGGCCTCGGCCGGGAAGATGTGTTTCTGAAGCCATTCCTCAAGCCGCAGGTCGTCGGCGATGCCCCGGAACAGGGACATCGGCGCGTGGTGTTGACCAGACCCGGCGCGATGAGGCTCGCGGGCGAGTCTATGCGCCGGCGCGCCCGGTAGCTGCGCTCGATCTCGGCGCGAGGCCCGGCGGCCAGGATGCGGTCCCCGCGCGCGGCCACCGCGCCGTTGCCGATCACGCGCCGCTGGGCGTCCATGGTGACCACGTAGCGGGCGGTCCAGATCCAGTCGGCGGACTCGGCGCCGAGCGTCCAGGCCAGCAGCAGGAGACTACAGATAAGACGCATCGTACGGCCTCGGGAGAACATCTTTCAGACGCAGGCTCTCGGTCTTCCCTTCGAGATTCGACAGAATCACCTCGATGTCGCCGCAGAACTCCCACAGGATCTGGCGGCATGATCCGCAGGGCGGGGTGAGAGTGGGCGTGTCGGCGGCGATGGCGATGCGCCGGAACCGGAGGGATCCCTCCGAGATCGCCTTGCACACCGCCAGTCTCTCGGCGCACAGGGTGAGGCTCAAGGTTGCGTTCTCGACGTTGCAGCCGGTGTGAATCCGGCCGTGCTCGTCCTCCAGCGCCGCCCCCACCCTGAATCCGGAATAGGGCGCGTGGGCCCGTTCGCGCGCGGCCAGAGCCGCCTCGGCCAGGGCGTCCATGTCAGGCCTCCAGGCGTGGCATCAGCGCCTTCAGATACGGGATGAGGGCGCCGCGAACCGCTTCACCGGTTTCGAGCACCTCCTGGTGCGAGAGCTTGCCTGCCCCGAGCCCCGCCGCCATGTTGGTTACGCACGACAGCGCCAGAACCTCGATGCCCATCTGGTTGGCGGCGATCACCTCCGGCACGGTGGACATGCCCACCAGGTCGGCGCCGATCGTCCGCAGGTAGCGGATCTCGGCCGGGGTCTCGAAGCTGGGGCCGAGCATGGCGGCGTAAACGCCCTCCGGCACGCGCAGGCCCAACTCAGAGGCCACTTGCCGGGCGATCCTGCGGAGCCTCGCCGAATATGCCTCGGACATGTCCGGAAAGCGCGGGCCGAACGATTCATCGTGCGGCCCCACCAGCGGATTGGCGCCTTGCAGATTGATGTGGTCCTGGATCAACACCAGTCCGCCGCGGCTGTAGTCCGGGTTGATCCCGCCTGCGGCGTTCGTGAAGACGGCGGCTCGCACGCCCAGCCGGCCCAGCACACGGACGCCAAAAGCCGCCTCGGCCGCGGTCCAGCCCTCGTAGAGATGGACCCGCCCGCACAGGACCGCCACATCCAGCGAACCCAGCTTGCCCAGCACCAGGCTTCCGGCATGCCCGGCGACGGAGGACCGCGGCCAGCCCGGGATCTCCGCATAGGGCACTTCGATCCTGTCGGCGAGTTCCTCGGCGAATCCGCCCAGACCGCTTCCGAGCACCACGGCCACCTTCGGCCGCCGTGCAGCGCGGGATTGCAGATACTCAACGGCCCGGTCGATCATGCAGACCCTCCCACTTTCACAGGAGCATGCCGGCGATGGCCGCCGACATGAAGTTGGCCATGGTTCCGGCGGCCACGGCCCTCAGGCCCAGGCGGGCCAGGTCCGACTTCCGGTTGGGCGCCAGAGCGCCAATGCCGCCGATCTGAATGGCGATCGAACTGAAATTCGCAAAGCCGCACAGCGCGTAGGTGGCGATGGTGAACGAACGGGGGTCAAGTTGCGGCTGTAGCGGGCCAAGCTGCATGAACGCGACGAACTCGTTCATCACCAGCCGGGTCCCGAGCAGGTTTCCGATGGCGCCGGCGTCCTGCCAGCTCACGCCCAACAGCCACGCCACCGGAGCGAAGATGATGCCGAACAGGCCCTGCAGCGAGGCCGGCAGCCAGCCCATGCCGGGCAGGCCGTGCACCCAGCCCAGCACGCCGTTCATCAGGGCGATAAGGGCGAGGAACGCTATCAGCATTCCGGCGATGTTCAGCGCCAGTTGCAGGCCGTCGCCCGCCCCGCGCGCCGCCGCGTCGATGATGTTGACCCCGGGCTTTTCAATCCTGACTTCGATCTTGCCGGCGGTGGCCGGCTTGTCCACCTCGGGAATCAGCATCTTGGCTAGCAGGATGGTGGCCGGCGCGGTCATGATGACGGCCGTCAGCAGGTGCTTGATCTCCACGTTGGCCATCATGACGTAGGCCGCCATCACCGCCCCGGAGACGTGCGCCATGCCGCTCACCATGACGGTGAAAAGCTCGGACCGGGTCAGCCCCGGCAGAAACGGCCTTATGGTCAGCGGCGCCTCGGTCTGGCCCATGAAGATGCTGGCGGCCACGTTGGTGGACTCCGCTCCGCTGGCTCCCATGACCCGCTGCATCAGAATCGCCATCCCCCGCACGAAGACCTGCATGACGCCGAGGTAGTAGAGCACCGAGAACAGGCTGGCGATGAAGATGACGATGGGGAGCACCTGGAATGCGAAGACCACGCCGAAGGGGCCGCTCTTGGCGCCGAGCGGCCCGAACACGAACTGGCTGCCCGTCTCGGCGTACTCCAGCAGCGCGTTGACCGCTGCGCTGGCGGCCTCGAACACCCGTCCGAAGCCGGTCTTCAGCACCAGGAACGCGAAGGCGAACTGGAGACCGAGCCCCCAGGCCAGCAGGCCCGGCCGGATGGCTCGCCGTTTAGAGGAGAACAAAAAGGCCACGGCCAGAATCGCCACCAGTCCGAGCAAACCGGTGAAGCGGCCCATGGCAGGATGCGATCAGCCCACCACTTCCAGAATCAACTCGCGCTCCTCGGGCGGGTGGGAGGAGATGCGGAAGGCGTCCTCTATGATCTGGGCGGCTTCCTCCACCTCGTCTTCCGCGGTGTAGTACAGGCGGCAGAGCACGGAGCCCCCTTCGATCCTCTCTCCAGCCTTCACTTCCAGGATCACGCCCACCGCCGGGTCGACCGAATCCTCCTTAGTGGGACGCCCGGCGCCGATCAGTGCGGCCGCCCGGCCGACGTCCTGGGCGTCGATGGCGCTGATGAAACCGGAGCGCGGGCTGTTGATCTCCCGCACGCCAGTGGCGTTGGGGAGCAGATCGAACCTGTCCAGAACCTGCGGGTTGCCTCCCTGCGCCCGGATCACTTCCTTTAACTTGCGGTAGCCGGAGCCGTCGATCAACTTGGCTTGCGCCAGTTCCCGGGCTTCTTCCAGGCTGCCGGTGAGCTTCGCCAGGAAGATCATCCGGGCAGCCAGCTCAAGGCACAGCCGTGTGAGATCCGTGGGGCCGACGTTCTGTAGCGTCTGGGAAGCTTCCATTACCTCCAGGGCGTTGCCCACGGCGTAGCCCAGCGGCTGGTTCATGTCGGTGATCAGGGCCTGCACCCGCTTGCCGGCGCGGCGGCCGATGGCTACCATCAACTGCGCCAGCCGCCTGGCCTCCACCTGCCGCTTCATGAACGCTCCGTTGCCCACCTTCACGTCCAGCACCAGACCGTCCAGCCCGGCGGCCAGCTTCTTGGACATGATCGAGGATGCGATCAGCGGGATTGAAGGGACCGTCCCGGTCACATCGCGCAGGGAGTACAGCTTCCCGTCGGCGGGCGCCAGCTCCGCTGTCTGGCCGAGGAAGCACAGCCCACATGACTGCAACTGTGCGGTTGCCTGCTCAATCGTGAGATCGGTCCTGAAGCCGGGGATCGACTCCAGTTTGTCCAGTGTCCCGCCGGTGTGGCCCAGGGCGCGGCCCGAGATCATGGGCACAATCACGCCGGCCGCCGCCGCCAGAGGCGCGGCGATCAGGCTGGTCTTGTCCCCCACGCCGCCAGTCGAATGCTTGTCGACTTTGGCGCCCGCCACCGACGACAAGTCGATGGTCTGGCCGCTGTGCAGCATACATTCGGTCAGCGCCGAGACCTCACGGTCGCTCATGCCCTTGAAATAGACGGACATCAGGAACGCCGACATCTGGTAGTCGGGAATGCTGCCGGCGAGGTAACCCTCCACCAGGGAGACGATTTCCTGCGGCCCCAACTCCTCGCCGTCGCGCTTGCGTTGGATCAGGTCGACGATTCGCATGCTAATAAGATCTTTAAGCCTAACATCTTATGGAACTGAAGGCAAAATAAGAATAATTCCTAAAGCCAGCGCCCGGGCGCCGGCGTCTGGCACTGCGGGCAGCGCCCGTCTGGAGTGACGTGGATTCCCAGTATACGATAACCCCGCCGGCGGACGAGCAGACCCCCGCACGCGTGGCAGGCGGTGTCCTCCCAACTGCCTGTCCTGCCGGGCAGATTGCCGGCATAGACGTAGCGCAACCCGGAACTCCGCCCGATCGACGCGGCGCGAACCAGCGTCTCAGGAGACGTGCCAGGCAGACCTGTCATCTTGTAGTCGGCGTGAAAGGCCGTCACGTGCCAGGGGATATCCGGCGAGATGCCCGCCAGGAACCCGGCGATGCCGCCCAGTTCCTGATCCGAGTCGTTGAAACCGGGCACCACCAGCGTCACCACCTCCAGCCAGAAGCCCAGCTCGCAAATGAGGCGGATGCTCTCCAGCACCGGCTCAAGGCGCCCGCCCAACTCGCGATAGCGCCGGCCGTCGAAGCTCTTCAGATCGACCTTGCACAGGTCCAGGTGGGGGCGCAGTTTCTCCAGCACCTCGGGCGTGGCGTTGCCGTTGGAGACGAAGCCGGTCAGCAGCCCTGCCCGGTGGGCTTCTTCGAACACGGCCAGCGCCCACTCTACCGTGATCAGCGGCTCGTTATACGTGCTCACAACGGACCCGGCGCCCGCCTCCGCGGCCAGCCGCACCAGCGACTCCGGGGTGGCCTCCCGCGCCGGGGCGCCGGCCTTGGGGTCGCGCAGCGCCTGTGACGTAACCCAATTCTGGCAGTACGAACAGTGCAGGTTGCACCCCAGCATGCCGAAGCTCAGCGCGAGCGAGCCGGGGCGCACGTGGAAGAAGGGCTTCTTCTCGATCGGGTCGCTGTGCACGCCGGCCACGTAGCCCCAGGGAACGTACAGCTTTCCGGCCCGGTTGAAACGGACCTGGCAAACGCCAGGGCGCCCCTCCGGGATGGGGCAGCGGTGGCCGCAGGCGTAGCATCGTATGCGCTTGCCCTCGAGCGGTTCCCAGAAACCGCCCTCCCGGACTTGCTCGGCCAGGACACGGGCGAGCGTGGGCATCGCCGCACCTACACCTTCTTCAGCAGCTTTCGAATCGTCTTGACGGCCCGGTCGACCTCCTGCTCGGTGATGATGTATGGCGGCAGGAACCGCAGCACCGTCTCCTGGGTGCAGTTGAACAGCAGACCCTCCGAGATGCCGTCAATCACAATCTGCTTGCCGGGCACATCCAGTTCCATTCCGATCATCAGGCCGAAGCCGCGAACCTCCTTGATGAAGGAATGGTGCCGGGCCAGGTCCTGGAGCTCCATTCTGAAGCAGCCTCCCACGTGGTGTATGTGAAGAAGCTGGTCCTTGATGACATCCAGCACTTCCAGGGCGACCCGGCAGGCCAGCGGGCCCCCGCCGAAGGTGCTCCCGTGCATGCCTGCCGTGAGCGCCCCGGCCGCCTTCTCGTTAGCCATGACAGCGCCCAGCGGCAGACCTCCGCTCAAGGGCTTGGCGACGGCAACCACATCCGGCTGGACGGCCGGCTCCGCCAATTGGTACGCAAAGTACTTGCCGGTGCGGCCCACCCCGCACTGGATCTCGTCGAAGATCAGGAGCGCATCGTGCTGGTCGGCCAGTTGCCTGGCGCGGCGGGCGAAATCCGCCGCCAGCGGGCACACGCCGCCCTCCCCCTGAATCCACTCCAGAACAATCGCGGCGGTGCGCGGGCCGGCGGCCTGCTCGAGAGCCGCCGTGTCGTTGCGCGGCACGAAGCGGACACCCGGGAGCACCGGCCCGAACGGGTCCCGGTACTTGGCCTGCCCGGTGATGGACAGAGATCCCAGGGTCCTCCCGTGGAAGGAATTCTCTAGCGAGATGATCTCGTGCTTCTCGGGACTGACGGCTCTGCCGCGCCCGAGCGCCATCTTGAGGGCTCCCTCCATGGCCTCCGTTCCGGAGTTGCAGAAGAAACTGCGCTGGAGCCCGCTGATCTCGGCCAGCCGACGGGCCAGCGGCCCCTGGTACTCGTGGTAGTAGAGGTTGGAGCAATGCAGCAGAAGCGCCGCCTGGGAGCGGATCGCACGCAGCAGGCGCGGGTGCGTGTGGCCAAGGGCGCTCACTCCGATCCCCGTGATCAGGTCCAGGTAGCGTTTGCGGTTGAGGTCGTAGACGTAGCACCCCTTGCCGCGGTGCACCACGATGGGGTAGCGGCTGTAGTTCTGGAGCAGGTACTGCCGTTCCAGTTCCATGACCTGGCCGGCGGAGGAGGTAGTCCGTTCGGTTGAAGATGGTGCGCTCATCTCCCCATAATACTTGCCCTGTCGCACCCGGTGCCCGGCGTGGCTCTCTTTTCACTTGCATGCCAACCCCGCCTGTGATAGAGCAACGCTAGGAGTGAGCCATGCCCAGCCAAACAAGGCCAGTTCTGGCCGTCGCTTCTTGTCTGCTCCTTTGGCTCCTTGGGGCTTCGTGCGGGCCGAAAGGCCCGGAAGTGGGCTCGCCGGCCTTCTACTGGCAGGCGGCCCGGGAGACCTTTGTCACGCGCGACTACCTCAAGACCACCGAGCACCTTCGGCGCGTCATACGGACCGAAAATGAATTCACCCAGCGGGCGCTGCCCTGGCGGCTGGTTGTCAGCAGCGGCGTCGCCCCAGCCTACCTGGACCTGGCCTCCGACTGCGAGATGGGGTTGAAAGCCAACCCCAAGACCGAACTCCAGATGAGGCGCGCCATGTCCAACTACTGGCTCATGGCGGAGACCCGCGCGCTCGAGTTCGTTGAGACGTTCATCCAGTTCCGGAAGCAATATACGGGCAACACCATCGGCCTTGAGTTTCCCTTCCCGTCCGTGGATCTCTCCGACATAGTGGAACGGGGAAAGATCCAGGGAGGGATCCTGATGTCCCCGGAGCGGATGACAGCCCTGGAACACCGTATGATGGAACGGGCCATGGCCGACGCCGTCTCGGCGGCGGTAGGCGCTCCGGAGGACATTCCCAAGGGCCGGCTGGCCTTCCAGGGCGGCCGCGCCGAAGTGCCGCGGGAGGTCTTCATGACGGCCATGCTCAGGTCCCTGTACCGGCAGGCCGCGCTGTTCGGCAGGGACGCGATGAACAAACCGGACCGCTTGATGGTGTTCACCGAGCAGGCCACCGAAGCGCTCAAGACCATGGAGAAGAACGAGCAGAACAAGAGGCTGGCCGCCGACTTCCAGAGTCTGCTCAAGCCGGCCAAGAAGCCCTGAGCGCCGCCGGGGACTCACTCCACGTAGGGAGGCGAGCCCGGAGTCTGCCTTATGCGCGTGGGCTTGGCCGCGTCGCTGCACTCCGGGAGCGGCGTGGCCGAGTAGTAGTTCAGCCCGTACCTCCAGTTGCGGTGGATTCTCTCCACGCATACCGCGGACGGATCGCTCCGGACCGCCCTCCACAGCGGCCGGGCTGACGCCTCGCGTTCCAGCACGGGAATGGCGTGCGCCTTCAGGTAAACGATGCTCAGCACGGCCATAGCCACCACCGCGCCGCAGGCGGCGCTTCTCTTCCCGGCTCTCCCGAGCCTCCACGCGGCGATCGCGCCCAGGCCGCAGGCTGCGGCCCACAGCCAGTTCCATCCGGTGATGGCGGTCCGGCTGAGGCCCTCGGCCAGCGCATGTGGAAACGTGGCGCTGGCCACCGGCGTAAGCGTCATGAGCAGGCAACAGGCCGCCAGCAGCCAGCCGGTGTTCTTCATCTCTTCCAGCGCCAGCCCCGCCAACGCGGCCAGCGCCGGCAACAGCGGAAGAATATAACCGGGAAGCTTGCCTGAGGAGGCCGACAGGAACACGAAGCCGAAGCCCGCCCAAGCCAGCAGGAAGGTTCGCCGGTGATCGTTGTAGATCCTTCGCCGAAGCAGTCCCGCCAGCATCGGGCTCCAGGGATAAAGCCCGCCTATGAGCACCGGCACATAGAACCAGAAAGGCTGCGCGTGCAGCATCTCCCCGCTCGTGAACCGGGCGAAGTGGTGGCGGCCGAAGAACTCCACCAGGAACGCCTGCCCATGAAGGACGGCGCAGGCCGCGTACCAAGGCACGGCCGTGGCGGCAAAGACCGCCACGGGCGCCGGCCGGACCCAATCCCTCCAGCGCTTACGCCCGGCCCACAGCAGCGGCAGAGCCAGCACCAGGGGCACCAATCCCTTGGCCAGCACGGCCAGGGCGATGCAGAAAGCCACTCCCGGCAGCAGGCGCGGGTTCCCCGTGGACAGCCACCGCAGCCCCAGGAGCATCGCCGCCGACAACGCGGCCGACATGGGCAGGTCGGTTACCCCCACCTGGCTGAACGCCAGCCACAAAGCCGAGGTCGAAAGCACTGCGGTTGAGACGAGCGCGGCTCTGCCGCCAAACTCCCTGCGCAGCGTGTGGTGGTAGAACAGCAGGAAGACCACGCTCAGCAGCGCCACCGGCAGCCGCGGCGCCAGGTCTTCGTTCAGCCCAACCTTGGTGCCGGCGGCCACCAGCCAGTACAGCAGCGGAGGCTTCTCAAGCCAGACATCGCCCCACAGCCTCGGCGTGACCCAGTCGCCGCTGCGCGCCATCTCCCTGCCGATGGAGGCGTAGCGCGGCTCGTCGGGACCCACCATGCCGGCCCCGGACAGGCCGTAGAAATACAGCGACGCCAATGCCAGGGCGGCCAGGAGCCACGGGCGGAAGATTGCAGGCACCTATCAAGTATAATGGCGCCAATGGCGCGCTTACCGGGGTTATTCGCGTTGTTCGTGACGCTGCCGGCGGCTCACGCCGTGGTCGACTCCTGCGTCTGCGATCCGGACGACCATTCCACATTGCAGGCCCGGCAGTGCAGCCTCACCCGGGAGGCCCTGAAGCAGCCCCCTCACCCGCCCTTCTTCTTCCTCAAGGACAACAACCCCAACAAGCCCAACCGGACGCTGGCTCTGCCGGCGCGGGTCCGCAAGGGCTTCTACACACTGGCGGAAATGACGCCCGGGGAACGCGCCCACTTCTGGACTGCGGCCATCGAGAAGGCCAGAGAGTTGTGGGGCGACGGGTGGGGGCTCGCGGTCAATGGCTCACAGGTGCGGACCCAGTGTCAGCCGCACATACACATCGGCAGGTTCCTGCCTGCCGCCGAGAACGCCAGGAACTACATCGTTGTGGACAGCCCGGCCCGGATACCCGTCCCCAAGGACGGCACCGGCATCTGGATACACCCTCACGGCGGCAAGCTGCACGTGCACCTGGGTGAGCAGCTCACCGAGACAGTGCTGCTCAGATAGGCGGAGGCCGTGATCGAAATCTCACCGGCGCCTACCAGGGACAACTGTCTGATTCACCTGCACCCCTCCGACAACGTGGCCATCGCGCGGGTCACACTCGAGGCCGGCCGGCAGGCCAGGGTCAGTGGAGTCGAAATCACGCTCGGCGAGAGAATTCCCGCCGGTCACAAAGCGGCGCTCACACTGATCGAGGAAGGTTCCGTAGTGCTGCGCTACGGCCAGCCCATCGGGCGGGCCGGCCGGCGCATCCGGCCCGGCGAACATGTCCACCTGCACAACCTGCTCTACGAGGAGCCCGGGTTGAAGCTGGACTTCCCGGGCGGGGACCTTGCGCCGCCGCCCGCGCCGGCCGACGCCCCCGTGTTCCTGGGTTTCCCCCGCGCCGGCGGCCGCGTGGGCGTGCGCAATTTCATTGCGGTGGTGGCCGCCAGCAACTGCGCCTCGCGCGTCGCCGAAGTGGTGGCGCGCAGGTTCGAAGGGCAACCTGCAACCCGGAACGTCGACGGGGTGGCGGCTTTTCCGCATCACCACGGTTGCGGCGGCCTGGTCGGCCGCGACGGGGAACTGCTGCGCCGCACCATCGCGGGCGTGCTCGACCATCCCAATGTCTTCGGCGCGGTGTTGATCGGACTGGGCTGCGAACTGAACCAGGTCGGCGACTATGCCTCGGCGGAGGGCTTCCGGAACGGCCGGCTGGCGGCGCTCACGCTTCAGAACAGCGGCGGCACCCGCTCGACGGCGGAGGAAGCCGCCCGCGTGGTGGCGCGGCTCATCGAGGAAGCCTCCGCGGCAGTGCGGGTCCGGTCGCCGGCCTCCGGGATCGTGCTGGATCTGAATTGCGGAGGCTCGGATTCGTTTTCGGGCATTACGGCTAACCCCGCGCTCGGGGTGTGTACGGATCTTCTCACCGCCGCAGGCGGAACGGCGGTGCTGGCCGAGACGCCGGAGATCTTCGGCGCCGAACACCTGCTGGTGGAGCGGGCCGCCAGCCGTGCCGTCGCCGAACGGCTGCTCGGCTTCATCCGGGGATACAAGGAGTACGTGGCGCTTTTCGGCGGCTCCCTGGACGACAACCCCGCCACGGGGAACAAGGAGGGCGGGCTTACCAACATCGTCGAGAAGTCGCTCGGCGCCGTGGCCAAGGGCGGGGGCTCGGTCCTGATGGACGCCATCGACTACGCCGAGCGCATCCGGCCGCCCGGCCTGGTGTTCATGAACACGCCGGGCTACGATCCGGTGTCGCTGGCCGGCCTGGCGGCGGGCGGCGTGAATCTGATCGCCTTCACTACGGGGCGGGGAAGCGCCATAGGATTTCCCACCGTTCCTGTGATAAAGATCGCGAGCAACTCAGCGGCCTACCGCGGCATGCGGGAGAATATGGATCTCAACGCCGGCGCTATCGCCGACGGCGCGCGGACTCCTGGGGAAGCAGGCCGGGAGATCTTCGAGACAGTTCTGCGCGTGGCCTCGGGGGAGAAGACCGCCAGCGAGCGCCTGGGCCACAGTGAGTTTGTCCCGTGGCGCGCCGGCCCGGTGCTGTAGGCGCCTGTCCCGATACAATGGAACCATGTCTCTACACGTGTTCCGATGGCGGATGCTTGCTGTGGTGATGGCCGTTTCCTGCATTCCCGCAGCCTGTCAGAAGGCGGCTCCAGCGAAGCCGGCAGCCAAGACCGCGTTCGACAAGCCAACCCTGGAGGCCTATATCCGTCACCTGTACGCCTGGGACAAGGAAGTTCAGGTCAAGATCGGCGACGCCAAGCAATCGTCGATTCAAGGCCTGAGCGAGATCGTGGTGGAAGCCTCGGCCGGCGGCGCCAGCGCCGAACTGCGTTTCCTGGTCTCGCGCGACGGCAAGAAGATCGTTCAGGGGACAACGTACGACATAGGAGAGAACCCGTTCAAGGCGAACCTGGCCAAGTTGAGCGCGGTGTCCGGGCCCAGCCTGGGCACGCCCGGCGCGCCCGTGGTCCTGGTCCTTTTCACCGACTACCAGTGCCCCTACTGCCGGGTGGAAGCGAAGATCCTGCGGGATAACCTGATACAGACGTTTCCGAAAGAAGTCCGCCTCTACCTGGTGGAGTACCCCCTGGAACAGATACACCCGTGGGCCAAGCCGGCGGCGTTAGCGGGCCGCTGCGTCTTAGAGCAGGGCCAGGACGTCTACTGGCAGTTCCACGACTGGATCTTTGACCAGCAGGCCCAGATCACCCCCGAGAACCTGCGGGCCAGGGTCATGGACTTCGCCAAGGGCCGGCAGATCGACGCCCTGCAACTGGGCCGCTGCCTGGACGGCGGCATGATGGAGGCCGAATTGAGCATGGCCGTGGGATTGGGACGGTCGCTGGGGGTGAACGCCACGCCCACCCTGTTCATCAACGGCCGCCGCGTTTCGGCCCAGCTCTCCTGGGAGCAGTTGCGCAGCCTCATTTCAAGCGAGATCGAGTACCAGAGGACGGCCAAGAACGCCGGCGACACGGCCTGCTGCGAGGTCAGGCTGTCCTCGCCGCTGGCCAGGTAAAGCTCGCGCGTGAGAATCGCACGCAAGCTGCTGCTGACCGCCTGGCTGGCGGCGGGCCTGGCCCTGGCGGCCGGCATCGACCCGGCGCAGTACCTGGAGAACATCAAGGTCCTGGCGTCGGAACAAATGCGCGGGCGGGCCGCGGGCCACCCCGAACTGGACGAGGCCGCCCGCTTCATAGCCGGCCGTTTCCAGTCCTTCGGCCTGGAGCCCGCTGCCGGGCGCGACTTCCTTCAGCCGTTTCCCATAACAGCCTCAGCCGCCCTGGGCGCCGGGAACCGTCTCGACTACACCGACGGACGCTCCACCACCAGCCTCAAGTTCGACGAGGAGTTCCGCCCGCTGGCCTTCTCCGCCAGTGGCAGCGTCTCGGGGCAGGTGGTCTTCGCCGGCTACGGTATCACGGCCCGCGAGTACGGCTACGACGACTACGCGGGGCTCGACGTCAGGAACAAGCTGGTGATCGTCCTGCGCCACGAGCCCCAGGAGGCCGAGCAGTCGAGCGTTTTCAGCGGCAGGATCTACACCAATCACGCCCAGCTTGAGACCAAGGCGCTCAACGCCCGGCGTCGCGGCGCCGCAGCCGTGCTTTTCGTCGCCGACAGGCCGTCCCACCCCGGCGAGTCCCTGGCGCTGGCGGACTTCTCCTCCCTCCCCGGCCCGGCCAACCCCGGTATCCCCTTCGTCGAGGTGCGCAGCGACGTGGCCGACCGCTGGCTGCGCCTGGCCGGGCGCTCGCTCGAGGAGGTCGTCCGGTCGATCGACCGGCACCTCCGCCCGCGCTCCTTCGCGCTGCCGGCTTCGTTCCGGGTGAATCTCACCACCGACGTCCGGCAGGAGCCGGTCAAGGTGAACAATGTCGCCGGGTATCTGCGCGGCCGGACTGACGAGTACCTGATCATTGGCGCGCACTACGACCATGTGGGCACGGGCGAGCAGTTTTCAATGGCCTCCACGGGCAGGGGCGCGGTCCATCCGGGCGCCGACGACAACGCCTCCGGCGTCTCAGCCGTGATCGAGCTGGCGCGATGGTTCAGCGGACGGCCGAGGCCGCGCCGCGGCATACTCTTCCTCGCATTCGCCGCCGAGGAAATCGGCCTGCTCGGGTCCAACTACTACGTGGAAAACCCGATCCTGCCGCTAAGCCAGGCAATCGCCATGATCAACATGGACATGATCGGCCGGATGCGCGATGAGCAGGTCTTCGTGGGCGGCGTGAATACCGGGTCGGACTTCCGCAAGCTGCTCGGGGACCTGAACAGGCAAGCCCGGCTGAGGCTGGAGTGGTCCGACAACGGAGGGTATGGCTCCAGCGACCAGTTCTGCTTCATCCCAAAGGAGATCCCTGTGCTGTTCTTCTTCACCGGCCTGCACGGGGAGTATCATACGCCCTCGGACACCTGGGAGACCATTGACGCTGCCTCAGCCGCGCGCCTGGTGGGCTTCATCGGCTCGGCCGCAGAACGCCTCGTGGAAGCCGGAACGCGCCCTCGCTTTGTGAGGCGAACGCGCTAGTGTCCCAACTCAGACATCCGCTGAACAAATGCGCCCGCCGACGCGCGCGGTTCTGTGCTTTCGAGGTAGGGAGCGGGCGTGCAGGCCTGCTTGCTTCTGACTGGGGACACTAGTCCGCGCGGCCGCAACCGCCGATAGGTGATTCTTGGGGATGGACAAACCTGCCTCGACGCCCGGCACGGGCCGCAAGCTGCCTCCGCTCATCCTGCACCCGTTCTCTGATGTGCACGCTCCCGAGAGGCTGGCGGCCAGCGCCCGCGCCAGCCTGATGCTGCACGGCCTGCTGCCGGCCGAGGATCACAACGTGGATGAACTGAACCGCCGGCTTCTGGACGGCCGCTACCACGAAGTCACCATGCTCTACTACGTCGGCAAGGACCTGTCGCGATGGCTGGACCAATGCATGGACGCAGTGCGGCGGGATGAGGAATTGCAGCGGCAGGGCCTGGAGCAGGCGAGCTTCGCGGAGTTTCTGGTGGAGGACGCTCCGCCCGCGGTTCGCGAGAAGATGCAGCGGTGGGGGGTGGCCGACTACAAGGCCATTTTCCGGCGGGCCCTGGGCCTGCACGCCGTGTTTGCCGCCGTACCGGAGCGCGTGGCGCTCTCCGACGGGTTCCTGCGGCACCATAACCGATACGCCGACGCACTTTACGAATGCCTCCAGCGAGCCGTTCCTTACGCCTCCGTCAAGCAGAACAGCTTCTGCTTCGAGATCTACGCCTCGGGCGAGTACACGCGCATGCTCGAGGCTGAGTGGAACTCCGACTAACCGCGCGCTCCCTTTTTCACCCCTGCTGTTATAATCCGGGAGTGGAACTTCCCCGCCTTTGCCTTGTAAGGCAGCACTTGCAGGGCCGCCGCCTGACTGACGTGGCCGGTGAAGTGCGCCGCGAAATGGAGCGCGCCGGCTTCGCCGCCCGTGTGCGGCCCGGCGCCCGGATAGCCATTGGCGCCGGCAGCCGGGGCATCGCCAACATCGACGTCATCGTCAAGGGCGTGGTGGACTACTGGCTCGCCCGCGGTTGCCGGCCGTTCGTTTTTCCAGCCATGGGAAGCCACGGCTCGGCCACGGCCGAGGGCCAGGCCGAGGTGCTGGCGGGCTACGGCATTACCGAAGCCGCCATTGGATGCCCGATCGTCAGCTCGCTCGAGGTCGTCTCAACCGGCCGCACGCCCGACGGCGTCGAAACCTACATGGACCGGCAGGCCTGGGAAAGCGATGGCGTCATGCTGGTGAGCCGCGTGAAGTGGCACACCGATTTCAGCGGCGCCATCGAAAGCGGCATCGTTAAGATGGGCGCCATCGGCGTCGGCAAACTGGCTGGCGCCCACCAATACCACGCCGCCTCGCGCCGCCTCGGCCTGGAGCACGTGGTCCGCACCGCCTTCGGTCAGGTGGCCGCCTCGGGCAAGATCCTCGGAGGACTCGCCGTTCTGGAGGACGCGCATCACCAGACCGCCGAGGTCGCCGCCATACCTGTCGAGGAACTGCCACGGAAGGAAGAAGAACTGCTCGCGCGCGTCAAGTCCTGGATGGCGCGCATTCCGGTGCGGTCTCTCGACTTGCTGATCGTGGACGAAATCGGCAAGACCGTCAGCGGAACCGGCATGGACACCAAGGTGGTAAACCGGAGCGTGGAGGGGCACTTCAACTGCTACCCGGACCTGCCCGTGATAACCCGCATTTACGTGCGCGACCTGTGCGGCGGCGACGGCAACGCCACCGGCGTCGGGATGGCGGACATCGTCTCCGGCCGGCTGGCCGGCAAGGTGGACTGGCAATCCACCTATGTCAACGTGCTGACCGCCTGCAACCCGGCGGGCGGGCGCCTGCCAATCCACTTCCCAACCGACCGGGAGTGTATAGAGGCGATCGCGCCCACCACGGGCGACACCCCACCGAGCCGGCTGCGGATAGGCTGGATCATCAACACTTTGCGGCTGGACGTGCTGGGCGTAAGCGAGGGTCTGCTCGGTGAGGTGGAAGCCGGCCCGGCGGTGGAGCTGATCAAGCCGCCCATGGCCTTACCCTTCGACCGGGCCGGCAATCTTCCCTTGCTGCGCGAACTGGCCGCCGGCTAACCGCCGCTGGCGACCAACACGCTGCCGATCTTGCTGAAGATCGTGCTGATGCTGCCGGACACTTGGGGCATGACGGCGCCGGCAGCGACCGCCACGAAGCCCGCCATCAAGGCGTACTCGATCAGATCCTGCCCTTGCTCGTCGCGCCAGAATTCCCTCAAAAACTTCATATATCGTTCTCCTCTCCCTGGAATGCCTGATGACGCTGACAGCACAAAAGTATCATCGGCAAGGAATCGGAGGAATCGACGGTAGAACTTACTGATTGTGCGAAAATATCGGGGGTCGCCCCGGACAAGAGCCTGCCGGGGACCGGGTCCCTGCTAGGGCCGGGGCCGGTTGCCCGGCCCGTTGCTAATCCGCGGTGATCCTGAGGGGGGAGTCCAGCCTGAATTCAAGCACGCTTTCGGCCGGGACGCGCACCGACTTGCCCCTGGTGAGGATCTGCGTCAGCGCTCCGGCGCCCGCCCCGGCGCCGGCCCCGATGGCTGCGCCCTTGCCTCCGCCGGCGATGGCGCCGATCACAGCGCCCACGGCCGCGCCGCCGCCGGTGTAGGTGGCAGTCCGCCTGTTCGCGCCCACCCCCTCCTGGCCGCGCTGCCCGATGTCGGCGGCGTCGAGCTGGTAGCTGCGTCCGCCCACCGTTACCGCGTCCAGCTTCAGCACCAGGTCCGAGGCGCCCCGGATCTTGCCGCCCTGGCTGGCGGACACGATGACGATCCGCGCCTGCGATCCCTTCGGGATCACCGTTGTGCCGGCGAGGTTGAGCACGTCGCCGGCAACCTCGGCCGCGAAGCTCTGTCCCTCGGCCGCCTTGGCCGAATCGATCGCCTCATTGACCCTCACCGGCAGTTCGGTGCCGGCGGCCAGCTCGAATGTCCTGACCAAAGGCGCCGGCCGGCTCGGGGGTGCGCCGGGCTCGCGGGCCGCCTCCTTCCGGGCCGGCTGCGGTTTGCCCTCCCGCGCCGGCGCTGCCGCCTGCGGCGCGGCGGCCGGCGCTGCCGCCTGAGGCGCTGCCTCGGCATACTGGCCCGACGCAACCTGGCTCATCGGGATGGTGCGGGTGATGCTATCGCCGCCCGCCAGGGTGATCTCGGAAGTCGAGCTGGCCACCACCGCCCCACTGACCTCCGACCCGTCCTTCATCAGGACCGTCGCCTGCCGCTTCTCGGCGGGCTCCCTGCTGCACGACGTCAACGTCAGAAAAGCCAAAACGGCCACCGTCAGAACGCCTGCTTGTCTTGCCATGAGCTTGTCACCTTCGCCTCAACATTGCAATCCTGCTGCCAGCGCGTAAGCCGCTGCAAAACCTGGACGTATACAGGGAAACTCGCTGTGCAGGCCGGAAGATACTTCCGCGCCGGGCAATACTTGCAGCCGTCTCAGACCGCCTCAGGCACCACGTATGGCTTCCGGTACTGCCGGGTAAACATCTTGTTGGCTTGCTTGTCGTCCACCACCGACATGGTCTTCTCGTCGAAGTTCAGCGTCCGCCCCAGCCGGTAGGCGATGTTTCCAAGATGCATCAGCGTGCAGGAGATCGCCCCCTCTTCAATCGGGCAGTTCAGGTCCGACGGCTTGCGGCTCCGCATGGCCGCAAAGAAGTTGGCGTAATGGTCGCCCGCGCCCGTCCAGGACGGTCCAGGCTCGCCCTTCGGCCCCATGAACGTGTAAGCCTTGTTGTATCCGTCCACCACCATGTAGCCCTTTTCGCCGTAGAAGAGGTTTCCGATCTTAGTTCCCCCCTCGTCATTGGTGTGCCAGTGGCGCACCTCAAAGACCATCAGCTTCTTCTTGCCCTTGACGTCGAACTCATAGTTGACCGTGAGTACGTTGGGCGTCTCCTGATCGTCGTCGAACATCAATTTCCCGCCGGTCGCCGTGATCATGGTGGGGTAGGTAACGCCCATCCCCCAGCGGGAGATGTCCACCTCGTGGATGCCCTGGTTGCCGAAATCGCCGTTGCCGGTGTCCCAGAACCAGTGCCAGTTGTAGTGGAATCGGTTCCTGGTGAACTCGCGCCGGGGCGCCGGGCCCAGCCACAGGTCATAGTCCACGCCCTGAGGGACCGCCTCCACCGGGGCCTTCCCGATGGTGTTCCGCGTCTTGTAACACAGCCCGCGCGTCATGTAGACCTCGCCGAGCAGGCCCTCGCGGATCTGCCGAAACGCCTCCTGGATGGAGGGCGACGAGCGCGTCTGGCTGCCGTGCTGCACGATGCGGTTGTATTTCCTGGCCGCCGCCACGATCTGCCTGGATTCGAAAATGTTGTGCGAGCAGGGCTTCTCGCAGTAGACGTCCTTGCCGGCCTGCATGGCCCAGATCGACATCAGCGCGTGCCAGTGATTCGGTGTGGCGATGGCTACAGCGTCTATCGACTTGTCCTCCAGCAGCTTGCGGAAGTCCCTGAAAGTGGCCGGCGCCGCGGCGCCAAGACCGGCGACGTCCTTCAGACGCTCGGCCATGATCGCGTCGTCCACGTCGCACAGCGCGGCGATCTGGATTTTCTCCATCCTGCCGAAGGCCCTGACGTGATCGCGCCCGCGGCCCCTCAGTCCAACACAGGCGACGCGGATGGTGTCGTTTGCGCCGGCGAGCGCACTGGCCCGCGCAGCCCCCGCCGCTGCCGCCGAACCCATCAAAAAGTACCTGCGGTTCATAGGAAGTTCTCTCCCTTAGGAATCATACATTATGGCGGTCTCCGTGTGCGGCCCTGCCGCCCCCGTGGTATCATCGACACGGAGCGTTCCTGCAAAGCAGGTGGCTGGTTCCCTTATGTTGATCCAACACCATCGACATAGGGGTCCGGCTCGAATTCGCGCCGGTGAGCAAGCTCCTGATGCGAGGAGAAGCCTGAAGGCGCGCGGCGGATACCCACCCGTTTACAAGAGCGGGTCAATACCGGGAACGGCTGCGGCCAAGCGGTGCGCTCCTTTCCTTTGGTCCTGAACGCCCCTGGGCCGAGAGACACATGAACGTACTGTTTGTAGGAGACATCTTTGCATCCGCCGGCCGCCGCATAGTAGCCGAGCAGCTCGCGCGCATAGTGTCGGCCGAGAGGATCCACCTGACCATCGCCAACGTCGAGAACGCCGCGGGCGGGTTCGGGGTGACGCCGCTGGTGGCGGCGGAACTGTTCTCCTATGGACTGGACGTTCTCACCAGCGGCAACCACATCTGGGACAAGAAGGAAGTCCAGGAGTATCTCCCCAGGCAGCCGCTGCTGCTGCGGCCTGCCAACTACCCGGAGGAGCTGCCCGGCAGCGGCGTGGCCGTGCTGCCTTCCTCAAACGGCGTCCGGTGCGCGGTCATCAACCTTCAGGGCCGCGCGCACATGCAACCGGCTGAATGCCCCTTCCGCAAAGCCGACCGGATTCTGAGTTCTCTTGACGGCGAGATCAAGGTCCGCATCGTCGATTTCCACGCCGAGGCCACCAGCGAAAAGGTGGCCATGGGCTGGCACCTGGACGGGCGGGTCTCGGCGGTGGTCGGCACACACACCCACGTGCCCACCGCCGATACGCGCATCCTTCCGCAGGGCACCGCCTACCAGACCGACGTGGGCATGACCGGCCCCTATGACTCGGTCATCGGCGTGCAGAAGGACATCATCCTGCGCCGCTTTCTGACCTCCATCCCTGTCCGCATGGAGGCCGCCAAGAAGGGCGTCGAGCTTCACGCCGTCATCATCGACGTGGACGAAACCACCGGCCGCGCCCGCAGCATGCGGCGATACAGCCTCGGCGAATCATGAGCGGCGGGGCCACAATGGGATGGTAGGCCCGTGTCTGCGAACAAGCGCATGAGATTCGTAGTTTCCGGCGCGGCCGGGTTCATCGGTTCCCATCTTTGCGACCGGTTGATAGCAGAGAACCATTCGGTGACCGGCATCGACAACCTGCTTACCGGATCGCTTCGGAACATCGCGCACCTGGCCGGCAATCCGGCCTTCCGGTTTATCCAGCAGGACGTGACCGGGGATGTGCCGGTGGAAGGCTCCGTCGACGCGGTGCTGCACCTGGCATCGCCGGCCAGCCCCAAGGATTACATGCGGTACCCGATCGAGACGCTCGAGGTTGGCTCGGCCGGCACGCGCAATATGCTGGAGCTGGCGCGGCGCTGGAACGCGCGTTTCCTGCTGACTTCGACGTCGGAGTGCTACGGCGACCCGCTGATCCATCCGCAGCGGGAAACCTACTGGGGCCACGTCAATCCCGTGGGGCCGCGCTCGTGCTACGACGAGAGCAAGCGCTACGCCGAGGCGCTCTCCATGGCCTACCACCGCGTGCACGGGCTGCGGACCAACATCGCCCGCATCTTCAATACCTACGGGCCGCGCATGCAGCTGGACGACGGGCGCGTGGTGCCGGCCTTTATCGACCAGGCGCTGAGCGGGCACCCCGTGACGATCTTCGGAGACGGCTCGCAAACGCGCAGTTTCTGTTACGTAAGCGACCTGGTGGAGGGTCTTTACCGCCTGATGTTCTCCGACGAACGCTACCCGGTGAACCTGGGCAACCCGGCGGAGATGACCATACGGGAATTCGCCGAGCAGGTGTGCCGCCTCACCGGCGCCAAGTGCGCGGTGGAGCATCGCCCGCTGCCGGAGGATGACCCGAAGAAGCGCCGCCCGGACATCGCCAAGGCCCGCACCCTGCTGGGCTGGGAACCCCGCGTCCCGCTCGAAGAGGGCCTGCGCCTGACCATAGACTACTTCCGGTCGCTGTAGGGTCCGGACGGATTTGCGGCGGCAGGGGGTTCAGTATGCGCAGGCCGGGAAAGCGCGTGAAGTCCAGGTCGCAGCTGCAAAGGGTGGCGCCGCGCTCGATGGCGAGCGCGGCCAGGTGAGCGTCGCTTGTGAGCGCGCCCCGGACCTGCGCGGCCCTCAGCAATCCGCGCAGGATCTCCCGGCGGCGCTCGCCGGCCGTGAGTACGTCCCCGTTCGGCTGCCGGAGCCACTGCTCTTCCACAACCCCTTTTCCCGCGCCCCCATCCCCAGCTACACACCAGGGGACATTTCAATCGAGTCTTGACATGTCGGGGTGAAGACCTGGCGGCAATGCCCGGCGACCTGCTATGCTCGTCCTCTTATGAAGAGGATGCGGCTGTTCTTCGTGCTGCTGGTGGTCTCGGCGCTGGCTGCCCAGGAGAAGGTGGACCTGTCGGTGGCCCATCGCATCAAGGCGGAGGCGATCGAGAACTCCAAGGTCATGGACCACGTATTCTACCTGGCCGATGTCTACGGGCCGCGACTGACGGGATCGCCGGGCTTCAACGCGGCCGCCGGCTGGGTGGTGAAGCAGGCGGGCCAGTGGGGCCTGGAGAACGTGAAGCGCGAAAAGTGGGGGCCTTTCGGCAGAAGCTGGGCGCTCACGCGCTACTCCGGCAACATGCTGGAACCGCAGCCGGCGCCCATCGTGGGGTTCCCCTTGCCCTGGACGCAGTCCACGGGCGGCGCCGTAAGCGGGGAGGCGGTCTATGCCGAGTTGCCCGTAACCACGGACGCCGCGCTCGACCAGGCCATCGCCAAGCTGAAGGGGACGCTGAAGGGCAGGATCGTGCTGCTTGATCCGCAGCAGGAGATCGCCATGCAGACCACGCCGCCGGGGCGCCGCCACACTGACGCCGATCTGACGGCGCTTCTGGCCGCGCCGGAGCCGCGCCCGGGCCCGGCTCGGGCCGGGGGAGGCCCGCCCCAGGCCGGCGGGCCGCAAGCCGCGCGAAACCGGACAGCGCGCCGCGCGGAGTTCCTGAAGGAGGAGGGAGCTCTGCTGGTGCTGACGCCGGGCGCCAGGGGCCAGTGGGGCGTCATAGTCGCCACTTCGGCCGGTTCCCGGGAGATCAAGGACGAGCCCCCGCTGCCCACCGTCGCCATTGCGGCCGAGCAATACAACCGCATCCAGCGCCTCATCGCAAAGAAGGTGCCCGTGCGGCTGGAATTCAATGTCGAAGCCCGGCTGCTTGAAGACACAACCGACAGCTTCAACGTCATTGCCGAAATCCCCGGCGGCAGGAAGCGGGACGAAGTCGTAATGATCGGCGCGCACCTGGATTCCTGGACGGGGGGCACCGGAGCCGCCGACAACGCCGCCGGCTGCGCGATCATGATGGAGGCCATGCGGATACTGAAGACCCTGGATCTCAGAATGGACCGCACTGTGCGCATGGCGCTGTGGAGCGCGGAGGAGCAGGGTTTGTTGGGAAGCCGCGCCTACGTGACCGAGCACTTCGCCGACCGCGCGACCATGGCCGTGAAGCCGGCGCACGCCAGGCTCTCCGGCTACTTCAACGTGGACAACGGCAGCGGCAAACTGCGGGGCGTATATCTTCAGGGCAACGACATGATCCGTCCGGTATTCGAGGCCTGGATCGAGCCGTTCAAGGACATGGGCCTGACGACCCTCAGCATCCGCAGCACCGGCAGCACGGACCACGCCTCGTTTGACGCCGTGGGCCTGCCCGGGTTCCAGTTCATACAGGACCCGCTCGAGTATTCCACGCGCACTCACCATGCCAACGCGGACGTCTACGAAAGGGTGCAGCAGGGTGACCTGATTCAGGCGTCAATGGTGGTGGCGTGGTTCGCCTACAACGCCGCCACGCGGCCTGACCTGCTGCCCCGCAAGCCGATGCCGAAGCCACAGCCTGCACGATAACGGAAGGGCGCGCCCGGCCGCTACCGGGCGAGGTCCGGCGTCCGGGGCGGGCCGGGCCGGCAGAGCACGTTGTCGATGAGGCGCGTCGGGCCCAGCCAGGCCGCGGCGGCAACACGCACGGGTCCATCGACCCGCTCGACCGGCTGCATGTCCTCCGGGTTGACCACCTCCAGATACTCGATGCGCACCAGCGGCTGCTGCGCGAGGACTGCCTTGGCCACGGCCTGCACCTCGGCTGCCTCGGTGGCGCCGGAACCGATCAACTGCTGCGCCGCCAACAGCGCCTGGTAGAGGATGGGAGCGATCTTCCGCTCTTCCGCGCTCAGACGCCGGTTGCGCGAGCTGAGCGCCAGGCCGTCGTCCTCGCGGACGGTGGGGACCGGCACCACTTCCACCGGCAGGTTCAGGTCGCGCACCATGCGCTGAATTACGGCGAGCTGCTGCGCGTCCTTCTCGCCGAAATAGGCGCGGTGCGGCTGGATGAGGTTGAACAGCTTCAGCACCACGGTCGCCACTCCGCGGAAATGGCCGGGGCGGAACTGGCCGCACAGTTTCTCGCTGACCCGGGTGACATCCACGAAGGCGAGCGGTGGCTCGGGGTACATGTCGCCGGCGTCGGGGGCGAAGACGATATCCACCTTGCGCTCGCTACAGAACGCCAGGTCGGCGTCCAGGGTGCGCGGGTAGCGGTCCAGGTCCTCGGCCCGGTCGAACTGGATTGGGTTCACGAAGATGCTCGCGACCACGCAGTCGTTGCCGCGGCGGGCTTCGTCCAGCAGCCGGCCGTGGCCTTCGTGCAGGGCGCCCATGGTGGGCGCCAGTCCGACCGAGGCGCCCATCCGCCTCACGCGCGCCAGCATTTCGCGCATTTCGTCGAGCTTGCGGAACAGTCGGGCGCTCATTCGCTCTTCCTGTCCGCTGCGGGAAAGCGCCCGGCTCGAACCTCGGCTGCGTACTCGCGCACCGCGGCGAGGATGGCCGTGCTCAGGTCGGCGTACCGCTTGACGAAGGGCGGGGTGGGCCCCTGCGACAGGCCCAGCATGTCGTAGCTGACCAGCACCTGGCCGTCGCAGTCCGGGCCCGCTCCGATGCCGATGGTGGGAATCGCCAGCGCCCGGGTAACGTCCCGCGCGGCCGCTGCCGGCACCGATTCCAGCACAACAGAGAAGACGCCGGCCTCCTCCAGGAGCCTCGCCTGTTCGAGCAGCCTTGCGGCTGCCTCCTCGCCCCTGGCCTGCTGCCGGTACCCGCCGAGCTGGTGAACCGACTGCGGCGTCAGCCCCAGGTGCCCCATGACCGGAATGCCGGCCTCCACTAGCCGGCCGATGGTGTCCGCCATCGGCCGGCCGCCTTCGATCTTGACGGCCGCGGCGCCGCCTTCGCTGATCAGACGTCCGGCGTTCCTCAGCGCCTCTGCGCCGCCGATCTGGGCGGCCAGGAAGGGCATGTCGGCCACCACCAGCGCCCGGCGCGCGCCGCGGCTCACCGCGGCCGTGTGGTGCACCATGGCATCCATGCTGACCGGTAGGGTGGTCTCGTGCCCCAGCACCACATTGCCGAGCGAGTCGCCCACCAGCACAACGTCCACGCCGGCGCGGTCCATGAGCTGCGCCATGGGGAAATCGTAGGCGGTGAGCATGGCGATCTTCTCGCCGCGCCGCTTCTTGCCGATGAGATCCGGCACCCTAACGCGCCTGGCAGCTTCCACCATTCTCCGCCACCCCCTCTTGCAGGAGCCTCTTTATGCGGCGCGCCCGGTCCGGGTCCAACCCTCGCCGGGCCGCGATGTTCAGGGCGTGCAGGCCGGCCGACCGGTACAGATCACGCACGGTCTCAGGCGCGGCTGCCAGCGCCCGCAGGTGGTCTTCCAGCGTCTGAAGGTCGCCGCGTTGTATGGGTCCGGTCAGCGCCTCGGCCGGCCCGAGACGCAGGGCGTTCCGGGCGCTGGATTCGACCAGCGGGCTCAGCGCCCGCAGCGCCAGGTCCTGCTCCACTCCTGCCGCCTTCATCAGGATAGCAGCCGCATCCACCAGAGCGACAACGTAGTTGGCGGACATAACGGCCGCCGCGTGATAAAGAGGGCGGACTTGTTGCGGCACCCGCAACGAGGAGCCCCCGAGCTTCCTGGCTATCTGCTCGGCCCAGGCCAGGGCAGGCGCGTCGCCGTCGACGGCAAAGATGCAGCCAGCCAGCGCCGAAAGCCCCTGTTCGGGGCTGGCGATGGTCTGGAGCGGGTGGATCGCGCCGCAGGCGAGCCCCGCCTCCGCCAGCGGCGCCAGCGCCTCGCGGCCCATGGCGCCGCAGGTGTGCAGGGCCAGACCCTGGCGGATGCCCGCCCGGGCCAGTGTTCCGGCGGTTTCGCAGATGGCGCTGTCGGAGACGGCAACCAGCACGCGGGCCGTGCGTCCGGGCGGCGCTTTCAGGTCGACGGCTTTCACGCGGCGGCCGATGAAGGCCGCGGCGGCGGCCGTGCGCGCCGGATCGCGCCCCGCCACAGCGAAGACGGGCTCGCCGTGTTCGGCGAGAAGCCGCCCCATGGCCTGGGCCATACGCCCCGTGCCGGCGATCAGGATAGGTTCTGTCGACTGCGGCGGCATAGCACGGTTCTACCACATTGGAGCGCGTCTGGAGCGAGCCGGGCGGTGTGCTGGAATCGTTGGCGGCAACGTCCTCCGGGGGCCCGTAGCTCAGTTGGTTAGAGCGCTACCTTGACACCTGAATTATGCATGGCCTGAGGGCAGTTGGCATGGCTCAACCGCGGGCTTGATCCTGTCCTCGGCTGCCTCCTCCCTGGTTCGATCCACCTGAGTCGCCTCCTCCCTCGTAACCCATTGCTTCCATTGGCCTGCCAGTGCATAGAAATTTATGCAGGCGCATCGTAAGCGTCAAGCGAACTACATCTTGACAGGCGTCGCTGTGGGGGCTACCGGTTG